>NZ_CALYQK010000017.1 GCF_945285465.1 uncultured Bartonella sp. | reverse complement strand
GCACGACGTTGGTAGATTTCTTCTCTTTCTTCAAAACTCAAATGCGAATAACATGACATGGCAACACTCCACAGTTAGCAAACCGGGCAATACCATATTGCTCGAGAGTATTGCACCTCGCGTGTGAACTCGCCGACGTCGCTTTTGACGGCACTATATAAAAATCGGACGGCGTTTTGCCGATGCCGTGCCGGACAGGAACGCGTGATGGAATTTGAATTTTGAAAAGTTAAATTTGCCAACCAGATTAATTGTTGATTTATTGTCAGATCGTACCCTTTTTAGGGTGGGTTGGCCGGCTTAATTCGCACCTATTAATATTGACAAAACACCAGCGTATCGAATTTTCGACTGATAATCGCGTGAATTTAACTTGACGGGAAATTTTATTTTAACGCACAATTTTCTCCAACACGCCGAGGCTCAGAGTAAAATTAATTATCATTGCAAATCAATAACAATAGCAAAACAATCAACTTCGCAAAAACAATAACCAGAACTTTTTCTTTCACATAAAAAAACGACAATCGTATTAAAGAATTTTCCCGACGCATTTTTTCATATATTCTTTTACCAAAATGAACATCTCTTTACCCGGTTTTCGCAACAAAGAAAGCAACGTTTCTGTTCATTTGAAATGCATTGTCGTTGATTGCATCAATCTTTGTTCTTGTTTAAGAGATGCTGCTTTCCGCATGCTCTCAAGCTTCAAGGCACCTCCACAACCCTGTATATTATCCGGCCGTTGTGCATTCAGATAGCGTCGCCCACAAACGCTATTGAGGTGCACTATTTTGTCAATAAGGCGCTGAAATTAGCGCATTCAGTTCTAGCTTCCTAGTTTCAGACCGGAACACAAGTCAATAAAAGTACAAACGATCATCCGTCACACCTGAAGTGATGGAATTAAGAATAGAAAGGCTATTTTCTGAAAACGTTACACAATAGACCGAATATCTAGAATTATAGTTTTAAAAATACGAATTTTTTATTATTGCGCAGGTATATTTATTGTTTATTTTTTTCTTCGTATCAAAAACCCTAAAGGAAATTTCTTTGGGTTACAAGATAGAGATGATCTAAAATTCCTTGGATATCACATTATATTGAGTGATCGCGACAAGCAACATACTTTACCGATCACCTATATAATGCACTGTCTGGCGTCCATCAACAACACAGAACAAACTTTCCTAACAGACAGCCTCTTCCGCGAACCCGATAAATAAAATTTACTATCGTCGTGTTGTCAAAATAGTTTTTCAACACGAATGCAAAATATGCTGGCGACCGGCTTACATCGCAATCCTAAGATTACTTCACGGTATTTAAATTTCTAACCTGATCGGCAGGGACATAATTGAATTGTTCAACCATTATATCTTTAATGACCGGCTCGTGAAAACGTTGATTAACACCATCCAGGATTTCTTGCTTCACATCCGAAAATTTCACATGTTCGATATGCCTTGTGTCGGAATAAGACCCATAAAAAACACTAAAAACTTCATCGTTAACAAACAATCCCAATGGAACTTTCAACTTCTCCTTGACACTTGAATCGACCGTATAGACAAGTTGCGAGATAATGTAACCATCGACTTTACCATCCGTCAGAATGGGCACACTCATAATCTCTGTTCTGTCGTAATCAATGGTAGGTTCAGCGCTTTCAGCCACCGGCGTTGCTTTAGGTTGTGCGCTTGTCTTAATGCCGAGCATCAAACTACCCAATGCGACGAGGCAAACCCACAAACCGATCGCAACAATTTTTATCATTTCTGTTGCCCATTATTAATAGAAAATGGATCATAGGTTCCGTCTGTTTCGCGTTCGCGAGCCGCTTCCTGCATCATATCCGAAAGCTCGCCTACGGCTTCAAGATGGATTTTCAGTAGCTCGCTATTGCGTTCGAGCTTTTTTTTCAATCCGCCGAGCAGCGTTTCGACTTTCGTTTCTACAACGTTATCGAAATACCGTGCAACTTCGGACATAGACTGGTTCAAATCCCGCAGACCACGCGTCTTGCGAAAATTGATATGATTATAATCCGGGTTTTCGTTTCTTTCCAAAGCACCAGTTTCGTAATCGACAACTTCCTCAAGCGAGTTAACGACAGCAGCAAGCCTTGTCAAGGCTATGTCCCGAGCTGCCGGATCATCAATCGGCTTTTTTTCCACAGTCAAAGCCTGACTTTGTTCATTTGGTTGCTCTTCTAAAGACATATTAAACTCCTTTGACTGAGCATGTTTGCATAATTTAACAATTATTTTACCATAGATTATAACAAACGTTTAACTATTTTTAGACATCTGTTTACGTACAAATTCAATATCTTTATTTTGTACTATATTGGCAACCACGGCTTGAGGACTTTTGTCGGCACCGGTCAGGTTACCTAAAACATCCTTCATATCCTGATTTTCTTCGGCATTTATTGAATTTTGTTTTATTTGATCGCTGCGTTCAAGCATTTTCGCCACACCAATGCCACCATGATCGGCCAGTTCGCCAGCCATTGCTTCCGCCATCATTGATTTCCAATATTCGCCTGCCTGCCCTTGGCCAAAAACCGAAGGAGTGTCTGTGGTAAACATGTTCTGGATAAAGCTTTGCAACATGAAAGCTTCAAACTTTTTATATGCTTCGACTTGCTGATTATTGCCCGCTTTATGATTAATTCTGAGCTGATTAATATCTTGTGACGATGGATAAGGAGTTGATGTGTTATCAGCAAGCTTCACCATCTGCGAAAAACCGGTGGCGCTGGTTTGTTGATTGGCCGCGCGTATAGCACTTTGCGCATTACGCAATTTCTCTACCGAAGCCCTGTATTCGAGAGGGTCTGCAGCTCTTGACACATCAAGTACCAAATCTGAAGGCGGTTGAATGGCCATTAAATTTCCCCTTACAGTTTGTGTCCGATATTTATCGAACCCCCGCATATCAAAAAAAACGCCAAACCAAGCATTGTATATATTTTCGTAACTTTTCCGTGTGTATTCGATCAAGCTTATCCCAAGCTGGTGTCCTTGACGATTTTTGCCGCAACATATTCTTCCAACATGTTTGACAGGTCTTTACGCTCTTCTGCTTCCAAAGCCGCTTTGCGTTTTTTGTCGATGACATCATAACGACGTGAAGATTGCAGCAACGTTTTCCTTTGTTTGACTATAAGAGTTGCAAGAATGGCTTCTTTACGCGCATTCCTTTCGAGCCGGTTGGCAACCAGAAGCGGATTAAAAAAATCGGGCATCTGTCCTTTTTCTGTGAGCGAAAACAAAAATTTGTCTTCGTCTTTCAATGCCAAACGGGTATTTATCGAACCTTCAAGCTCGGCCTCGTCACGGGCTTTCACCAATTTTTGGGCTTTCAAAAGTTTTGCGTAACGTTGACTTGCTCTCGCCATTATGGCCCCCTATTCAACCATGAAGCATATTCTGAACCAAAGAATGACAATATTTCCGGCAAGAGATAATAAATAAGCAACACACCACCAAACATGACAAATGGCATTGAAATGAAATAAACCGGAATGGTTGGCGTTAATTTATTGATAAGCCCAATCGCCATATTAACCAATATAGCATAAATGAGAAATGGCGAGGCAATACGCAAAGTTGTCAGGAATGTTTGTGAAAGTGCATCTCTAAAATCAATCAACGCCGACTCAGGTGCCGGCGTCAACGAAACCGGAATAATCTGATAGGATGTCAAAAGCCCGCGGATGACGATCATATGAAGATCGCTGGCAAAAAACAGCATCAAGGCACCAATGGTAATCAAATTGGCAACCTGCGTTTCAGGCATAGATTCAATAACACTCGAACCGGGCTGGCCGGAATAGCCGATTGAAAGTCCGATAATATTGGCCATGAATTGTAATGCCCACATATAAGCATTGGCAATAATGCCAAATGTCGCCCCCACCAGAGACTCGCTTGCAATTCCGCCAAGCAATGTCGTCAAAGATGGTTCAGCGGCAACGCGGGAAAAATTGGAATCTGCTAATGGTACCATAATCAGCGAAAAAGCTATTGCCAGAAAAATTCTGAAATTCATTGGAATGCGGGCACTTGAAATACCCGGCATCAACATCAAACAAGCCCCCACCCGAGCAAAGATCAACATGGCAACAATCACCAATTGATCTAAGGGCAAAGAGGTAAAGGGCATATCCTATTCCTTTTAATCGGCAATAGTTCCCAACGTTTTGACTTCCACACTGCGGGCGATTTCCGCGTGAGAGAGAACCGGTAACGCGGCAAACAACCGTTCAATAATCATGTGCACATATGGCCGGGCCTCGGGTGACGTGATAAGAACAAATCGTTCGCCTTTTTCCATAAGTTTACGAATAGCCTTTGTAGCCTCTGTACCGAATTTTTCAAGCTCTCTTGGATCAATATCGAATTCGGTAATCTCGCCTTTCCCATCACGTTTCAATGCCTGATGGAATACAAGATCCCAATGGCTGCCAAGCCTTAATACGTTCAACACGCCATTTTCTGCCAAATCGCCACAAATTTGTTGCGACAGGCGCATACGTACGTGTTCGACAATCAATTCAGCCCGACGAACATGGGGGGCTATTTCGGCAATTGCTTCAAGAATAAGATCAAGATTGCAAATCGAAACGCGTTCAGCCAACAACAATTTCAATACCGATTGCAAGCCGGAATAGGAAAGATGCGCTGGACAGATTTCCTCTAACAGTTTGCGATATTCAGGCCCCAGACGTTCCAGCAAAACGCGCATATCCTTATAGGAAAGCAATTGCGCCAGATTGTTGCGTAAAACCTCGCTCAAATGGGTAAGCAAAACAGAAAGATTATCGACCGCCATATATCCTTCACGCGCCAGTTCCGAACGGAATGTATCGGAAGTGGCAAAAGCACGCATGCCAAATGCCGGTTCACGCACTTCTTCACCCGGAAGATTTGGTGCCGGTCTTTCACCCAGCATAACCAGAACATCACCAATGCGTACTTCGTAAGAGGCGACCACTGTTCCATGCAATTTGATTTGATAGGACTTTGTCGGAGTTTTATAATCATCGGTAATCTGAATCTCGGGTATGACAAAGCCGAATTCAGAGGCAAATTTGCGACGCATTTTAGCAACACGCGTAGCAATCTCGACCTGATGCGGCATCAACCGTGTCGATAATTGTTTGCCCAAGGTCAATTCGATTGCCGGTTTTTCAAGTGAAGCTTTAACCGACTGGCTTTCCTCTCTTTGCGCAATCTCGTCAGCCTGTGCTTGCAAAGCTTGCTGTTGTGCGGCTTCGCGTTGCAACCGGCGCGGAATTGAAATGCCGACACCAGCCAGGATTGCTGCAATGGACAAGAACGGAAATGCAGGTAAACCGGGCATAAGCCCCAAAATAACGAGCAAAGCCGATGCCACAAAAAGAGCTTTCGGATAGCCACCCAATTGGCCAAAAACAGCTTTCTCCGTCGAACCGCGTGTGCCGCCTTTGGAAACAAGCAAACCGGCAGCAAGAGACACAATAAGAGCCGGTATCTGTGTAACCAGACCATCACCAACCGATAATTTTGTAAAAACATCGGCTGCCTGGGAAACATCCATACCGTGGCGCGTCACACCAATGACAATTCCACCAAATATATTGACAACGGTAATAATCAGACCGGCAATGGCATCACCGCGAACAAACTTCGATGCACCATCCATTGAACCGAAAAATGAACTTTCTTCTTCCAGTTCACGACGGCGATGTTGAGCCTGCTTTTCATCAATCAAGCCCGATGAAAGGTCGGCATCAATTGCCATTTGTTTACCAGGAATTGCATCCAATGTAAAACGCGCACCAACTTCTGCGATACGCGTTGCACCTTTTGTAATAACCAGAAAGTTAACAATAATCAAAATAGCAAAGACGACCAAACCAATAACAAAATCACCACCCATCACAAATTGTGAAAAGCCGTGAATAACGTGTCCGGCTGCAGTATAGCCCTCACCGCCATGGGTAAGGATAACACGGGTCGTGGCAATATTGAGCGACAGGCGCAACATCGTGGCTATCAGCAACACAGTGGGAAAAGCCGAAAAATCAAGCGGTCTTTGAATCCACAATGCCACCATCAAAATCAAAACTGAAAAAGCTATCGAAAATGACAGCCCCATATCAAGAATAAATGGCGGAACAGGCAGGAACAAAACTGTCAATATAATGACAATACCGGCAGCAAAACCAATATCGCTACCGGAAAACCTACTGCTTGTACCAATCGGGGTTACCGCACTTTGCTGCACGCTGTTCTCCTTACATCGGAAAAGCGGAAGAAAATGCACACAATTCTTCCAGCCTTTTAGTCGTTGGATAAAATAGAAAACGAACCTTGCGCGAAGGTGGTGAGCAGTTTTTCTATAGTCATGAAATTTACAAAAAAGTAACCGGTATGGCCTAAAGGTGACATAAAACGCAGTGAACACGAAAACTAGTTGGCCAAATTTGCCTGTAAAAGCCGGAAAATCATAAAAAATCTGTTTTTTTAAAAAAAAAATGAAACTTTATGCGGTTGCCTGAATTGTAACACATTGTTATGTTACGTGTTGTAATGTATCGTGATAGACAGAAATATTCGAGGTATGATGATGACTGATATGATGAAAATCGCTGTGTTTTATTCCATGATGATTGTTAGCACAAATGTTGCTATCGCATTTGCTGTTATGGGGTTGAACTAAAATTTGACGGTTCACACAAATGAAGTTGTGTGCTTATTTTGCTTGGCATGTCTAGCTTTAGCATTTGCGAATGCGAGCTTATTTGCGACTATTGTGGATTATCGAATCCACTCTTTGCCGCAATAAATTTCAAAATCTTTTTCGCGTGTACGGCCAATAAGTGTCATGTTGGCTTTTTTACCGATGCGGATTGCTTCGGCAGTTGCTGCCGAGATTGCAACCACGGTTGAAACACCCAAAATCGCTGCTTTTTGTACTATTTCCATAGAAAGACGGCTGGTAATGACGATAAAACCAGTATCAACCGCAATATGGTTACGAAATAAGTGACCGCAGAGTTTATCAAGCGCATTGTGCCGCCCGATATCTTCGCGAACTGATGTCATCCCGCTATATTTATCGAAAAAAGCCGCAGCATGAATCGCATGGGTCATATTATAGAGCGGTTGCTTTTGACAAATTTGACGGGCAGCAGCAAAAATTTCATCCGATTCAAAGGCGACATCCGAGCGCTGTATTTCCGCAATATCACGCATTGCCGAATCAATTGATTCTATTCCGCAAAGACCACATCCAACCGGACCTGTCATCGCGCGACGGCGCTTGCGAAAGGCTTCACGGCGATCAGCGCATAATGATATCTGGACATCAATGCCACGCGGTAGTGCCACAATGTCAATATTTTCTATTTCTCCCGGATCCAATATAAATTCTTCCGTAAGACTAAAACCATAGGCAAAATCTTCCAGATCATCGGGCGACGCCATCAACACAGCCTGGGTTGTTCCGTCATATGAAAGAGCAACCGGCGTTTCTTCAGCAACAATTTTTGATATTTCTTTGCTTTGCCGACTATTGGCAAAAACGACATCAACCGATACTTTATCCACCGGCGATGGTATTATCTCATTTTCCCGCAACAATATTTTTTTACAGACTGTCATTTTACCAATCATCAGCAACCAAACACGCGACGACAACTACCTATGTTGGTGCAAAAACCAGTCATCAACGTTCTGGACATTTGTTTTTCAAATTTTTCCCGACCAATTTGCTATTTTATAAGTTACAGATTTTGTTGCCAAGGATCGTTTTACAGAATATTTTCGAGATCTAAAACGATTTTTCGTGAAAAGTGGATATTCTATGCAGCTAACCAAAATAGATAAAGACGTATTTGTCTGCCGTCAGATAACGGAAAATGCCGTAGATGACCTTGCAAAAGCTGGATTTAAGACAATTATTTGTAACCGGCCAGATGGTGAAGAACAAAATCAACCTTCCTTTAGCACAATTGAAAAGCGCGCTGAAAAATACGGCATAAAAACGTGTTATATTCCTGTCACCCCGCCCCATATCGAGGCTGAAAGCATCCGTAATATGGCGGACGCATTGAAAAAGTGTCCACAGCCGGTTGTGGCATATTGCAAATCCGGGGATCGCGCGGCGATGCTTTACAACCTTGCGAAAAAATAACCTTACCAAAAATTCGTTGCAAAAATCATTATTTTGACGGCAAACGCGCCAAATTCAAAACAATATAGCAGCCACAACAAACCATCAAACAAGAAAGGCGCAGGACAAATTCGCTAAAAATCTGAGCTTGTAAACGCCATAAACGGAAATTCTGGAATTCGCACTTTTTGACAGGTTTATTGTAAATAAAACTGTGCTGCTCGCGCGCTCGCCCCGGCCGACACAAAGTTATTGCATTTTATCAAACAGAATTCGATCGGATAAATTGTCCCCGTCTTCCATGATAAAATGTGCGATCATTAAACATTATGCGCGTTGTTGAAAACTCAATTATTTTGCATATCACGATAAAGCCTCAAACGATGGATAAGGTCGGAAATAACACCGCAAACCGTCATAACAACTCCTAGCAACAGCAACACCAAAGAAAAATTGACAAGTGGCTCAACCACCTTCAAACGGCTTAAAGCAAAGGCAAGAGCGAACGCACCAACACCTGTCAGCAATGACGCAACATGCCAGAATGGTGTCCATTGTGATTCTGAAAGAGACTTCCACAAAGAAAATCCCAATGAACAATTGATAACAATTACCAACAAACCCGCACCAATAAGTTGATATGGCTGCCATTCCATTAAACTATTTATATGATCCATTTCACCGCTCCCAATGTACCTTATAGATCTAAGGATAAAAATAAACAATACAAAGGAAAAAGGTTATTTTTTGTCACTTTTTTCACAAAAATACACACCGGTCTTATCGCGCCGGTGTGATTTTTTCTTTAAATTAACAATAACTCTCTTTTTTAAATTATTTATATACGATTATACTTATTCTGTATTATTTTAAACCAGAAGTCTCATAACCCATTTTTCAAAAGATTCGAGAATAGTTTTAAAAAATTTAGCCGTACTTTCATTGGCCGGCTTGCCGTCTTGCGTCAACAAATTCTGGATATTGCCAATATAGGCTTCCGGTTGTTGCATGGTCGGCATATCACCGAAAATCAGTGCCTGACGCAATTGTTGATTTGCACCAAAGCCACCAATTGCACCTTGTGAAATAGAAATGACAGCAGCCGGCTTGCCATTCCATACACCTTTTCCATATGGTCGCGAACCAACATCAATGGCATTTTTTATAACTGCCGGAATAGATCGGTTATATTCGGGAGTAATAAACATGACCGCATCGACTTTTTTCAGTTTATTTCTGAATTCTGTCCATGTTGAAGGCGGCGTATCCGTTTCGAGATCTTCGTTATAAAGAGGAAGATCACCGATCTCGATAAAATTTAACGATAAATTATTGGGCGCTAAAGCAATGAATGCTTTACCAAGTTTTCTGCTGTAGGATTCTTTGCGCAAACTACCGAGCAAAATAGCTACTTCAAATTTTTTTTCCATTTTTTCCTCTATAAACTTAATTGATATTTCCAGCTTATAAGTAGACTCTTTTTGATAACAGTCAAAATCATGACTAAGGGGAAAACTTCACAATTATTTTAAGTGAAGCGCCTTTATCGTTTTTTTTACCATAAATCGTAAAGCCCCGGCAATCTTTCGGAATTAGAATTCGTTATTGCTCTCATATGAGACATAAGTGAAAATAGTTTACTTCCATTGAAAGGTGCAGAAATAGTGCTTAAGCGGAGTTCGGATGCGTTACAGCTAACCACTTATACAAGACGGACGCATTTTGTTTACGGGGTATTCGAGTACTTACTTGTCATCGTCGTTACACTTTGCGCTATTGCCTTGATATCATCTGTTTTTATTGGCGAGTTTTCAAATTTGATGGAAAACAACAGCGCAATTCTGGCTTTGAATTCTTTTTCTGACAGTCAATAATGCCTTATAACCGTCGACGGTATCCTAAGATGGTCAACAGCGTTTGATAAACGCCGATAATATCTTGTGACAGTCGAATTGCCATCGAGCAATTATCGGCTTATAAAGCCCGAACAGATTTTATTTCAAAGAAATATCGAACCGGTAAGAGGCTGAAAGCCCCATCGTAAACTGGTTTTTGTCACCACGTTGGGAAACCAACGAAGAATCTCCGGCATCACCAGTAAGACGTTTATATTCGCCGAAAACACTGGTGGTGATCTTGTTGGTTGCCTTCCATGTAATTGCTCCGCCAGCCCCCAATGCTCCCCAACCACTGTCGGGATGAAATTCACGCAATCCCGAACGACGGGATTCATCGCCATCAACACCATAATAGGTTTTGAAATAGTCTTTTGTTCCGTAAAAAGCACGCGGCCCGCCGGAAACCTGCACCGTCGGTGTCAGATTTTGAAAGGCATCAACTGCAATGTCGGAGGTTACACCGTTATGGCTGCGTATTCCTTGACGAAGCTCGGCTCGGCCACGCAGCCAATCAGTCGGATAAATTTCGGCAAAGCCGCCAATTTCACCACCCCATTTTACCCGTTTCAAACCTTTGAGATCGCTGGATGTATCGCTATCGCGTTCCTGCAATATTTTTCCGACGATCCCGAGCCTGATAAGACTCCGTTCCAGAAGAGCAAAAGACATATTGTCATTGCGCGATGAAAAACGGTTATCCGCGCCACTTTTCCCGATTGATATAATTGGATCGACGGCAATATCATAGGTGTCGTCACCCTCGAATTTTGGCGCCTCATAAACCGAAGCCCCAAGGGTTAAAGACCAGTTACCGCTATAAAAATGTTTCTTTTTCGCGGTGCTTGATTGATAATTGTTGTCATCCGAGTAACGCTGTTGAGACGAAACATTCGAGACTGTGCCCGTCTTGTAGTCATAAAGCTCTTCTGCACCGGCTGTCGTTACCATAAACGTTGAAAGACCGCTCACACTGCAAATTACCAGTTTCATTACAAAATTAGACACAAAAACACTCCAAACATTCTGGCAAACCGGCTGCTTCGTTCCGCTCTCCACTAATCCTTTGCAAAATTAGTGCTTATAAATATTGATTCAAGTTTTTAAGAATATATTAAAACCAAGCTCTCACGTCATTGTTGTCGATCTTTAGTTACTGATTGGTAAATGTAAAATTTTTATCAAGTATAGATAAGGGCCGCACTGTTTTTAAAGCTTTTTCCGCCTGTTCCTTATCGCGGTTCATCTGCTTTATCAAGGGCACAAGTCCGTCAAATTTCTTTTCACTGCGCAAATGGCAATAAAATGACACATCCGCCATTTCGTCATATAAATTATCGTCAAAAGAAAATAGAAATGTTTCAAGAAGCGGTGCACCATTACCTTCAATTGTTGGCCGTTTTCCAAAGCTGGCAACGCCGTCATAGAGTTTACCGTTATTTCGTCTAAAGCGAACCGCATAAATTCCCAAAGCCAATCCTGTTTCTTTGGCAAGCATCATATTGGCTGTTGGAAAACCCAAAGTCCGCCCTAACCGGGAACCATGAATAACCTTCGATCTTACCGTGTAGCGGTAGCCCAAAAGCCCACTTGCCTGTTCTACATCACCTTGTTTTAAAAGATTCCGGATACGACTTGAAGAAATCACCATGCCATTTTCGTCGCAAAACGGTTGAACCATAATAACATTAAACCCGAGTTTCTCGCCACATTGTACCAAATATTCCGGATTACCGGCGCGTTGCTGGCCAAAATGAAAATCGCTTCCGGTAACAATGGCCGACGCGGCAAAACTATCATATATAATCCGGTTTACAAACTGTTCGGCACTCAGGCTTGCAAATTGGGCATCAAATTGTTGTTCAACAACCGCATCAAAACCGAGTAGCTCGAATAATTTTGCTTTTTCTGCCGCCGGGGTTAAACGGTCAACGGGCGATTGCGGTTTAAAAAAACTTTTCGGATGCGGTTCAAAAGTATAAACAATCGCCGGTTTATTTTTTTTATGAGCTGCATCAAGAGCACATTGTAAAACTGCTTGATGACCACGATGGACGCCATCAAAATTACCGATTGCGACGACGCCTTTTTTATATTCTTCCGGAAAGGACGAAAGATCAGATAAACGCACAAATTTTCCGGTCATTTAAGTGCCCACATCGTGGCTACAGGATGGCTGCCATATTTATCAAGAAATTCTAACAGCAACTCTTGATTGACTAACCCGTTTTTTGCGTATTCACCTTGATGAATGCCACCGGAAATATAAAGTGTATCAAGGCCGTATTGTTGCCCGCCTTTCATATCTGTCAATATCCCGTCACCGATAGCGAGAATACGGCTTTTTGAAACGTGGCTCTTTTTTTCGTCAAGTTTTTTCATTGCCAAGTCATAGATCGGGCGGTGGGGCTTGCCAGAAATCAATGTGCGCCCCCCCAATTGTGCATAAATGCGCGCCAGTGCGCCCGCGCACCACAATTCCTTGTCTCCATGATGGACAATAATATCCGGGTTGGCACAGATAAAAGGTAAATTCCGCGATCTCAACCTTTGTAGAATTTCGCGATAATCGTCGGGTGTTTCTGTTTCATCATCAAAAAGCCCCGTACAAACAATGCACTGCGCCTCGAACTCCTCGACAAGTTCAATATCAAGCCCCTCGAACAAAAGATAATCGCGCTCCGGCCCGATGTGAAAAATTTTTCGTGGTGCCTCTTTGATAAGATAGCGTGTTACATCGCCGGAGGTAACAACGCCGTCGTAGACATCCGAACCGATGTCGAAACCAGCCAACTGGGAAATTACGCCCTGACGGGGACGGGGGGAATTGGTAATAAGAATGACTGCTTTGCCCGCTTGTTTTACTTCTTTTAATGCCGACAAAGCCCCGCCAAACGCATGGATACCATTGTGTATAACGCCCCAAACATCACAAAAGACAGCATCATATCTGCCGATAATCGCGTCTAATTTTTCAAGCTCGTCCATCTTCTATCCATGCTTGATTTGAATTGATGATTAAACACCTACCCCAACATAGAGCTGATGTCATCCCTTTTCTGACATTGAGCGAATATAGTCTATTCCATGAACTTGGAATATAGTTTAGATTTAAAATGTACTGTCGGTAACTTAACATTAAAAAGATTGGCTATTATGAGTGCTTCATTAAAAAATCTTGTTCCGATTGAAGAAAAAGCTCTTCGTAAACAGTTGGAAGAACTCATAGAGAACGAACAAGGTGCCGATATCGGTTTGAAAATACGCCCAAAAATCGTAGCTCTTATAAAAAACACGCTTGCTAGCGGTCAGAAAAAAGCAGAAATAATTCTTCAGAGAAACGGTAAAGGAAAACAGTGTGCACGACGTTTGAGCCTGCTTGTCGACACAATAATCACAACACTTTATCGCTTTGTTGTTGATAAAATCTATTCCTTGCCCAATCCGTCAAGCGGCGAACGTATTGCGCTTATTGCAGTCGGCGGCTATGGCCGTGGCACACTTGCACCACACTCCGATATTGATCTTCATTTCCTTCTTCCGTGGAAACAGACGCCATGGGGTGAACAGGTCATGGAATACATTCTTTATATGTTATGGGATGTAGGCCTTAAAGTGGGGCATGCGACGCGCAATATTGACGATTCAATCCGTATGGCCAATGAAGATATGACAGCGCGCACAGCACTGCTTGAAGCCCGTTTTTTAATTGGCAATCGACAACTTTTTGAAGAAATGATGCGTCGCTTTGAAAACGAGGTTATAAAAGGAACCTCTCCAGCTTTCATTCGGGCCAAGCTTATTGAACGTGACATGCGCCACAAAAAGGCCGGCGAAACACGATATCTCGTCGAACCGAATGTCAAGGAAAGCAAAGGTGGCCAACGCGATCTGCAGACGCTGCTGTGGATTGCAAAATATCACTATCGAATTTCGACAACGGATAAACTCGTAACTTTAGGAGTATTATCGAAGTCCGAACTCAATACATTCAAAAAAGCTGACGATTTCTTATGGGCGGTCAGATGTCACATGCATTTTCTGACCGGCAAAGCACAGGAGAGATTATCCTTTGACATTCAGCGCGATATTGCCCATCGGCTCGGCTATACCGCACACCCTGGCATGGAAGATGTCGAACGTTTTATGAAGCATTATTTTCTTGTTGCCAAACAGGTTGGTGACTTAACCCGCATTGTATCAGCCGCATTGGAAGAAGAATATGCAAAACCTGTTCCCGGTCTAAACCGCGTGTTTTTGACATTTTCGCGCCGCAAGAAAAAAATTGCCGGTAGTCCGGGATTTGTCATTGATACCCAGCGCATCAATATTGACGATGATGAGGTTTTTACCCGTGATCCTGTCAATCTTATCCGTTTGTTTTATTTGTCCGATATTCATGGACTGGAATGCCACCCCCATGCCGTACAGGAAGCTTCACGCTCGCTCAAACTCATCACCCCGGCCATTCGTGAAAACAAGGAAGCAAACCGCCTCTTTTTAGCAATTCTGACATCACCACGTAATCCGTCTTTGATATTGAGACGTATGAATGAATCGGGTGTTTTAGGAAAATTCATTCCGGATTTCGGCAAGATCGTCGCAATGATGCAGTTCAATATGTATCATCATTATACGGTCGACGAACATTTGTTGCGCTGCATTGCCTGTCTTAGTGAGATAGATCACGGCAAAGTCTATCAGGATCATCCACTTGCAACCGAGATTATGCCAACTTTCAAGAAAGAACGCACCATTGTCTATGTCGCGCTATTTTTACACGACATTGCCAAAGGCCGCCCCGAAGACCATTCGATAGCCGGTGCAAAAATAGCACGCAAACTGTGTCCGCGTTTCGGTTTGTCGCGCGCTGATAGCGAACTTGTTGCCTGGCTTATTAAAGAACATCTGACGATGAGCATCGTCGCCCAATCACGTGACCTTAACGACCGCAAAACAATCGAAGATTTTGCCAATGTCGTGCAAACAACCGACCGGCTAAAACTCCTGCTCGTGCTGACAATCTGTGACATTAAAGGTGTTGGCCCGGGCGTTTGGAATGGCTGGAAGGGACAATTGCTGCGCACTCTTTATCACGAAACCGAGCTGGTTTTGACTGGTGGTTTTTCACAAGTTCCGCGCACAGACCGCATCAATGCTTCTAAAGAGCGCCTTTATGATGCGCTCAAAGACTGGGACGACACGCAAAAACAACATTATCTTGGTCTGCATTATCCCAATTATTGGCTGACTGTTTCACCTGAAGAGCAGATCAGACATGCCAATTTCATAAGAGATGCCGACAGGCAGCAGACACCGCTTGCGACAATGGTTGAAATTCACCATTTTGAAGGCGTGACTGAACTGACTATTCTTGCCCCCGACCATCCGCGTGTCTTATCTATTGTGACGGGTGCTTGTGCTGCGGCAGGCGGTAATATTGTTGATGCGCAGATTTTTACCACAACAGATGGTCGTGCCCTCGATATTATTCTTATCAGCCGCGAATTCGAACTTGATGATGATGAAAAACGTCGCGCCAACCGTGTCGGACGAATGATTGAAGATGCCATAAAAGGCACAATCCGCCTTCCCGAGGTTATTGCCCGGCGTACAAAAACCCGGCATACTGAAAAAGCGTTCGATGTAACGCCAAATGTCGATATCAACAATACTTTGTCGGACAAATTCACCGTTATCGAAATTGAGGGATTGGATAGGCCCGGTCTACTTTTCAAAATTACCAAAACTCTTTCCGATCTTTCTCTTGACATTGCCTCGGCGCATATTACCACCTTCGGGGAAAAAGTGATTGACAGTTTTTACGTAAACGACCTATTCCGCCACAAGATTGTCAACCCGCAAAAACAGGCCAACATACGCCGCAAGCTTCTTAGCCTTATCGAGGCCGATACAGTGGAAAACGCGATAAAAGAAAATACAAAAAGAATATGAGCCTTATCAAACAATTCGCAACCGTTGCATCGGGCACATTAATGAGCCGCCTTTTTGGCTTTGTCCGCGAGATGCTGATGGCCGCAGCCGTTGGCACCGGGCCGGTTGCCGACGCTTTTAATGCGGCATTCCGTTTTCCAAATACATTTCGCCGCCTTTTTGCCGAAGGCGCATTCAATTCGGCTTTTGTACCACTATTTGCCAAGCAGATAGAAGAAGACGGCATTGAAAGCGCAAGGCGTTTTTCCGAAGAAGTCTTTGGCGTTCTTTTTTCAGTTCTTCTTATTATCACCATTGTCATGGAGCTTTCCATGCCATTTCTGGTGCATTATGTCATTGCACCCGGTTTTAGCGATGATGCGATGAAATTTAATGCCACTGTGCGTTTTGCCGTTATTATGTTTCCCTATCTTGCCTGCATGTCTCTTGCTGCGATGATGGGCGGAATGCTCAATTCGCTCCACCGTTATTTTGCTGCCGCGATTGCCCCTGTTTTTTTGAATATTATTTTGATTGGTGTGCTCTTTTACGCTTTTTTATATAAACTCGACCCTTGGCATGTCGGTATTTATCTTTCCTGGGGGGTAATGGCCGCAGGCGTTGTGCAATTAATTATTGTCTGGATTGCTGTTGCCAATGCCGGAATGAAGATCGGTTTTCGGCTTCCCCGATTTACCAATAATGTCCGCCGGCTGTTATGGCTTGCCCTGCCGGCGGCAATTACCGGCGGTATTACCCAGATAAACCTGTTAATCAACACCAATATCGCTTCCGGTGAATCCGGTGCTGTTTCATCACTCGTCTATGCCGATCGTCTCTATCAGCTGCCATTGGGAGTTGTCGGTATTGCTGTTGCTACCGTGTTGTTGCCGGAATTATCGCGCGCTTTGCGCAGCGGCAATCAAAAAGAGGCAGATAATTTACAAAATCGTTCAGTCGAATTCACGCTACTTTTGACGCTGCCGGCAGCAGCAGCTTTTTTGGTTATGTCGGAACCGATTGTCCGGTTATTATTTGAACGGGGACATTTTTCGGCAAATTCGACAACCATTGTTGCCGGCATTTTGGGAATTTACGGCTTGGGTCTTCCCGCTTTTGTTTTGATAAAAGCATTCATACCGGGTTTTTTCGCTCGTGAAGACACCAAAACACCAATGATTTTTGCCGGTATTTCGGTAGCCGTTAATGTTACACTTGCGTTGACACTTTTTCCGATATTATCAGCACGTGGCATTGCAATTGCCGAAATTACTGCGGGATGGATCAATGCCATTTTATTGTTTTTTACACTTGTCAAGCGCCGTCAATGGGCACGCGATTTTCTTCTCATCAAACGTATTCCACGCATTTTACTGGCCACCATCATCATGGCAATCGCCTTGCATTACGCCGTTTTATGGCTTGCTTTTCCTTTATCATCTAAAGCCCCGTTATCTTATCGTGCTTTCAGTGTCAGCGGCCTGATCATTGGTGCAGTCATCCTTTATTTCGCGCTGGCCTTTCTTTTTGGTGCAACAAGTGTATCGTTTATAAAAAGGGGATTGCTGCGCAAACGATAAATCTTTTATCTTGCTTTCGATGAGGAGCTTTGCCACAACCCGGCGTAATTCAGTTTTAAGATTGGAATATCTACGATGAGCACATTCAAACCCCGCGTTTTTTCTGGAGTTCAAGCAACCGGAAATCTTCATCTCGGAAATTATCTTGGTGCCATCAAGCGTTGGGTCGAACTGCAAAATGATTATGATTGCATCTATTGTGTGGTGGACATGCATGCCTTGACGGTCAATCCCGATCCGCATGATCTTATCCGCTCGACGCGCGAGGTAACCGCTGCTTTCCTTGCTGCAGGTATTGATCCAAAGCGTCATATCGTGTTCAACCAGTCGCGTGTCCACCAACATGCCGAGCTTGCATGGGTATTTAATTGTGTAGCCCGCATTGGCTGGATGAACCGCATGACACAGTTTAAAGATAAAGCAGGTAAAGACCGCGAAAATGCTTCACTCGGGCTATTTGCCTACCCAAGTCTGATGGCGGCTGACATTCTGGTTTATCGGGCGACACATGTTCCTGTTGGCGAAGACCAGAAGCAACATATCGAGCTTACCCGCGATATTGCCCAGAAATTCAACAACGACTATTCGGCGCGGATTGCCGAACTCGGCCTCGGAGTGGAAATGCAGGTGGGCGATGAAACAGTCAACGGCTTTTTCCCGATGGCCGAAGGCTTGTTTGGCGGTGCGGCCACACGTGTAATGTCATTGCGCGACGGGACAAAAAAAATGTCAAAATCCGATCCTTCCGATCTATCACGTATCAACCTGATTGATACAGCCGACGACATATCCAAAAAAATTCGCAAGGCAAAAACCGATTCCGAGCCGCTACCCGAAACGGTTGACGAATTGAAGGCGCGACCTGAAGCCGATAACCTTGTCGGTATTTATGCAGCACTTTCGGGAAACGATAAACAGACAGTGATAAGCGAATTTGCCGGCAAACAGTTTTCCGAGTTCAAGCCCGCCCTTGCCGACTTGGCCGTCAGCAAACTGTCACCGGTAACAGAAAACTTGCGCCGTCTTAATGGCGACCCTGCCTATATTGATCAGGTTTTGCAGGAAGGCGGAGAACGCGCAGGAATTCTTGCTGAAGAGACGATGAAACATGTCCGCGATATCGTTGGTTTTCTTCAAAAATAAGCTTACATTTCTGGCTTTTTTCAAGCGCCGCGATAAAACGGCGCTTATATGACTTTTTTATAAAAAAGTTTGCACAATAAACGAATTGCACTAAATTTGATGATAAGAACAATTATTGATTGGAATAATGTGTGCGGTTTTCATCACAAACAACAGAAAATGCCGGTGTAACAAAAAATACTTGCGATAGTGAACGGTCGTTATTTATTGCGGAAATAGATTTTTTACGTGATCTTGTTCAGCAGGCACCGGGTTTTGTCATTGTTTTGCTTAATCGTGACCACCGTTTTTACCTTGTCAATAATGCTTTTATGGAACTTGTCGGCAAACGCGAGCTTATTGGCCGTACTGTTGCCGAAGCGATGCCGGAAATCCCACGACAGGGATTTATTGCTCTTCTTGATCAGGTCTGGGAAACGAAAGAGCCGTTTCGTGGTGCGAGTGTGCCCCTTTTGATCGAACGCCCCGGTGATGAGGAGCCGGTTCTTTATTATATTGATTTTATTCACCAACCGATAAAAAACCATAATGGCGAGGTTATCGGCATTTATGTTCAAGGAATTGACATAACAGAGCGTATCAATTTTGAAAACCGGTTACACATTTTAGCCGGAGAATCCGCCCATCGCGTTAAAAACATATTGGCGATGGTAAATTCGGTTGTAACCCAGACATTGCGCAGCAGCAAAGATGTTGAAAGTGCCACCCGCAAGGTCGCAGAGCGCTTGCGCGCAATCGCCGAAGCGCAAAGCACATTAAAAGATGACTCGGGTAAAAAAAGCGACCTTAAGGTACTTATCGAAAATACCATGTCGGTTGCCATGGAAACATACGGAAATATCAAAATTCATGGCCCCAAAGTTGATATTTCGGAAAAAGCGGCACTGGCGCTGGCTCTGACTTTACACGAGCTGATGACAAACGCTATGAAATATGGTGCATTATCGGTTCCCGACGGAAAAGTTTCGCTTGATTGGATAATAAATAAAGAGGGTGTCATCGACCTTACGTGGCTTGAACGGGGTGGACCACAAATCTCCCCTGACCATAAAAAAGGTTTTGGTTCGACCCTTATTGAACGAAGTTTAAGTTATGATGTGCACAATCATGTCGAAATCGACTATGCTCCCGAAGGTCTTATGTGTCACATTCAACTTGTTCCTTTTACTCTTAAATCTCATGGATGAAAAACCATGTTAACAAAAAGATTAAGCCGGCAAAGCGGCCATAAACGAAAATTTCTTGCTATTATTGATGAAACACCCGAATGCCGCCGTGCCGTAGCCTATGCATCACGACGGGCAAAAAATACTGGGGGCACACTTGTTCTCCTTTACGTCATTGACAGTTCCGAATTTCAGCATTTTCTCGGTGTAAGCGACATTATGCGTGCCGAAGCGCAAGAACAGGCTCGGCAAACCCTATCGGATATTTCAGGCAACGTGCGAAACAATTTGGGCATAGAAGCTGAAGTCATCGTATGTGAGGGACAAAAAGCGGGCGAAATCGTAAAACTTATTGATAGCGATCAAGATATTGCTGTTCTGGTATTGGCAGCAGGTGCAGGAGCAGAAGGTCCTGGCCCTCTTGTCCAGTCAATTGCGGCCAAGGGAAGTGCTTTTCCGATTCCGGTTACGATCATACCCGATGGCCTTAACGAAGAAGACCTTGATTCTGTCGCCTGAAGTTTTCTGCAAAAAATATCGCTATATTCGTCGGTCTAATACAAGCGAAGTTGTCATTGCATCTATCACGGTATGCAAGTTGCCTCTTGAAATTTTGCCCTTTAAAGCCGCATATTATCATCAATGCCGTGACCAGCATCGTGCACGTCTTGATTTAAAAAAGGTACTTAAATGTTTATCCAGACAGAAACCACGCCAAATCCTGCAACACTCAAATTTCTTCCCGGACGCGTTGTTTTGGAAGAAGGTGTTGCTGAATTTCGTGATAGAGAAGACGCATCGCAACGTTCGCCGTTAGCCGCCAAACTTTTCACGATTCCCGGAGTAAAAGGGGTGTTTTTTGGCTATGATTTTATCACGATAACAAAAAACGACAGCGAATGGCAGCATCTTAAACCGGCAATTTTGGGAACTATAATGGAACATTTTATGTCCAATAGTCCGGTTATGGCGTTGCCGGCGAGCGATATTCACGACCTGCCGGTGGGAGAAGAGTTCTTTTCCGAAGACGACAAAGAAATCGTCGAGACAATCAAAGAACTTATTGAAACACGTGTGCGTCCTGCTGTTGCCAATGATGGCGGTGATATCACCTTTCGTGGTTTTGAACAGGGCATCGTCTATCTCAATATGCGTGGTGCATGTTCGGGATGTCCGGCATCAACGGCTACTTTGAAACATGGCATTGAAAATCTTCTTCGTCATTTTGTTCCCGAAGTTTCAGGCGTTGAAGAATATCCGTCCTGACATTTGGCATCATGGGCAAAAAACCCGCTTTTGGCTGTGAATAAATCGTCATTGAACAAGTGTTGCCCTTGGCTATCGGACACGATTTGTTGATTGTACTTTTGCCTTTTTAAAAAATCCTCTTCACTTTGTCAGAACTGTCCATTTGCCAAAAGTCGATAAGTCCAGATTAAAAAACCGGAACTTTCTGTTCATCAAATAGTTAACATATTGAATATTCATTCATTATTAACGTTGATTTGTACCAAAAAGAAAATTTCGATTTCAATCATACCTTTATGCTGGCTCAACGAACAAGCACTGAAATAAAAATAGCCGATGGCGACTGTTAACTGCCTGTCATAATACACTGATGAGATATCCAGAAAAAAATCCGGTCTCCTCCTTGACATTATCTAGGGTAATTTTTATCTGTTCTGGTGAGTTAGCACTCAAACGGTGAGAGTGCTAATTGAGGGAAATAAAATCCTCAAAAGACGAGTTTAATTAGAGTTAAACAATTTGAAGGTTCAAAACATGGCAAAAACCAAATTCCGCCCATTACACGATCGAGTAGTCGTTCGTCGGGTTGAATCCGAAGAAAAAACCGCCGGTGGTATCATTATCCCTGATACAGCTAAAGAAAAGCCGCAAGAAGGCGAAGTTATCGCTGTCGGCCCGGGCGCACGCGATGAAAATGGCAAACTTATTGCGCTTGATGTCAAGGCTGGTGATCGTGTCCTGTTCGGCAAGTGGTCGGGGACTGAAGTCAAGCTTGATGGTGAAGACGTTCTCATCATGAAAGAATCCGATATTATGGGTGTACTCGGCTGATAGCCATTTTCCCGTAAATCTAACAAACAATTCCGGGATAATTCCCAAGGAGAAATTAAATGGCTGCAAAAGAAGTTATATTTGGCCGTGAAGCGCGCGAGCGTATGTTGCGTGGTGTTGATATCCTCGCTAATGCTGTAAAAGTAACACTGGGTCCAAAGGGTCGTAACGTTGTTATTGACAAATCTTTCGGTGCACCGAGAATTACCAAGGATGGTGTTTCGGTTGCCAAAGAAATTGAACTGGAAGACAAGTTTGAAAATATGGGCGCACAGATGTTGCGCGAAGTTGCTTCCAAAACCAATGATGTTGCTGGCGATGGTACCACAACTGCAACTGTTTTGGGTCAAGCGATTGTTCAAGAAGGCGCAAAAGCTGTTGCTGCTGGCATGAACCCGATGGACTTGAAGCGCGGTATTGATTCTGCCGTTGAAGAAGTCGTTGACAACCTTGTTAAAAAAGCGAAAAAAATTAAAACTTCTGCTGAAGTTGCACAAGTTGGAACAATTTCTGCCAATGGCGAAACCGAAATTGGCAAAATGATTGCCGAAGCCATGCAGAAAGTCGGCAATGAAGGTGTTATCACTGTTGAAGAAGCAAAAACTGCCGAGACAGAACTGGAAGTTGTCGAAGGCATGCAGTTCGACCGTGGTTATCTGTCTCCTTATTTCGTAACCAATACGGAAAAAATGGTTGCCGATCTGGATGACCCTTACATTCTCATTCATGAAAAGAAGCTTTCAAATTTGCAAGCTTTGCTGCCTGTTCTTGAAGCTGTTGTCCAGTCGAGCAAGCCTTTGCTGATCATTGCCGAAGATGTTGAAGGCGAAGCTTTGGCAACTCTGGTTGTCAATAAGTTGCGCGGTGGCCTGAAGATTGCTGCTGTCAAGGCTCCGGGCTTTGGTGATCGCCGTAAAGCAATGTTGGAAGATATTGCCATTTTGACATCCGGTCAGGTGATTTCGGACGATCTCGGCATCAAGCTTGAAAATGTTACACTTGATATGCTTGGTCGGGCAAAGAAGGTTACGATTACAAAAGAAAACACCACGATTGTCGATGGTGCTGGCAAGAAGCCTGAAATAAATGCTCGCGTCAACCAGATCAAAGCCCAGATTGAAGAAACAACATCGGATTATGACCGTGAAAAACTGCAAGAACGTCTGGCCAAATTGGCTGGCGGTGTTGCCGTTATCCGTGTTGGTGGTGCAACAGAAGTTGAAGTTAAAGAGAAAAAAGACCGTGTTGATGATGCATTGAATGCAACACGTGCCGCGGTTGAAGAAGGTATTGTTGCCGGTGGTGGTACCGCACTGCTACGTGCGGCCGCTGATATCAGCGTAAAAGGTGCCAATCCCGATCAGGAAGCCGGTATCAACATCGTTCGTCGCGCTTTGCAGGCTCCTGCCCGCCAGATCGCAACAAATGCTGGCGATGAAGCTTCAATCGTTGTTGGTAAAATTCTTGAAAACAAGAAAGAAACCTTTGGTTACAATACTGCCAATGGCGAATATGGTGACCTGATTGATCTTGGCATTGTTGATCCGGTTAAAGTTGTCCGGTCTGCTCTTCAGAATGCGGCATCAATCGCCGGCCTGTTGATCACAACAGAAGCCATGATTGCCGAACTTCCGAAGAAAGAATCTCCAATGCCAGCAATGCCCGGTGGCGGCATGGGTGGTATGGACTTCTAATTTTAGCCTGCAAACAATCTTTTGGAACGGGCCTTCGGGCCCGTTTTTTATGCAAATCTCATAGAATTTGTCGCAAAAGCCGGTAAAGTTTCTATCAAACGGTATGTTGCTTTTCTTTTGCCAAAAATGCTTGTTATTTTTTGCAATCCGTCTTTTTTTGAATAGTTAACGCCTTTGCCTGGCTACTTTGCCCTTCGGGCATTCATGCTACAAAATGCCCGTTTAAAAGCGCCAGAAAAATTTGCAATTCGCGTTAATACTCTTTCCTCATTGGCTGTCTTGGTCTATCGTCATGCCAACCAAAGAGGAGTTTTATCATGGCAAAGACCCGTACAGAAACTGATACATTTGGACCAATCGAGGTGCCGTCCGACCATTATTGGGGGGCGCAAACAGAACGTTCCCTGCACAATTTTAAAATCGGCGGAGAAAAACAGCCACTTGCTTTAATTCATGCGTTGGGGCTTATCAAAAAAGCTGCAGCTATGGCAAATATGAAGGCCAACAAGTTATCGCCAGAGCTGGGTAGAGCAATTATTGCCGCCGCAGACGAAGTCATCGATGGCAAACTTGATGACAATTTTCCACTTGTTGTCTGGCAGACTGGTTCCGGCACGCAAACCAATATGAACGTCAATGAAGTCATTTCCAACCGGGCGATAGAAATGCTCGGTGGCGAAATGGGGTCAAAAAAACCTGTTCATCCCAATGATCACGTCAATATGAGCCAATCTTCCAATGACTCCTTCCCGACGGCCATTCATATCGCTGCCGCGCTGCAAACGATTAACACACTCTTTCCGGCAATCGACCATTTGACTGCTGCCCTCAAAGACAAGGAAAAAGAGTTTGCCAATATCATAAAAATCGGCCGCACCCACACCCAGGATGCAACGCCGGTCACTT
Source organism: uncultured Bartonella sp. (assembly GCF_945285465.1). Lineage (GTDB taxonomy): Bacteria > Pseudomonadota > Alphaproteobacteria > Rhizobiales > Rhizobiaceae > Bartonella. Next base: position 6,138 of record NZ_CALYQK010000017.1, on the reverse strand, counting down.
TAGGGCAGGAATTTTCCGGTTATCGCGCAGCACTTGAACATAACCGCAAACGTATAGAATTTGCCTTACAGGATGTGCTGAAGCTGGCACAAGGGGGAACGGCCGTTGGTACCGGACTGAATGCGCCAATTGGTTTTGACAAGAATTTTGTAGAAGCCGTCACCGATATTACCGGAGTTGCTTTTGAAACTGCCGACAACAAGTTTGAAGCTTTGGCAAGCCACGGCGCAATAACGAATTTCCATGGAAGCCTCAACGCTCTTGCCACTGACCTATTTAAAATTGCCAACGATATACGTCTGCTCGGATCCGGGCCGCGTTGTGGCCTTGGCGAATTGAGCTTGCCGGAAAATGAACCCGGTTCGTCAATTATGCCGGGCAAAGTCAATCCGACCCAATGTGAAGCCATGACAATGGTTGCCTGTCAGGTTTTTGGCAATGAAACGACAGTCACTGTTGCCTCAAGTCAGGGGCATTTTGAACTGAATGTCTATAAACCGGTTATCGCATATAATGTTTTGCAATCGATCAAAATTTTGTCTGATTGCATGGTTTCTTTTGCCGACCATTGTGTCAAAGGCATCAAAGCCAATGAAGCGCGCATTCATGATTTACTGGAAAAATCGCTGATGCTGGTGACCGCGCTTGCTCCGGCTATCGGCTATGATAAAGCGGCAAAAATTGCCAAAACGGCTCATAAAAATGGCACAACATTGCGCGAAGAGGCTTTGAAAGCTGGCGTTTCTGAGGAAGATTATAATCGTCTGGTCAAACCGGAAAATATGATTCATCCCAAGTAATAAGCCTGCTTGGTGCTTTTGCTCACAAAAAACACGCCCCGATAAAGTTTTATCGGGGCTTATTGGTATTTTCTCTCAAGCGAGCGGTATTTATTGTGCTAGCTCTTGCTCATGTAATAACACTCGGCGCATCGCGATTGAGCTTTTTCTTCAAATCCACCAGCTCGTCGGCGGCAACAATAAGTGCGGCTAAAGCTTCTTGTGTATCATCATCCTGTTTTAGCGGATCGGTCACGTAATGTTCCATATAGAGGCGCACTGTCGCACCTGACGTGCCGGTGCCCGAAAGTCGATAAACAATACGTCCGCCACCTTCAAAGAAGATACGGATACCCTGATGCTCGCTCACCGAACCGTCAATCGGGTCTTTATACGAAAAATCGTCAGCCTTTTGAATTGTTAAACCGGCAACATCGGTTCCCGGCAATTGTCCAAGGCGCGCCCGCAAATCGTCAATCAGTGTTTTTGCTGCTGTGGCATCAACCTCTTCATAATCGTGCCGGGTGTAATAGGAGCGGCCAAAAATTTGCCAATGTTGCTCAACAATTTCGCTAACACTTTTGCCGGTTACCGCCAAAAGATTGAGCCAGAAAAGAATAGCCCATAAACCATCTTTTTCACGAACATGGTTGGAGCCTGTACCAAAGCTTTCCTCACCACAAAACGTTACTTTTCCGGCATCAAGCAAATTGCCGAAAAACTTCCAGCCCGTTGGTGTTTCATAAATAGCAAGACCAAGTTTCTCGGCCACGTGATCGGCGGCTGCACTTGTCGGCATCGAACGGGCAATGCCGACTATTCCGTTACGATAGGCTTTTACCAATTTTGCATTGGCAGAAATAATAGCAAGAGAATCCGATGGCGTCACAAAACATTTCCATCCGATAATCATATTACGGTCGCCATCACCATCAGAGGCCGCACCAAGATCCGGCCCGTCTTCCGACATCATCAATTCATAAAGATCATGGGCATGGACAAGGTTTGGATCGGGGTGGCGCCCGCCGAAATCGGGAAGCGGTGTGCCATTGACAACCGTACCCTTTTTCATGCCTAAGCGTTTTTCAAAAATCTCGTGGGCATAAGGGCCGGTAACCGCGTGCATAGCGTCAAAACGAAATGTCAAACCACCGGCAATTGCCTTGCGGATAAGGTCAAAGTCGAACAACTCTTCCATAAGATTGGCGTAATCAACAACCGGGTCAATGACTTCGACGACCATGTCGCCAACATGAATCGTTCCCAATTTATCAATATTGATATCGTCACAATCATCAATTTTATAGGACGTAATGTTTTTTGATGCGTCAAAGATGGCTTTTGTGACCTTTTCCGGTGCAGGCCCCCCATTGGCAATATTGTACTTTATTCCAAAGTCGCCATTCGGGCCACCGGGATTATGACTGGCCGACAAAATAATGCCGCCAAAAGCTTTGTATTTGCGAATAAGATGGGACGCTGCCGGTGTGGATAGAATACCATTCAGGCCGACTTTTATGCGCCCAACGCCGTTGGCGGCAGCCAATTTGATAATCTTTTGAATAACTTCACGATTATAAAATCGCCCGTCACCGCCAACAATCAATAATTTTCCCGAAATATCACCAACCGAATTGAAGATAGATTGGATAAAATTTTCTACATAGTTTGTTTTTTGAAACTCATTAACTTTTTTTCGCAAACCCGATGTACCGGGGTTTTGATCTGTAAAGGCTGTTGTAGAAATAGTCAGAATCGCCATACTCATCACCATTTGTTCTTCGATTTGATCAATTTAAAGCGATTAACCGAAAATATCGAGTATAAAATTATCTTTGTTGTCGCGGTTGTGCTTGCAACTGGCGTACTGATCTCTTACCTTTGACATGTGAATTCCGGCTCACACTGTCTGTCATATCGACAGACTGAATGATAAAAAAATACAGGAGCAATCAAATGATTGGACAAAGAGTTCCAAATGTAACATTCCATACCCGCGTTCGTGATGAATCCATTGGCGGTTCAAACCCCTTCCGCTGGCAGGATGTGACGACAGACGAGTATTTCAAGGGCAAGCGCGTTGTTCTATTTTCTTTGCCGGGCGCATTCACGCCAACGTGCTCGACATTTCAACTGCCCGATTTTGAAAAGCTTTATCCGGAATTTAAAAAACTCGGAATTGATGATGTTTACTGTCTGGCCGTCAATGACGCATTTGTAATGAATGCCTGGGGCAGACATAACAAATTGCAGCATATCAAGCTTATTCCGGACGGAAATGGTGAATTTACCCGTAAAATGGGAATGCTTGTTTGCAAATTCAATCTTGGTTTTGGAATGCGCTCATGGCGTTATGCCGCTGTCGTAAATGATGGCGTTGTCGAAAAATGGTTTGAGGAAAAGGGCTTCTCTGATAATTGTGAAACTGATCCTTATGGTGAGTCTTCGCCGCAAAACATTTTGAAAGCTTTAAAAGGTGAATGATAAATGCAATCAAGGCTCCTTTTTTAAAAGGGAGCCTTCTAGTTTTATGAGGTCACTATGACTATTACATTTGCTATCGATGCAAAAACTGCGGAAGCTTTGCAAAATTTTTTACGCGATAATCGTAAAATCAAAACCGAGCAGGATGCAGTGGCGTTTTTCGTAAAAAAATCTTTGCAGGATCTTGGCTATCTGACGCGCGAGCCGGGCATTGGTACAAGTCCCGATCGCTTAAACTCCAGTAATGATGACTAATTTTTATGCCCAGTCGGAATGACCCTGCTTTTGCAGAAAAACGGCGCATAAGATCGCGTTTTTTTATACTTCTTATTGCAGCAATTATTCTGGTTGGCCTGCTCATATGGGTGACATTCGAGGTTTTCGACCTTGATGCCATTGATGCTTTTAATGCTATCGTTTAGGTTTGCCACCTTTATCCTGCCTGTTGATTTTATCCGGCCACCTGTTGCAGCTGTTTGATAATCTGTTGAATTTCATCACTCTCACGGTTTCTTAGTGCCGAGACAAGACAGGCTTGCGACTTCAAAATAATGCCGTCATGTAATACTTTCAGCCGATTGGCTTTTAGCGTGTCGCCCGTAGAAGTTATATCAACAATCATATCCGCCGACCCTGCCGCCGGTGCCCCTTCGGTTGCGCCAAGACTTTCAACAATACGGTAGACCTGTATACCATGTTTTTGCGAAAAGAACTGTTGCGTCAAACGCCAGAACTTCGTTGCAATACGCAGCCGTCGCCCGTGACGCTGGCGAAATTCTGCCGCGACATCGTCAAGATCAGACATTGTTTCAACATCATGCCAAACTTCCGGTACAGCGACAACCACATCGGCAAAACCGAAACCGAGTGGAACTTCCACTTTTACCTTATTATCGGGATGGGCCAGAATTTCATGGATAAGATCTTGTCCGGTAACACCTACATCGACATTTCCATAGGCCAATTCACGGGCTATTTCGGTGGCTGACAGAAATAAAATATCAATATTATCGTCATTGGCAATTTTTGCCCGGTAATTGCGCTGATTTTTTGGCAAAACGATCTGGTAACCGGCTTTTGTCAAAGTATCCAGAGTTTTCTCTTTCAAACGACCTTTTGAAGGAAGAGCAAGTGTAACTGTCATTTATCTTTTCCTTTTGCGTTCGCTCGTCCATCCTTATCAAGCCGGTTCAACCATATCGAAAACCCGACAGCAGGAATAGGCCTTTTAGCACCCAACATCGTCATTAGACGGTTATAACGTCCGCCACCGATAATAAGATTGCCTTCACGGCGAACTTCAAAAACAAAACCGGTGTAATAATCAAACGGACGGCCAAAAGCTGCATCATATTGCACATTACCCAGATCAATTCCGAGGTCGGAAAATGCCTGATTGCGTGCTCGAAACGGTAGCAGAAAATGGTCATAAGCAAGCTTGTATTTTTTGCCAAAATCAACAAGCACATTTTCGGCCTGTTGTAATGACACGCAAATGGATAAAAATTCTTCCAATGCTTCCAATTTTGGTGCCGTCAGCCTGACCGATGACAAAAGCTGCTTTTCCAACAGGCGCCGCGCTATTTCCATCGGACTGCGTCCGGCTGAAGGCGAAATGCCGGCATTAAGCATTTCTTCTTCCAGATAGGCAATCAAAGCGGTTTCATCTTGTGCCTGGACAAGCTTCATAAGCTTTTCCGGCAGGTGCTGTTCGTTATTTTGTTCTGTTAGAATATGCAAAAGACTACGCAACTGTTTGGCATTACCAAAGCTGCGCAAAAGCCGTTTTTGCCAGGCCGCGACAAGACCAAGTTCGGCCAGAACTGAGGCAAAAACGGTCTGGTCGCCCATCACTATACAATCGTTTTTATCCGGCGCAATATGATTCAATAATGCCAGTGCATTTTGAAATGAATGTGCGTCGGCCCAAGCTTCATCACTATTGCCCAAATCCTCGATACCTGCCTGGAAAAAGCCGTTTTCCCCCGAGCTGCTCTGACGAAAAACTTCGCCAATATAGGCATAGCGGCGTGGCGTTGTTGCTCCGGTTGCAATATGTTCAATACAAACCGGAATAGTAAATTCGGGCCGCAAACACAAACTGTCGCCATTTTCATTTTCTGTCATAAAAATGCGGCGACGCAGATCTTCTCCGGCCATATCCAGAAACGGCTCGGCCGGTTGTAGAATAGGAACCGAAACAGTCTTTAAATTATTGTCGGCAAAAAAACCGTCAATCACTTCTATTCTTTTACCAAGATCAGTCATATCGCTCCCGCTAAACTATTTTTCCAATGTTTGTGCGGCCAGAATTCCCTGAACCGTTTCAACCATTTTATCTTCTCCGACTGTCACTTGTGCAGGGCGGCTTTCCCGCCATGTCTTGTTGTCTTCAATTTCTGCCGATAAGCGTGCTCCTTCAACAAGATCTTTGATTTGCACCTTGTTTTCGACCCGTTCTTGCGACCCTTGAATGATAACACAAGGTGCGTGTCGCCGATCGGCATATTTCATCTGCGCTTTCATGCCGGATCCGCCAACATAAAGCTCGGAGCGAATACCGGCACTGCGTAGTTTGGCAACCATATTCTGGTAGCGTTCAAGTGACAAACGGTCTTTGTCCATAACAAGCACCACAACCGGCCCAACATTGGTGTTCAAATCAAGTTTGCCGAGGTTTTTCAAGGCCGTCATCAGTCGTGAAACACCGATTGAAAAACCGGTAGCAGGAACCGGCTCATTGCGAAAACGGGAAACAAGCCCGTCATAGCGACCACCACCACCAACAGAACCAAAAACCACTTTTTGCCCGTCTTCATTAACAACATCGAAAAGCAGTTCGACCTCGAAAACCGGACCGGTATAATATTCAAGT
>NZ_CALYQK010000016.1 GCF_945285465.1 uncultured Bartonella sp. | reverse complement strand
TTTCCCATGTAAACCCTTCACCATGGGCATAGACGCGCACCTGATCGCCAAATTTTTCCAGTGCTAGCCGCTCGCCTGTCGGGCGTAGACCTTTGACAAACTGAACAACGCCCACTTTCATATTTTGCCCGAGCGCACGAAACACCATGCCGAAAGCTGCCGTTGTCTTGCCTTTTCCCTTGCCGGTATGAACAATAAGAAGGCCCTTTTCTTGTGTTTTTCCCGCTTCAATTTTTTTCCGGGCCACTTCTTTCTTTTTCATTTTTTCACTGTGGCGGGCATTAATTTCGTGCTTGTTTAGCTTGTCTTTGGCATCCATTATATTGCCCCTTTCTGTAAATCTTCCAATAGAAACAAGGCCGAGTTCGAGCGCGGTTTCCATAATTGTCTTACTATTGCCTCCTGGAGTTTGTGGGCCATTTCCCGCAAAGCAGCCGGATTATTTTCGATGAGGAAGTGGCGAACAGTCGGCTCTTCGATATAGGCATTATAAATTGCTTCAAAATGTTCGTTAGAAACGGCGTTGGTTGTTGCCGAAAATGCAAATAGGTAATCGACCGTTGCCGCCATTTCGACAGCCCCCTTAAAGCCATGGCGCATTGCCCCTTTTAACCATTTCGGGTTTATCGCCCGCCCGCGAAGCGTGCGCCCGATCTCTTCTTGCAGTGTTTTTATCAATGGACGTTCGGGCCGCGACATATCATTGTGATAAACTTTTGGAAAAACACCCTGTTTTTCGGCAACCGCAGAAGCCATTCCCCCCTCAAACGCGTAATATTCGCCAGAATCCAGAAGATCGTGCTCGCGATTATCCTGATTTTGTACAACCGCATTGAGATGATGCAGTCGCGCCTCGAGCAAATCTTGGGCATCAGATGCCACCTCTTTACCATAGGCAAAGGAAGAATGTGCAATCCATGCTCTGCCAAGGTCGCTACGATCTTTCCACTCGCCTTTATCGAGCAGTTCCTGTACTCCGGTACCATAGACACCCGGACGGGCACCAAAAACACGAAAACCAGCCTTTTTTTCGGCTTCTTCTTGCGCTTCACCGGTTTTCAGCAGCTTGTCAAGATCATCAACATAACGGGCGTGGATGGGATTATCTTCTTGCGGTTCATCGAGATTGGCAACCAAGCGGATCGCCTGATCGAACAAGGCTATTTGCTCGGGAAAAGCATCACGGAAAAAACCGGATATGCGAAGTGTCACATCCACACGCGGGCGCCCCAACCGTGCAACAGGGATAATTTCCACCCCGATAACGCGCCGCGATGCCGCATCCCATAACGGCTTTACCCCGATTAACGCCAGAGCTTGGGCAATGTCGTCGCCGCCGGTGCGCATATTGGCGGTGCCCCATGCCGTCAAGCCAAAAGCTTTTGGCCATTCTCCATGGTCTTGCACATAACGGATAACAAGAAGTTCGGCCGACTTTTTGCCCAATTGCCAGGCAGAAGGCGTCGGCACCGCCCGCGTATCCACGGAAAAAAAGTTGCGTCCCGTCGGAAACACATCCCGTCTTCCCCGTGTTGGTGCACCTGATGGTCCGGGGGCAACAAAACGCCCGTCAAGCGCTGTCAAAAAACCGTCAAGCTCTTTTTGCCCACAACTAATAACGAGAGGGCGCATGATATTCTGGATATTATCAAGAATGGGTGCCGTTTTTTTAAACCGGCAGGGAAGCCGAATTTTTCCAGATACCAGAGCCAGAGCCAATTGCTCGATACGTTCAACAGTGTCACCGTTTGTGCGCCATGGACTGTCGCTCAAACGTTGCAAGATTTCCGGTTTGTTAAATGGCCATTTATCGGAAAAAACGCAATCAAGCGGATCAAAACTGAAGTCGAGATCGTCAGCTATAGCGCGATGCAAACTGCCATTTGGTCCTTCTCCTTGCGGCACGCGCGCTGTTGCCACAAGAAGATTTTCCAATTGTTCACCCGAGGGGGCCTGCCCGAATATATGCAATCCATCCCGTATTTGCAGTTCTTTCAGATCGCACAAAAACGCATCGAGCTTTTCCAGCGCCAAATCATCACTGTCATGGTCTTCAATACCGGCATCATGATTAAGACCGGTTATGCGCACAAGTTCAAGAATTTCGCCTTTAAGTTTGACCAAACGTCGTGGGTCAACGCCAGAGGCTTCATAATATTCGTCAACGAGCCCTTCAAGGTCTTTTAACGGGCCATAGCTTTCCGCCCGTGTTAAAGGCGGTGTCAAATGGTCGATAATTACGGCTGATGAACGGCGCTTGGCTTGTGTCCCCTCGCCCGGATCATTGACGATAAAGGGGTAGATATGGGGTGTCGGTCCAAGGGCAATTTCGGGATAACATTGGTCGGAAAGTGCCAGTGCCTTTCCCGGTAACCATTCAAGATTGCCGTGTTTTCCCATATGGACAATTGCATCGGCCTGGTAAGCCGAACGTAACCAGAAATAGAATGCCAGATAATGGTGGGTCGGCACAATATCGGGGGCATGATAGACCTGCTTGGCATCCATACCAAAAGCACGTTCGGGCTGCAACGCAACAACCGTTTGCCCTAGCATCAAAACCGGCAAGGCAAAACCGTGTTCCGCCACATAGGCGTCGTCTTCGGGCTTTCCCCAACGCTCAAGCACCTGCTGTTGAATCTTTTTATCAAGAGTTTGAAATAATTCCTTGTAAAGACTCAATGAAAGCGATTTGCGGATAATACGGCCTTTGATACCTTCATTGGTCGGGCCAGCAATCATCAGCTTCATAAGCTCATTGCCATTTTCCGGTATATTTTCAACCGGATAGCCCTGTTTTTTCATTGCGTTCAAAACCACAATCATCGCCGCTGGCGTATCAAGCCCGACGCCATGCCCCAAACGGCCATCACCGCCGGGATAATTGGCCATAACAACAGCAATATGTCGGTTTTCTGGCATTTTCTTGCGTAGTTTGACCCAGTTTTTTGCAAGTTCGGCGACAAACTCGATACGGTCATCAACCGGCTTATGAACCACGACATTACATTGGGTTTCTTCATCGAACTCGATAGCCGATTTGAAAGACACTGCACGTGTAAAGACACGCCCGTCAACTTCCGGCAAAGCAACATTCATCGCCAGATCGCGGGCGGCAAGTCCGCGCCCGTCTTTTTGCCATTGTTCCTTGCTGCTTCCTGAAAAGACGACCTGCAAAACCATTGCGCCGCGCTTTTCAAGTACAGTCGATTTGCGATGAAGCTGCCCGTTTGAAACGGCAAAACCGGTCGCATTTAACACAATATCGGGTGAGAGCTCCTGAAAGATAGAATCGATAATGGCGACGCTCAAATCATCCTTGAGACTTGAGACAAAGACCGGCATAACCAATAGCCCGCGCCTTTCCAAGGCTTTCATCAGCGCTTCAACCGGTGCTGTCTGGCCACTTTGTACCAAAGCACGATAAAAACATATTGCTGCTATCGGCTTTGTTGTTTTTTGGCGGATTTTGACCAGATCTGCGACAGTATAAAGCGTTTTTCCCGGCCACCATAAGCCGGCTTTCATTAGCGGCACTGGCGCAACGGGTTTGTCCTGTTTGCCCAAAAGATAGTCGCAATACTCCAGAAAAGAGTGCATATTTTGCGTACTTGCTTCAATCAGATAGTGCCAAAGATTGTTGCAATCTTCTTTGGCAACCGTACAAAATTGATCAAGCCGCGCATCGGCCTTGTCATCTCCGGGAAGAACAACCAGTTTGATATTCTTTTCCAATGCTAATGAATGAAAAACCTGTAAGCCATAAGGCCAATAACTTTCGCCACCAATCACCCGCAACACTATTAACCGCGCTTTGCTGGCAGTCTTTTCGGCATAGGTATCAACCGACATCGGGTGTGTCAAAGAAAGCAGGTTTACCAGCCGTAATGAAGACGTTTTTTTATTGAGCGAAGCTTTGGCAACAGAAAGACTAGCAAGCTCTGTGTCTGCAGCCGAAAGAAAAATAACATCGGCAAGCGACTGCCCGAGGTCAATAGCCTTATCCTGTTCGGCAATAGTGCCTTTTTGCGCAAGAAGAAGATGCATCAGACATTGAGTGCTTGAATGGTTTTATGCACTTTATCCTCATCAATTTCATGAAAACCAATCACCACAAGGTGGCTTTCGTTTTTTTCTCCCTCTTGCCATGGCCGGTCAAAATAGGTTTCAATCCGCTGGCCGACGGCCTGAACAACAAGGCGCATGGGCTTGTCCACGACATTAATAAAACCTTTTAGCCGTAAAATATCATTTTCGGCAATGATCGTCTTGAGTAAGCCCACAAATGCTTTCGGATCGTGAATTGTCGGGGCATCAACAACAAAGCTATTGAATTCATCATGATTGTGAGGAACTCCGGCAGCGTGGTGCAATTCATGATGCGACTTGCGATTGTCGATATCGCTTTCGGTACCAACGCCCAAGCCCAATAAAAGGCCGATGCCAAGATTGCCAAAACTCGAGGTTACCATTTGCGCAACCCGGTCGCTATGGCTCGAGACCATCTCACGGACACGATCGAGTGTTTCTTCATCAATCAGGTCTACCTTGTTAAGAACAATAAGATCGGCGGCGTGTATCTGATCTTCAAACAATTCTTCAAGCGGGCTTTCATGTGCAATCGAGCTATCCTGAGCACGCTGGGCATTGACTTTATCGAGATCGTCGGCAAACCGGCCCTCGGCAACTGCGGGAGCGTCGATAACGGTAATCACTCCGTCAACTGTCACCTGTGTTTTGATTTCTGGCCAGTTAAAAGCAGCAACAAGCGGCTGGGGAAGAGCAAGACCCGATGTCTCGATAACAATATGATCTGGCCTGTCTTCGCGATCGAGCAGCTTCGTCATCGTCGGAATGAAGTCTTCCGCCACGGTGCAACAAATACAGCCATTGTTGAGCTCGATAAGATCACCATCATGGCATTTATCGATGCCACAGCCTTTGAGCAGGCCGCCGTCAACACCAAGTTCACCAAACTCGTTAATTATAAGCGCAATACGCTTGCCATGGGCATTTTCAAGAAGATGCCGGATCATCGTTGTCTTTCCCGAACCCAGAAAACCGGTAATGACAGTGGTTGGAATCTTGCTTTGCAAAAATTTCTGTTCCGACATGAGCTTTAGCCTTTCAATCTTAACGGCAAACCGGCAGCAACAAAGAAGACATTTGCTGCAATACCAGCAATTTTTTGATTCAATAGTCCTGCGTAGTCACTAAATTCCCGTGAAATCCTGTTGTCCGGAATAATACCCAAACCGACTTCACTCGCAACAAAGACAATTTCTGCCTGAAGTTTTGTCACTCCCTCGACGAGCGTCAACATTTGCTTTTCGACATCAAGATGATGTTCCATCAAATTGCAGAGCCAGACTGTCAGGCAATCAACAAGGACGATTGTTTCTGCGCCGTCATTGCGCTGTAATTTGCTCAAAATATCGACAGGTTCTTCAATAGTAATCCAGTTCAAGCAACGGCGTGAACGATGTTTTTCAACCCGTTCTCTCATTTCGTCATTGAAGATTTCGGCCGTTGCGAGGTAGACAGGCTGTTTTTTGAAAGACAGAACATAATCTTCGGCAAATGCCGATTTTCCCGATCGTGTTCCGCCTAATATCAAAGTTATATTTGCCAAAAAACTCCTCACACATAAGAAAAGCACTTTCTAACAAACTGGTGATATCCACTCAAAACCTGTTACCCGATAAATTGAAGCAACAATTTTATGAAACGCCAGAGTCTGGCATCATTGTTTCTATCGACAGTTTTACCGATCGGTTCAGAAAAATGCCCGATTTGGGTCCATTTTCAGCAATTCCGTTTACTTTTTTGCAAACTATTTTTACAGAAAAACCGGTTTTAATAAGGATAAAGGCTTTAAAGCTAACGTGCAAGCTGAAAAAGTGCCTCTATATTGACTATTGCCGCTAATTCATCAGCAATTTTGTTCAACGCATTGTCAATTTTGTCTTCATAGGAAATCTCATCGGGTTGTGCCCCTAACGTTTTAACGAAATAACGGCGAAAAGCATCAGCGTTAAACAATCCGTGAAGATAAGTCCCCCATATGCGACCGGTCGGAGACATCGCGCCTTCGTCACAGTCATTTATGCGTATCGGTGCGCGTTTACAATCGGCACCTTTTGTCGAACCCATGTGAATTTCATAGCCTTCTAGTGGCAATCCGCTTGCTACATGACGAGCTACCACATTGCGCGTAATTTTTTGGCTACCGATTTCAGTCGTCATATCAAGAAGACCAAGCCCCTCGATTGCGGTATTGGCGCTTTCTTGCGCCAAGGGGTCATATATATTTTTCCCCAACATCTGAAAACCACCACAAATTCCAATGACGATGCCACCGTTTTTTGCGTGCGTTTTGATTTTGTCCGCAAAGCCCCGTTCCCGCAAAACTGCCATATCGGCAATCGTCGATTTTGAACCGGGAAGAAGCACAACCTTACAACCGGCAGGAAAGGCGTCGCCATTTTTGACAAAAACAATCTCGACATTTTTTTCATGCATTAACGGATCAAGATCATCAAAATTGGCGATATGTGGCAATAGTGGAACAACAATTTTGATTTTGTTCCTTTTTGTTTGCTTAATATGCTCTAATGCCATTGAATCTTCAGCCGGAAGCAATCGCGCCCCTTCAAGCCATGGTATAATGCCAAAGCATGGCCAACCGGTGAATCGACCGATAATATCGACACCCTGCTTGAAAAGTGTGACGTCACCACGAAATTTGTTGATAAGATAACCGCAAATATGGGCACGGTCAGCCGGATCAAGAACGGTCGAGGTACCGACGAGCGAGGCTATAACGCCACCACGATCTATATCGCCGATCAGGATAACCGGTATATCGGCGCGCCGCGCAAACCCCATATTGGCAATATCGCCGTGGCGCAGATTGATTTCTGCAGCCGACCCTGCACCTTCAATCAAAATCAAATCGCATTTTTGCGCCAGAATTTGATATGATTCCATCACCTTGTCGAGCAGGCTGCTTTTCATTTTCTGATAATCGCAACCGGTGGCACGGCCAAACAGTTTTCCTTGCACAATAATCTGTGAACCTGTATTGCTTTGAGGTTTCAGCAAAACGGGATTCATATGAACAGACGATTTTGCATGCGAAGCATAGGCCTGAAGCCATTGGCCACGGCCAATTTCTCCACCATCATCGGCAACCGCTGCGTTGTTGGACATATTTTGTGGTTTAAACGGCAGCACCTTGATGCCGTTCCGGTGAGCTAAACGGCATAAGCCGGCAACCAGAACCGTTTTACCGACATCCGAGCCTGTACCCTGAAACATCAATGCGCGTGCCAAATTAATTTATCCTTTGCGATGTCAAAAAGGATGGCACAAAAAACGCAATTTTTTTAAAAAAAAAGCGATTTTCATACTTCTTTAAGTGTTCGCTAACCGGTGATTAACATTGTTCATCTAAACAGAGTTCAGAAACAAAAACAATTTGTTTCTCTCTGGATCAGGTAGTGCGTACCAGAGCAGTAATCCCAAGCAAGTGTATGCGTAATGCTTGGGACATGTGTAATGATAAAACTGCGTCACTTGGATCTCCGATGGCGCAGTTTTACTTTTTTGGCAGATTCCTGATCCAAAAGATAGTGATAAGTTGCCGGTTTATGTTGTTTTGCCTATTAGCTGCAAAAACGACAGAACAACGCAATTGAAGAACATCAATTTGCTGGCTACGCGGTCGTTATAAAGTTGTAGTAATACGCGCAAGACGGGTAAACGAATCCATTCGCTTTTGATTATCCCAAAGCGGACTGGTGACAATAAGCTCGTCCGCCTTGGTATGAGCAATCAGTTTTTTAAGCCCCTTTTCAACCGTTTCGGGCGAACCGATAACCGAACAGGATAATGACTGATCAATCACCATGCGAAGATTTATCGGCAAACTATCGACATAATTCATTACCGGTTTTGGTAGCGGCCCTGGCCGTCCTGTCCGTAAATTTACGAACGATTGTTGCAGGGAAGAAAACAGGAATTGCGCCTCTTCGTCGCTATCGCCAACAACAACATTGACAGCCACCATGGCATCAGGCTTTTGCAAATATTCCGATGGTTGGAAATTTTGGCGATAAACCTCTAATGCGCGGTCCAGTTCAGCCGGGGCAAAATGAGAGGCAAACGAATAGGGAAGCCCCAATATTGCAGCCAATTGCGCCCCATAAAGACTAGAACCCAAAATCCATACCGGAACGTGCAGCCCGGCACCGGGAACAGCCCGCAATTTTTGCTGCGGCTCGGGATCTTTAAAATAATTTAAAAGCTCGATGACATCCCGTGGATAATCATTCGGATCGCTGTCGAGCGTGCGCCGCAAAGCCCGCGCTGTCATCTGGTCGGTACCGGGAGCCCGACCGAGCCCCAGTTCTACCCTATCCGGATAGAGTGCTTCCAAAGTGCCGAATTGCTCGGCAATAACCAATGGCGAATGATTGGGCAGCATTACACCGCCAGCGCCGACCACTATTTTGCTGGTTGATGCCAAAATTTGCCCCATGACAACGGCCGTTGCCGCGCTGGCAATGCCCGTCATATTATGGTGCTCGGCATACCAGACGCGCGGAAAATTCAACTCTTCCAAATGTTTGGCAAGTACAATCGAGTTTTTTAATGCCTGTGAAACAGAACTACCTTCCGGCACAGGGCAGAGATCAAGAACAGATACTTTCATTCTAAATGATATAAGAAGTCTCTTTTTGAATACAACAAGAGAAAAATAAAATAGTTTACGCTGCCCTATTCAATCCGATATGTCGCCTTTCATCCATTGTTCTGTCGTTTCACCTATAAAATCGGCAAATTTTCCTGCTTTGATCGCTTCACGTATGCCTTGCATGAATTGCTGATAATAGGCGAGATTGTTCCACGTCAAAACCATACCCGCCAATGCCTCGCCAGCTTTGACGAGATGGTGCAGATAGGCGCGGCTGTAGTCGCGTGCTGCCGGACACGGTGACTGCGGGTCGAGCGGGCGCGGATCTTCAGCATGTTTTGCATTTCTTAAATTTATTTTGCCGAAACGGGTAAACGCCAGACCATGGCGGCCTGCCCTTGTCGGCATGACACAATCGAACATGTCGACACCACGTGCAACACTTTTCAAAATATCATCCGGCGTTCCAACTCCCATGAGATAACGCGGCTTATCTTCTGGCAAAATGGCACAGCAAATATCCAACATATCCAACATTACCGACTGTGGCTCACCAACGGCCAAACCACCGATAGAATAGCCCTTCAAGTCCATGTCCTTTAATGCTTGTGCCGATCGGGCACGCAATTTCTGGTCGTCACCACCCTGAACGATGCCGAACATAGCTTTGCCCGGCTGATTTCCAAACGCTACCTTGCACCGCTCGGCCCATCGCAAAGAAAGCTCCATGGCATTTTCCATGTCTTTTTTTGAAGCTGGTAAAGCAACGCACTGGTCAAGTTGCATTTGTATATCGGAATCAAGGAGTCCCTGTATTTCAATCGAGCGTTCCGGCGTCAATTCGTAACGGGCTCCATCAATATGTGACTGGAACATCACACCTTTTTCGGTAAGTTTTCTTAGCCCCGCAAGCGACATAACCTGAAAACCGCCAGAATCAGTCAAAATCGGTTTAGGCCAGCGCGCAAACACGTGCAGGCCGCCAAGTCGCGCGATCCGCTCTGCTCCCGGCCGCAACATCAGATGATAGGTATTACCGAGGATAATATCCGCCCCCAGTTCCTCTACTTGTTCCATATACATGGCTTTTACCGTGCCCGCCGTTCCTACCGGCATAAAAGCCGGGGTGCGAACCTTGCCACGCGGCATGGTGATTTCTCCACAGCGGGCACGACCATCTTGGGCAATCTTATTAAAAGTGAAGGTTTCAGTCATAAGGCTTGATCTTTTCGCTCCAGAAAACTTGTGTCGCCATAAGAATAAAAACGATAATTGTTATCAATCGCATGACGATAGGCGTGACGCATCGTGTCGAGGCCGCTAAAAGCCGATACCAACATGAATAATGTCGAGCGTGGCAAATGAAAATTGGTCATCAAACAATCGACAAAGCGAAAATGATAGCCGGGAGTTATAAAAATATCGGTCGAGCCTGACCATGGTTGCAGGTTGCCCTGGTCATCGGCTGCACTTTCAAGAACACGCATGGCTGTTGTACCAACGGCAATCACCCTGTTGCCGCGGTGTTTGACCGCCATTAACGCATCTGCGGTCTGTTTATCGATATGGCCGGTTTCCGAATGCATCTTATGGTCTTTGGTGTCATCGACCTTTACAGGAAGAAATGTGCCTGCTCCGACATGAAGGGTAACAAAATGTTGTTCAACACCTTGGTCTTTCAGTTGTTGCATCATTTCTCTGGTAAAATGCAAACCGGCAGTCGGAGCCGCCACGGCTCCCTCTTCACGGGCATAAATTGTCTGATAGTCGATTTCGTCACGCTTATCTTCACCACGTTTCAAAGCAATATAAGGCGGTAACGGCATGTGCCCGATGAGGGCAATGTCACGATCAAGCTCTGCCCCTGTTTTATCAAATTCCAGCAGCATTTCGCCATTTTCGCCTTTTTCACAGACAATGGCATTAAGCGGGTTTTCGCTTGCAATGGTTTTATCTGCTCCTGAAAAAACAATGGTTTCGCCAATTTTTAGTCGCTTTGCCGGTCGTACAAAAGCTTTCCATTGATTAGGGGACACTCGTTTATGAAGTGTTGCCCCAATATGGGCAACGGCGCCGTCACGGTATCTGCAGCCTTGAAGCTGCGCTTTAATAACCTTGGTATCATTGAATACCAGGGCATCCCCTTTTTTGAAAAGAGAAGGCAAATCGGCAACATGAAGGTCTTCAAGCTTGCCATTATTGAGAACGTGAAGCAAACGCGCACTTTCTCTCGGCACTGCTGGCCGCAAAGCTATTTGTTTTTCCGGTAAATCAAAATCAAAAAGGTCAACTTGCATAAGAGCATACGTACAATCTAAATCAGACAACTGGATAGTGTTTGTCACAAAGTTGAAAAAGAAACAATCAACTTTTGAACCGCTTTGTCTCTAAAAGTCTCGTCGCAAGAAAGGATTTCACAAGAACATTTTCTAAAAACTGTCGGTAGTTTTTGAGGAAGAACGCGTTAAAAACCAGCATTTTCTGAAAGAGTCTGAAGCGGTTTTGGGATAAAACGCAGGAAAGATAATGCTGAACTTTGACCAGTGTTAAAAGACACTGATGGTCGCTGCCGCCCTTTAACGCATCATTGCCTTAAAGCGGAAAATTTAGAAGACGACGAGCATATCCGAAAAAGTGCAAAACCGGTCTGTACAAAACTACCCGACATACAAATTCATTGTTAAACCAGATTATAGGCAACGTAGTCTGAGTGAGGTTTCAACTTGGTCACCTGCCACTATTCAAAAAAAGGTGCTTGTGTAATTGTCACAAGCACCTTTGCGATTTCTGAAAGAATGCCGTCATAGCCGACGTTGTTTATTAGCTAAATTATTTTTTGTCGGTTGCTATTGTTGCTTTGACAATACTGTCAGGATCCGCGACCGGTTCGCCCTTTTTCAGTTTATCGACATTTTCCATGCCGTCTATGACTTGTCCCCAAACTGTATATTGGCGGTTCAGCCATGGGGCATCTTCAAAACAGATAAAAAACTGCGAATTGGCAGAATTCGGGTTTTGGCTGCGGGCCATGGACGCCGTTCCACGTTTATGCGGAATATTGGAAAATTCGGCCTTAAGGTCGGGTTTGTCTGAACCACCCATGCCGGCGCGGGTGGCGTTAAACTTTTTACCATCCTTCTTGCCGAATTCGACATCACCGGTTTGCGCCATAAAGCCGTCAATCACGCGGTGGAAGACAACATTGTCATAAGCACCTTCGCGAACAAGTTCTTTTATTCTTTTGACGTGCTCTGGTGCAACATCCGGTAATAATTCGATGATGACATTGCCCTTGGTTGTTTCCAGTATAAGTGTGTTTTCAGGATCTTTAATCTCGACCATTCTTTGTTCCTCTATCCTATTTAGCAGCTTCAATGCGCGCTTTAACAATTATGTCAGGGTCGGTGACAGAACCATTATTATCAGTGCGCCCCTTCTTGATTTCATCGACAACATCCATGCCTTTTACGACTTCACCCACTACCGTATATTGGCCATTGAGGAATGGCGCCTCATCAAAACAAATGAAAAATTGCGAGTTTGCCGAATTCGGGTCCTGGCTGCGCGCCATACCCACTGTTCCACGCTTGAATGGCACTTTCGAGAATTCTGCCGGTAAATCGGCATATTGCGAACCACCCATTCCGGCGCGGCGAGGATTAAATTCGGCACCGCCTTTTTTACCAAATTTTACATCACCCGTTTGTGCCATGAACCCGGGAATAACGCGGTGAAACACCACATTATCATAGGCCCCCTCTTTGGTAAGTTTTTCAATTTGGGCAACATGCTTTGGTGCCAAATCGGGACGCAATTTAATGACCACCTCACCGTCTTTCAGGGTGAGAACAAGATTATCGCCACCTGTTGCCAAAGCCATTGAGGAAAGCGAAAAAAGAGCAAAGACAACTGCCATAATGGCCAAAATTTTCCGAACCAAGTTTTTTCTCCATTCAGGATTTGAATTTTTGTTTTAAAGCATGAGCCACACCTTCGGGCACGAAAGGTGATACATTCCCGCCCATCGCAGCGATCTGGCGCACCAATGTGGACGAAATTGAACGCACAGAATCTTTTGCCGGCAAGAATACTGTTGCTATTTCCGGTGCCATTACCGCGTTCATGCTTGCGAGTTGCATTTCATAATTAAAGTCTGTTCCGTCACGAAGCCCGCGTATAATGAGTGATGCGCCGATATCGCGGGCTTTATCGACCAACAAATTGTCAAAAGATATAACTGATATGCGATCACTTGCAATATTCAAAATATCTTCTACCACATGCAATATAAGGTGCTTGCGCTCCTCGTAGCTGAACAGTGACGTTTTACGGGGATGAATACCCACTGCCACCACGATCTTGTCAGCTATGCGCAAGGCACCGCGCAAAACATCAAGATGGCCGTTGGTCATCGGGTCAAAGGAGCCAGCAAAAATTGCCACTTTCATGTTTTCCTCCCTTTGGCCTGTCAATCTACAATCCTTTTCAAGACTCTGACTGCGGTTTTTCGCTGTCAAAATCCTGATTGTCGCCATCCTGTTCGTTATTTTCATCCTCTTCCGGCTCGGAAATACGCTCGACAGAAACAACTTTTTCATTTTCGGCTGTATGAAAAATCGTAACCCCCTTGGTCGAACGACCGGCAATCCGGATACCGTCTACCGGCACGCGAATGAGTTGGCCTCCATCGGAGACAAGCATGATCTGGTCATTCTTTTCAACAGGAAAAGCGGCAACAAGTTTGCCAATCTCGGCAGTTTTTGACGGATCTGTCGCCCTGATACCTTTGCCACCACGGCCCGATATGCGAAATTCATAGGACGACGAGCGCTTGCCATAACCGAATTGGCTAACGGTAAGCAACATTTGCTCATGCGCTGCCAATTGCGCATATCGTGCGTCACTCAATTCCGCGTCAATTGTCGTTTCTTCATCATCCCCGACAACAATTTCGTCACTCTCACTACCGGCAGCACGACGCTCGGCACTGGCGCGTTTGATATAGGCAGAACGCTCGGCAGGAGTGGCTTCAACGTGTTCAAGAATTGCCATGGAAATAACTTTGTCGCCCTCGCCTAGGTTTATCCCGCGCACACCAATCGAGTTTCTGCCTGCAAAAACGCGCACATCGGAAACCGGAAAGCGAATGCACTGCCCTTCGGCCGTTGTCAGCACAACGTCGTCATTTTCGGTACAGGTTTCGACCGATAATATTTCATCACCATCATCGTCGAGTTTCATCGCAATCTTGCCATTGCGATTGACCTGCACAAAGTCGGAAAGCTTGTTCCGGCGCACTGTGCCGCGTGTGGTTGCAAACATCACGTCAAGTTCGCTCCAGTTTTCTTCATCCTCTGGCAAAGGCATAATGGTTGTAATGCGCTCGCCTTGCTGCAAAGGCAACAAGTTGATAAGTGCCTTGCCACGCGATTGGGGAGTACCCACCGGCAAACGCCAGACCTTTTCTTTATAGACAATACCGCGTGAGGAAAAGAACAAAACCGGCGC
This sequence comes from uncultured Bartonella sp., assembly GCF_945285465.1. GTDB lineage: Bacteria > Pseudomonadota > Alphaproteobacteria > Rhizobiales > Rhizobiaceae > Bartonella. The sequence continues at coordinate 18,671 of NZ_CALYQK010000016.1, read as the reverse complement.
ATGGGTATTGGCAACAAACAGACGGGTTACAAAATCCTCGTCCTTTGTTGACATTCCCGAACGTCCCTTTCCACCGCGCCGCTGGGCACGATAGGTATTCAAGGGTACCCGTTTGATATAGCCACTATGACTTACCGTCACGACCATATCTTCGCGGGCGATCAGATCTTCATCATCCATTTCGGCACCACCGGAACCGAACGTTGTCAGACGCGGCGTTGCAAACTCCTGACGAAGAGCCATCATCTCGTCTTTGACAATTGTCATCACGCGCACACGTGAGCCCAATATATCAAGATAATCGGTAATTTCCGCACCGATTTTGTTGAGTTCATCGGCAATTTCATCACGTCCTAATGCTGTCAAACGTTGCAGCCGCAAATCGAGAATTGCGCGTGCCTGCTCTTCCGAAAGATTATAGGTGTCATCTTCATGAATGATGTGACGAGGGTCGTCGATAAGCTCGATCAAATGTTTGACATCGGCAGCCGGCCACCGCCGGGTCATCAACTGGTCGCGCGCTGTCTGCGGGTCGGGTGCTTTACGGATGAGTTGAATAACTTCGTCAATATTGGCAACGGCAATTGCCAGACCGACCAAAACATGGGCACGCTCACGTGCCTTGCGCAACAGATACTTTGTACGCCTGGAGACCACTTCTTCGCGAAACAGCACAAATGCTCTGAGCATATCAAGAAGCGTCATCTGTTCGGGCTTGCCACCATTCAAAGCCACCATATTGCAACCAAAAGATGTTTGCAAAGGTGTGTAGCGATAAAGCTGGTTCAAGACCACATCGGCAACGGCATCACGCTTGAGTTCGATAACAACACGGTAGCCTTCACGATCAGACTCGTCACGCAAATCGGCAATGCCTTCAATACGCTTATCACGCACAAGCTCGGCGATTTTTTCAACCATCGTTGCTTTGTTAACCTGATAAGGAATTTCGGTAACAATAATCGCCTGACGATCATTGCGAATTTCTTCAATATCAACCTTGGCACGCATAACAACCGAGCCACGACCGGTTTCATATGCCGAACGTATTCCGAAGCGTCCAAGAATAATCCCGCCTGTGGGAAAATCCGGCCCCCGAATGATCTTAACCATCTCGTCCAGTGTAATTGCCGGATTATCTATGAGTGCAACACAGCCATCAATAACCTCGCCCAGATTATGGGGAGGAATATTGGTCGCCATACCAACAGCAATGCCACCTGAACCATTGACCAGAAGATTGGGAAAACGTGCCGGAAGAACCACCGGTTCTTGCTCGCGCCCGTCATAATTATCCTGAAAATCGACCGTTTCCTTGTCGAGATCATAGAGAAGGCTGTCAGAAACCTTTTCCAGGCGACATTCCGTATAACGCATTGCTGCCGGTGGATCGCCATCAATAGATCCAAAATTTCCCTGCCCGTCAACAAGTGGCACACGAAGAGAAAAGTCCTGTGCCATACGCACCAATGCATCGTAAATTGAGGCATCACCATGCGGGTGATATTTACCCATCACCTCGCCGACGACACCAGCCGATTTACGATAAGGCTTGTTATAAGAAAGCCCCATCATATTCATTGCATAAAGAATGCGTCGATGCACCGGCTTCATCCCGTCGCGCACATCAGGAAGCGCACGCGACACAATGACACTCATTGCGTAATCAAGGTAAGAGCGTTGCATTTCCTCGACGATATTGACCGGTTCAATACCGTTGGGATTCCCCGAATCTGGTGGCAGAATATGATCGTTCACTGTTACACAACTTTCCAAATAGAATCAGCCCTACCTTTATAACGAAAAATGCCCTGAAAAGCCAATTCATCTTAGCCAGCAATGTTACGATTTGCGTTTTGTTTTCAGTGTGTTATTAATCCGCCGTGAAAAATCGGTGGATGACTTTCACGGTTTTTTATGCAATGAGAATGCTGACAAGCGATTTTTGACGAGCCAGGGAGTAACAATCATGTTTGAAACAGGTTTGTTGCTGAATGCTTTTATTACTCTTCTCGTGACAATCGACCCGCCGGGGCTGGTACCAATTTTCCTTGGCCTCACCCACGGCATGACACATTCGGAACGCAAATCGACAGCAATCGCCGCTTCGGTCATTTCGTTCGCTATTCTAATAGCGTTCGCGCTTATTGGCGGCGCTATATTGGAAAGTCTGGGCATTTCTCTGGGAGCATTCCAGATTGCTGGCGGCATTCTGCTTTTTGCTATTGCTTTCGAGATGATTTTTGAAAAACGTTCTGAACGCAAACAGAAAACAGTACGAACCGCCGTTACCAAGGATCATATCCACAATATTGCCGCCTTTCCACTTGCCTTGCCCATGATTGCCGGTCCCGGTGCAATCTCGGCAACAATTTTGATGGCCAGTAAAAACCCGGGCTTCATCGGAACAGTTATTTCCTGTTCGGTTATTCTGATTTCTGTTTTTGTCTGTTATGGATTTATGCTGTTGGCTCTTCCCATTGACAAAATTCTGGGGGAAACCGGCAGAACAATTCTCACCCGTCTTTTCGGGGTGATTCTTGCAGCATTGGCTGTACAATTTGTTGCCAATGGCATTATTACGTTATTCCATCTTGATTGAAGTTTTTTACAAAGGGGCGCGAAGCAATCATAAATTCGCTTGGCGGCAAGCCACCCCGTTTTCTCCTAAACCATGGCGCCACTTGCCCAACCAGTTTTTTACATAAACCGTTAAAATACGAACCTGTTGAGACGCGAAAACCGGTTGCCAAGCAAAGCGGTCGAAACATTGATCTGCTGGCGCACACATACAATATTTGCCAGCATGATCAAGCTTGACTGTTCAACAAAAACAATTGTCTAGAATGGCACATCGTCGTCCAGTTGACGTGAAAAATTGCTTTCCGGCTCGGAAACATTGCCGCCAGCAGGTTCACCGTAACCACCGCCATAATTTCCCGGCTGATCCCTGAGCTGAGCGCGCGAACCACCACTGTCACCGCGGCTGTCGAGCATTTGTAATTCGCCCCTGTATTTTTGTAAAACTATTTCGGTAGTATAACGATCATGGCCATTCTGGTCTTGCCATTTACGGGTCTGCAATTGCCCTTCAATATAAACCTTGGCCCCTTTTTTGAGATATTGTTCGACAACTTTCACCAGATTTTCGTTAAAAATGACCACACTGTGCCATTCCGTACGTTCGCGACGTTCGCCACTATTGCGATCGCGCCAGGTTTCCGATGTTGCAATACGCAAACTGGCTACCGGATCGCCGGAACTCATTCTGCGAATTTCGGGATCTGCCCCGAGATTGCCAATTAGGATGACTTTGTTAACACTACCTGCCATTTACAAAAACTCCAAATCAAGCGATCGAATATCGGCTTTAAAAACAAAAATGGACCAAAATCAACATATAATCTATTTTTTTGTCGGGAGCAAAAAAGCCGCTGCCTTCTGTTGACTTTCCACAGAACTTCGTAGCCAAACGCTTTTTAATGGCAAATCCGACCATTGCAATTTTAAACTATCTCACCTATTTGAATGCAAGTGTTCCATTTTTGTTCTTTCCCCCGCAAGGCTAGATATGTCTGACCAGAAATTTATTTCAATACGTGGTGCCCGCCAACACAATCTAAAAAATATTGATCTTGATTTGCCACGAGACAAACTCATTGTCATGACCGGCCTTTCAGGTTCGGGGAAGTCGTCTCTGGCATTTGATACGATTTATGCTGAAGGTCAAAGACGCTATGTCGAAAGTCTGTCGGCTTATGCGCGGCAATTTCTGGAAATGATGCAAAAGCCCGATGTCGACCAGATTGACGGCCTTTCACCTGCTATTTCCATTGAACAAAAAACGACGAGCCGCAACCCGCGTTCGACTGTTGGCACTGTGACAGAAATTCACGATTATATGCGCCTATTATTTGCCCGTGTCGGTGTGCCTTATTCACCGGTTACCGGATTACCGATCGAAAGCCAGACGGTAAGCCAGATGATCGATCGCATTTTGGCATTACCCGAAGGCTCGCGGCTTTATATATTGGCGCCTCTCATTCGCGGACGCAAAGGCGAATATAAAAAGGAATTGGCCGAACTTTTGAAAAAAGGATTCCAACGTGTCAAAATTGACGGCGTTTTTTATGAAATTGCCGATGTTCCCGAACTCGATAAAAAATATAAGCATGATATTGATGTTGTGGTTGACCGCGTTGTTGTGCGTGCGGATATTGCCGCCCGCCTGGCTGACAGTCTGGAAACCTGTCTTCATTTGGCTGATGGTCTGGCAATTGCCGAACTGGCGGATAAACCGCTGCCGAAAGAACAAACGTCTGGAGGCTCGGCCAATAAATCGAAAAATGAAACGCATGAAAGATTGCTGTTTTCAGAAAAATTTGCCTGCCCGGTTTCGGGGTTTACCATTCCTGAAATTGAACCGCGGCTTTTTTCCTTTAACAACCCGTTTGGTGCCTGTCCGGTATGTGACGGCTTGGGCTCGCAACAGGCAATTGATCCGGCAATGGTTGTTCCCGATGAAAATTTGACATTGAAAGCCGGTGCCATTGCCCCTTGGTCAAAATCGTCCTCGCCCTATTACAACCAGACATTGGAAGCACTTGGCAAGGTCTATGGCTTTAAACTGACCGACAAATGGAAAAACCTGTCGGAAGAAGCTCGCCATGCAGTTTTATATGGTACCGGAAAAAAAGAAGTTACATTTACTTATAATGACGGTCTGCGTTCTTATTCGGCAACCAAAAGTTTTGAAGGTGTCATTCCCAATATGGAGCGGCGCTGGAAAGAAACAGAGTCGGCCTGGTCGCGCGAGGAAATCGAGCGCTACATGTCATCTTCTCCTTGTCCGGCCTGTAAAGGTTATCGTTTGAAACCGGAAGCTCTGGCTGTTAAAATCAACAAACTTCATATTGGTGAAGTTTCCGAAATGTCGATTTTAAAAGCCGATAAATGGTTTCAGGAAGTTGACAAAACTTTTAACGAAAAACAGAAGAATATTGCTGCCCGTATTCTGAAAGAAATCCGCGATAGATTAAAATTCCTCAATGATGTCGGGTTGGAATATTTGACTTTAGCGCGTGGTTCGGGAACTTTATCGGGCGGTGAAAGCCAGCGTATTCGCCTTGCCTCGCAGATTGGCTCGGGGCTTACCGGTGTGCTTTATGTACTTGACGAGCCCTCTATCGGTCTTCATCAGCGCGATAATGCACGTTTGCTGGAAACGTTGCAGCATTTACGCGATCTCGGTAACACGGTGATTGTCGTCGAACATGATGAAGATGCCATTTTAACGGCAGATTATGTGGTAGATATCGGACCAGCGGCCGGTGTCAATGGCGGTAAGGTCATCGCGCAAGGCACACCACAGGATATTATGGATGATCCGGCTTCCCTTACCGGCCAATATCTGTCCGGCAAAATGTTTGTACCCGTTCCCGCCGAGCGGCGCAAAATTTCCAAAACAAAAAAACTGCGGGTTGTCGGCGCCAGAGGAAATAATCTGAAAAACATCTCTGCCGACATTCCTTTGGGAACATTTACCTGTGTCACCGGTGTTTCCGGCGGCGGAAAATCAACATTTCTTATCGAAACCCTGTTCAAGGCAGCTTCGCGACGGATCATGGGAAGCCGCGAACATCCGGCAGAATACGACAAAATTGACGGACTGGAATATCTTGACAAAGTGATTGACATTGATCAATCACCGATTGGCCGCACACCGCGATCAAATCCGGCAACCTATACCGGTGCTTTCACCCCTATTCGCGACTGGTTTGCCGGTCTGCCGGAAGCGAAAGCCAGAGGCTATCAACCGGGGCGTTTTTCGTTTAATGTAAAGGGTGGCCGGTGCGAAGCCTGCCAGGGTGACGGTGTTATTAAAATCGAAATGCATTTTCTGCCCGACGTCTATGTCACATGCGATGTTTGCCATGGTAAACGCTACAATCGTGAAACTCTTGAAGTTACCTATAAAGGAAAATCCATTGCCGATGTTCTTGATATGACCGTCGATGAAGCAGCCGAGTTTTTTCAGGCCGTACCGGCAATTCGTGATAAAATGGACACATTGGTAAAAGTCGGGCTCGGCTATATCAAAGTTGGCCAACAAGCGACAACTTTATCCGGCGGCGAGGCACAACGTGTCAAACTGGCAAAAGAGCTTGCGCGCAAGGCAACAGGACGCACCCTTTATATTCTTGACGAACCGACGACAGGTCTTCATTTTCATGATGTTGCAAAACTGCTCGAAGTTTTGCACGAACTTGTAGATCAGGGAAATACGGTTGTGGTTATTGAACACAATCTTGAAGTCATCAAGACCGCCGACTGGATTATTGATCTGGGGCCGGAAGGTGGCGATGGCGGTGGTAAAATCGTCGCTATCGGTCGGCCGGAAGATATTGTCAAAGTCAAACAGTCTTATACCGGACAATTTCTCAAAGAATTGCTGGAACGCCGTCCGGTCGATAAGGTAGCCTCTTGAGTAACCAACAAGGCGGTGAAGCGAAAAACATTGTAAGCCCGGTTTTTTCGGCAAAACGGGTTAGCAATTTTACCGGTTCTCATTAACGGCGGAAACATATAATAGCGTGTCAATGCATGATAAATTGGGCACGTTAAATTCGCGAGTTGTCGCGACTTGGAACAATCACCGTTAAAATCGCTGTTGGCGATTTTGCTATGAAACAGTCGATGAGACACGAAACAAAAATGGCGGACTAAAACAAAATGGCGGACTAAGCCGCCATTTCAAACCGATCGGGCAACAATCCTAGAAATTGCGCTGCATACGCAGCATTCCCTGCACAGCGTTGTCGCCATGGAAAGTAACGCGTGAACCGTCGTTCCACTTTTTGTCATTACCATAGTTTAGGTAAGAGACTTCCGGTGTTACAACCAGACCCGGAACCAGTTGATAAGCCATGTTGACAGAAGCACTGAACACATCCGTATCGTCATACGTCAACTGCGAATTGAATGATGCCTTCTTGGTTGCCTTGTAAGTGGTACCACCCCAGACAGCCCAGTCGCCGCCCCAGTCACCATATTGGCTGGTATGCATACGGTAATAATAGTCGTGCTTTCTGTTCGGGCGTTCTTCGTTATAAACGCTATCATAAGCGTAATAATCGTCGTTGGTCTTGTAGCCACCCATGACCCAAACCGAAAGTTGATCTGTCACGTTCAAATTGACACGCAATTTGGCAGCCCATTCTTCCCATTGAGCGTCATAGGCACCGATAGCGGCAATTGAACCCCAGCCTTGAACGAACTTGGCACCGATCAGAACATTCGGTGTATAGTCGTCAATCTGGCTACCGCTATGGAAATGGCGCGCATCGACATTAAAGCGGTCAGCTATACCGGCATTTGCACCAACACGTTTTCCCATGCCCTTGAGATAATAGTTGTCACCGGCATTATCGCTGCCCTTATCTGTTCCCTGTTCAACGCCGATAATAGCAGAAAACCCGTTATCTGCCGTAAATGTATAGCTCAAGACATTGGTGCGCTGGAACATACCCGGATCAACGATATCGTCATTGAGCACCTTGCCCAAATACCCCGTCCAATGCCAGAAAATCGATTCATCAACACCAACGCGCAAGCCGCCCAATTCGATGTAAGCAAAGTGTGCCTGACCGCCTAATGTATCATCGCCGTCATCCCACTGGTTACGCAACTCGACCATTGTGCGCAATGTACCAAGTTCAGTTTCGCTCGCCGTCTGGAAGCGCAATTCGCCACGGGCGCGCCATGCATATGTGTCGCGATCTTTCGTGCCTTTATAGGCATAGACATTGTCACCACCTTTAATGTCGGCGCGTACATATCCGCCAACACGCAAGCACGTATCGGTTCCCGGAATATAGAAATATCCTTCGCCATAAGCATCGCAAACGCGGACGAATTCGACAGGCTCAGGTTCGGCAACAACAACATCGGCAGCATAAGATGCACTCGATATGACCATGGCAGCAGCAGAACCTGCCAATAATGTTTTTATTTTCATAAAGAAATCTCCCTCTGCATGATCACTTAGAATAGATGTAATTTTGGTTGGTGTTATGAGGCAGGCAAACGGCATTGAAAAGGCTGTTTGCAATAAAAAAGACATCTTTAGTTAAAATGTGATAAATTAGTCACATAGAAATTTCTCTTAAAACCGCCGGGATCACCGAAACGATATCTTCAGCAATCAGACCCGGGCCATAATGCCGTGCGCATTCGGCATGAATCCAGACTGCTGCACATGCTGCTTCAAAAGGCGGCATTTGTTGGGCCGCCAAGCCACCGACAATACCGGAAAGGACATCACCCGCACCGGCCGTTGCCAGATAAGGCGTTCCGTTAATTGCGATCGCTATGCGCCCCGACGGCGCTGCCACCATGGTATCAGCGCCCTTATATATAAGTGTTGCACCACTTCGTTTTGCAGCTTGTTCTGCTTTCTCTAACCGTGTAGCATCCTCTTTTTCGGCAATATCAGGAAAGACACGCTGAAATTCGCCTTCATGTGGTGTCAAAATAACATTAACGGAGGAGGCTTTGATAAGCTTGAATATTTCTTCGCGATGACTTGACAAAGCCGTCAATGCATCGGCATCAAGAACAAGTGTTGTGATTGTTGCCTCTTGCAAAATTGCTTTGGCTATCGAAAAAGCCCGTTCCAGATTGCCGAAGGCCGGCCCCAAAACAACCGAATGCACTTTTCGCTCCAAAAGAAACAACAAAATTTCCCGATCATCTGCCATTTTTTTAAGCATGATACTCGTCAGGTGCATTTCGTGAACAGGAAGAGCGTCTTCCGGAGCAATAACGCTAACCAGTCCGGCTCCACTTCTTGCTGCAGCAAAGGCTGCCAATCTGGCTGCCCCCGTCGCAGTTTGCGGGCCCGAAAACACCACGGCGTGACCGCGGCGGTATTTATGTGTGTCATATTCAAGAATAGGCCAATCTTTTTGCCACAAATGGCGGGCATTCAACGAGACAAGCGGCTTGATCGTATCAAGAACAGCATCCGGTATACCTATATTAACAAGCACAATCTTTCCGCAATGGGCACGTCCGGGATAGCACACATGCCCCGGTTTCAGCCGGAAAAACGTAACGGTTTGTGTTGCCTCGACTGCTTTACCGGCTATTGCACCGGTTCGCCCGAATACGCCGGACGGCAGGTCAATTGCAATAACCGGCCGATTACTTTCGCAAATCTTAGCAATTAGTGCCTGAAGTTGCGCATCTAAAGGACGATCAAGACCCGCACCATAGAGCGCGTCGATAATAAGATCGAATTTATCCGGCTCAAACAAATCAATAGACGAATAAAAGCCGCCCCAAATAGTAAACGTTTTTTTCGCATCGCTATTTTCTCTCGGATTTGCTAGTGCAAAACAGGTAACATCAAAGCCATGTGCTTTCAGGATATAGGCCGCCACATAGCCGTCACCACCATTGTTTCCCGGGCCACATAAAACAGCAATCTTCCGGCAGCGGCGATAATCCTTGATGACAATATCGGCTACCGCCTGCCCGGCACGTTCCATAAGGTTAAAACTATCGTCACCCGTTAGTGTAACGGCCAATCTGTCGGCCATGCCCATTTGTTTCGGATCTAGAATTTCGAGAGGAATATTCGGTTTATCGAGATTATTTGTTGCATATTTTTTTTTCATTATGCTCATTTTTTAACCACCTCCATCCATTCAACTTTCGTCGATTATAACCGTTCTGGATATTTTCGCTACGGTTAACATAATATGAATCCATGATTCATCACGCTTTGACGAGAAGCGAGATGTTATTTTTTTGTTTTTTTAAGTTGGCATAAAATATGCATTAAACAAAAACAGAACCATCATCGGAGCTAAGTTTTAATGTTGGAGACAATATCGCTATGAAAAAAATTGAGGCTATCATTAAGCCATTCAAGCTTGATGAAGTAAAGGAAGCACTTCAAGATGTTGGCTTACAAGGTATAACTGTCACAGAAGCCAAAGGATTTGGGCGCCAGAAAGGCCATACCGAACTTTATCGTGGGGCTGAATATGTGGTCGATTTTTTACCGAAGGTCAAAGTAGAAATTGTCGTTGCTGATGAAACTGTAGATGCCGCAACCGAAGCAATCCGCAAAGCGGCACAAACGGGACGCATCGGGGATGGGAAAATTTTTGTTTCATCTGTTGAAGAAGTCATCCGCATTCGTACGGGTGAAACAGGCATAGACGCAATCTAGGCCAAAAGTTAATTCATGCCCTTTGCAGAGGGCATGTTCGATCAACCTTTTTGCTAATTAAATAAGGAAATGTAATATGACGACTGCATCTGATGTCCTTAAACAGATTAAGGATAATGACATTCGCTTTGTAGACTTGCGTTTTAGCGACCCCAAGGGCAAATTACAGCACGTAACCATGGATATAACCGAAATCAGTGAAGATACATTTGCTGACGGTGTCATGTTCGACGGCTCTTCCATCTGTGGTTGGAAAGCAATCAATGAATCGGATATGGTGTTGATGCCGGATCCGGCCACAGCTCATATGGATCCATTTTTTGCCCAATCCACAATGGTTATTCTTTGTGACGTTCTCGACCCGATTTCAGGTGAATCCTATAATCGTGACCCACGTTCGACGGCCAAAAAGGCCGAAGCCTATTTAAAATCTTTAGGCATTGGTGATACAGTCAATGTCGGTCCGGAAGCTGAATTTTTCATCTTTGACGATGTACGTTTCAAGAACGACCCCTATAACACCGGATTCAAACTTGATTCCAGCGAGCTTCCATCCAACGACGACACCGAATATGAAATGGGCAACCTCGGCCACCGCCCGCGCGTCAAAGGCGGTTATTTCCCTGTTCCGCCGGTCGATTCATGTCAGGATATCCGTTCGGAAATGCTGACTGCTTTGAAAGATATGGGCGTTCGCGTTGAAAAACACCACCACGAAGTCGCCGCTGCCCAGCATGAATTGGGTATTCGTTTTGATACGCTGGTGCGTGAAGCCGACAAGATGCAAATATTCAAATATGTCGTCCATCAAGTCGCAAATACCTACGGCAAATCCGCAACATTTATGCCAAAGCCGATTTTTGGTGATAATGGTTCGGGTATGCATGTTCATATGTCGATTTGGAAAGATGGCAGACCGACCTTTGCTGGCAATGAATATGCCGGCCTTTCGGAAAGCTGCCTGTTTTTTATTGGCGGCATTATCAAACACGCCAAAGCAATTAACGCTTTTACCAACCCGTCGACCAATTCCTATAAGCGGCTGGTTCCCGGCTATGAAGCACCTGTCTTGCTTGCTTATTCGGCACGCAACCGTTCGGCTTCCTGCCGCATTCCATTCGGTTCTTCACCAAATTCAAAACGTGTGGAAATCCGTTTCCCCGATGCAACCGCCAATCCCTATCTCGCATTCGCTGCTATTTTGATGGCTGGCCTTGATGGCATTAAAAACAAAATCCATCCCGGACAGGCTATGGACAAAGATCTTTATGATCTTCCTCCCAAAGAGCTCAAAAAAATACCGACGGTTTCGGGTAGCTTGCGTGAAGCGTTGCAATGTCTTGATAAAGATCGCGCATTCTTGAAAGCCGGTGCTGTGTTTGACGATGACCAAATCGACTCGTTTATTGAATTGAAGATGGACGAAGTGATGCGGTTTGAAATGACACCTCATCCAATCGAATTCGATATGTATTATTCGGCCTGATTTGATTATTACAAGATAACTCAATTGACGGGGGCTTCGGCCTCCGTTTTTTATGACCCTTTTGCCTTTTTCCTGTCACGCTTTACCTTTAGCGTGGCAGTTCCTTATAAAAAGCACAAAATTTCGAGTCTCAAAGGTTAGTTATGCAACGCATTTTTCAAGTTATCATTGTTTTTTCAATTTTTTTAAGTGGTACAATTGCCGCAAATGCACGTTCGGCTACTGATGAAGAACTCAAAATGTTGAACGATGCTACCAATAATTATGCCAATGCGTTGCAAACAGCCAATTTTGATGCCGTTCTCAACGCTATACCACCGCGCATTATTCAAAAACTTGCAGCTCAATCCAAAGTCGATCAGGAACAATTTCGCCAGATCATGGTCAACCAGATGAAACAACTGGCCGAAACCTATAAAGTTGATACGATTACTATTGGACAATCGAAAAAGCGTGCTGGCGAATTTGATGATGGTACGCCCTATTATATTATTCCGACCGATTTTGTCATAACCACAAATGAAACCGAGAAAAACCAGATCAAAGGCGAACTTGTGGCAATTCTTGATAATAACCAATGGTATTTTGTACGCGGCGATGACGCCACAACACTTTCGACAATGAGTGCCGCTTTTCCCGGTTTCGAGAAAATAAAACTTTCCGCTCCCGAAGTTAAAAAATTGGAAAACCCAGCCAAATAATTGCCATGCATGTTGCTATGGCTCAAAGCCATCGAAAAGGAACAAAATAACTTTTTCTTCCGGTCGCGCCAACAGGTCGTTGATGGCTACAAAAGCCGAACCGGCAAACGGCGATCGATTTGGTTTTACCTGTTATTATCGGTTTGCTGCATCAGAATATTGGTGGGATGCCGCAACGGGCGAAAAGTCTGGAATAAGGCACCCCCGCGCTCAGTTCTTCGACTGTTTGCCATCAAACAAACGCGATAGGGTGCCGCACCGTTTTCCGGTAAAATTATTAAACTATTTTGATTTCAACATCGACATTGTGGCGTATTGCATGCGAATAGGGACAAATCTCATTGTGGGCAATATTTGCCGCCATTTGTGCTTGTTGCTTGTCGAGCCCTTCCATATGGACAGTCAAAATTACCGAAAGTTCAAAACCGCCGGATTTACGCGGCCCAATTCCAACTTCGGCTTTGACAAAACTGCCCGGTTGAACCTTAAAACCAGATTTTGCTGCGGCAAATCGGGTTGCTGATTCAAAACACGCCGCATAGCCGGCCGCAAAGAGCGTTTCTGGATTGGGACCAACAGTACCATTGCCGCCCATTTCCTTTGGTTTTACCAAATTGAAATCAAGTGCACCATCTTCTGAATGAACGTGCCCTTCCCGGCCGCCTTCGGCAACGGCAACCGTCTTATATATAATATTTGTTAACATTAAGCGTATCTCCTTGGTAAAACAAACTCTGAGCTACACACTTAGTGTTTTTTAAAACCGGGACAATGCCCGGCACTTTTCACTTTAAAGTTAGCTGCTATTTGTCAAAGGTTGCAAGAATGGCAAGAGCGGCCTCATATTCGGCTTTATGATAGTTCTGTTTTTGTGCTGCCTCTTTATCTTCGCCCCAATGTTCAATTGTCCAATCTTCGTCAAGATGGGCAAGTTGCCAGCCATCCTGAAGGCTCAAATGCCCTTGCCAAACAGCCAATGCCAGCAAAACCGAACCACAAAGCGTTGTGATCGAATGAAGAGCGGCGAGCACATAAGGCGATTTTATATTTTGGAGCTGGGACCGGATAATTTCAATAGAATTGTTTGGTTGTTCGACAAACATTACGCCTTGTGTCAGAATAAATCGCGCACCATAATTTTCTCGAACCCAATCAAGAACAGGATCCCAATTGACCTTTTGCCGTTCGACAAGCTCTTTAGGAGCATCTGCCCGATAAAATAATAGATCACTGCCAGCAAACTTTACAATATCGTCGCAGACCGCTGCCATATTGTGCCCGACATTATCAATGATGGCATTAACCAGACGAGTTGCCGGCATTGTTGCCGGATCAATGTTTTGTTTTTGTCGGTTGAATTCATCCGCAACAATATCGGCCAATTGTTTGTTCGGTAAAACCAGATTGTTCCTTGCCGGTGTTTTCACCGGCTTATTGTCAAGGAAAATAGCAAATCCGCCATCTTTGTTGGCAACAGCTGCATTTTCATAGAAACGTTTTGGCAATTGCGGTTTCGATAGAATTTGTGCCTGCCTTATCGGGTCGCCATCGGCCTTATCACTGTCAAGTTCTTCGAGAAAATCACGCATGATCGTTTGCACTTAATAATTCAATTAAATCATTCGGTACACGCACAATAAAGTCGGCACCAGCTTCGGTTAACGCTTCCGGTGTATGATAACCCCAGGAAACACCAACTGCTTTGGCATGAGCCAATTTTGCCATTTGCATATCGTATATTGAATCACCAATGACATAGGTATTTTCCGGAAAAACGCCGGTTTTCTTGCAACTTTCGATCACCATGGCCGGATTTGGCTTTGACGGGCAATCATCGGCTGTTTTGATTGTTATGAAACAATGCAATTTGTATGCTTCACATATTCGGTCGATACCCAAACGCGATTTGCCTGTCACCACACCCAACAAGACATCATCGTTTTTTTCAAGTTCGGTTAGAACATCCAATATGCCCGGAAAAAGCGGTTCTGCTGACGAGACATCTGTTACAATTTTTGAAAAAATTCTCTTATATTCTGTAACCATTTCCCGCACTTCATCGTCAACCGGACGTTTTAACAGAAAGGCAATTGCCCGATCGAGAGAAAGGCCGATAACTTCTCTGATGTCATCCAGACTTGGTTCGGTATATGAAAATTTCCGAAAAACCTTAATCATTGCATCCTGAATAGCAAATACACTGTCAACAAGTGTGCCATCACAGTCAAAAAGCGCAAGGCGAAGTGGCGTTTTGCTCAATCGCTATCTCCATCATTTTCATCAAAAGCAAGAAGATTAAAACTTTGCACCATATGGGGCGGAAGTGGCGCAGTAATATCCAATATGCCCCCCGATGGATTAGGAATTCTGATTCGGCGAGCATGAAGGTGAAGCCGGTTTTGAATTCCCCCCGGCAATTCCCAGTTCTGGTCGGCAAAGAAATATTTTGGATCGCCAATAATCGGGTGACCAATATAGGCGGCATGAACACGCAACTGGTGCGTGCGACCGGTATAAGGTTCCATTTCCAGCCACGATAAAATCTGCCCGCGTGAATCTATTACGCGGTAATGGGAAACGGCATGGTCGGAATCCGGCTCTCCGTGTGGACAAACACGCATTTTATCGCCTTCCGGCGTGCTTTCCTTGACAAGCCACGTTGAAATTTTGTTGTCGCGTTTTTTGGGAACACCACGCACCAGTGCCCAATAAGTTTTTTTCGTCTCCCGTGCGCGAAAGGCCGCTGCCAAAGCTTGCGCTGCTGATCTTGTTCGTGCCACAACCAGAACCCCCGATGTGTCACGGTCAAGCCGGTGAACCAGACGCGGTTTTTCACCCTTTTGATTGCGCCAAGCCTCCAACATTTTGTCAACATGACGTGTCACTCCGGAGCCGCCCTGCACGGCAAGACCGGCCGGTTTATTGAAAACAAAAAGCTTTTTGTCTTCATAAAGAAGCATTTGTTTCAAAACATCACCATCGTCCTGACCGCGAATTGTCTTGCCAGTCAAAGGCGGATGTCCCTTCTCGTCGACGGGTAAGGGGGGAACACGCACCGATTGTCCGGCAATGACACGTGTGTCAGACTTTACCCGACCACCGTCAACGCGGATTTGTCCGGAACGCAAAAGCTTTTGCAAATAACCAAAGCCCAATCCTGGGTAATGAACCTTGAACCAGCGGTCCAGGCGCATTTCGTTTTCCTCTGCATCGACTTGCTTTATTTCAACACCGGCCATCTTCGTCTCCTTATCCACTCCTCTAGCATCAACAAGCACGAATTGCGATATCATTTATTGTTACGATCACACACAGTTACAACTTGTTGTTAAAAGTGGTCTCAACGATTGTAATTCTGCCGGTAGCGCATATTACATAAACACTATAAACAGTTGAGCGGTTTGTCGAACAAACGGCCAGAGCGAAAATTGGTGTTGGAGGTCTAGGCTTGTCGCTTTTTAAAACTTACACACGCGCAGTCAGCTATCTGATGACAGAAAAAAGAACTGTTATCATTATATGTGCCGCCAATATTGCTATGGCTGCGATTCAGGTTTTTATTCCCAAGATTTTTGGCTGGATTATCGACGACCTGTCGGCGACAGCTCAAGCGGTTTCAAACGGTACCACGTTTTCAGCTGGTGATGCCTTTACAACCGTCATTCCCTACCTTGCTCTGTGGACGGCATTAGGCATGTTTTCCATTGTTGCAACCGTTATGGTTGATCGCGGTGCCGATCGTTTGGCACACCGCCGTCGTTTGGGCGTTCTTGCCGAATCCTATCAGCGTATTATTAATATGCCGCTTTCCTGGCATCAGAAAATCGGAACATCGAATGCGCTGCACACAATGCTGCGCGCCTGTGAATCGATGTTTACCATGTGGCTTGAATTCATGCGCCAGCATCTTGCATCAATGATCCAGCTTATCATTCTGCTGAGCGTTGCAATCTGGACTGACTATCGCTTGTCGATTGTTCTTGTCTCTCTGGGCATCATCTATATCATGATTGCGCGTCTTGTCATGACCAAAACCAAGAACGGGCAAGAGTCGGTTGAAAAATATCACCTTGCCTTGTTTGAGCATGTGACAGATTCGATTTCCAATGTTTCAGTTGTCCAAAGCTATAATAGAGGTGAGGAAGAAAGTGCCCGCGTCCAGCAAAATGCGAAAAATGTTTTGAAAGCGCAATATCCGGTATTGAACTGGTGGGCGTTAGCGGCCGGTCTCAATCGTATGGCTTCGACTATCACGGTCATTGTCGTCATTGTTCTTGGAACCTATCTCGTTTCAAAAGGCATCCTCAATATTGGTGATGTTGTTGCCTTTGTTTTCTTTTCGCAAATGATGATCGGTCAGCTTGACCAGATCAGTAATTTCATCAACCTGATTGGCTCAAACCGCGCCAAGTTGGATGCTTTCTATCAGATGATGGATTCGACAATTGCTGCAGAAGAACCAAAGAACTTGCCTTCATTGACCAATGTTAAAGGCGACATTCGTTTCGAGCATGTCACTTACGAATTTACCAACACCTTGCAGGGTGTCTATGACATTTCATTCGAGATCAAACCCGGCCAGACGGCTGCCATTGTTGGCCCCACGGGAGCGGGAAAAACCACGCTGATCAACCTTCTGCAACGCATTTATGACCCCGAAAAAGGTGTCATTATGATTGACGGCGTTGACACAAAAACCGTCAATCGCGCCTCGTTGCGACATGCCATGGCAACAGTTTTTCAGGATTCTGGGTTATTTAACCGGACAATCCGGGAAAATATCGGCATTGGACGGCCGCAAGCAAGTGACGAAGAAATCTATGAAGCGGCAACAACAGCGGCAGCAAACGATTTTATTTTATCGAAAACCAATGGCTATGACACGCGGGTTGGCGAACGCGGGTCGCTTCTTTCCGGTGGCGAGCGGCAAAGGCTTGCTATTGCCCGGGCTGTTTTGAAAAACTCGCCCATTCTTGTGCTTGACGAAGCAACGAGTGCTCTGGATGTCGAAACGGAAGCCCGTGTGAAAGAGGCTATTGATACAGTCAGCCGTAACCGTACAACGATTATTATCGCCCACCGTCTATCGACGGTGCGTAATGCCGATCTCGTCCTTTTTATGGATCGCGGACATATTGTTGAACAAGGAAGTTTTGACGAACTTGCTGAAAAAGGTGGCCGCTTTACTTCGCTGCTCAGGGCTGGCGGTTTGACAATCGACCATGCCCCTCCGGTTTTAAACGGCGACAATGTTGTTGCTCTGAAACGCTAACGCCGTCGCTAAATAAGCGCTTTTCCATAGGCGTAAAATTAAATTGGCAACAACGGACAAGCTGATGATAAGCAATACTAAAAATAGAGTGTCAAATAAAAGCACCAAAAATAACGCACTGTTATTGCCAAAAATAGAATTCGGCTTTTAAAACAGTTTTTAAAAAAAGCGGGCAACCGCCCGCTTTCTAATAATCCCCAGTCTTACAATTTTTTCTTTAAAGCTTCCATTGCCGCTTCCGCTTTATCGCCATCGGGACCACCAGCTTGCGCCATATCCGGCCTGCCACCGCCACCTTTACCACCCAAAATTTCCGATAGCAATCTGACAAGCTCCACACCATTATAGCGTTGGGTCAAATCATCGGTAACTCCAACAACAGCGCTTGCCTTGCCATCCTCTCCGACACCAATGAAAGCTACAACACCACTGCCAATCTTGGTTTTTCCGGCATCGGCAAGCGGCTTTAAATCACGTGGCGAAACGCCGGTTACTATCCTTCCCATAAAGGATATGCCATTGATATGTTCGATATCGGTTTCCTTTTGGTTGGTCGAACCGCCACCGCTTAACGCCAATTGTTTCCTTGCTTCAGAAAGCTCTTTTTCAAGTTTGCGGCGTTCGTCAAGCAGAATATGGATACGTTCCAGTGCTTCTTGTGGCGTTGTCTTTAACGCACTTGCAATGTCATGGACACGTTCATCCTGGCCGTCAAGATAATGGCGGGCGGCCTCGCCCGTTAATGCTTCAAGACGACGCACACCAGCACCAACAGCACTTTCCGAAACAATACGGATAAGCCCGATATCGCCGGTACGTTTGACATGCGTGCCACCACAAAGCTCCAAGGACCACGCACGATTGCCAATTTTTGTCGGATCAATGCGCTGCCCCATAGAGACCACACGAACCTCGTCTCCATATTTTTCACCAAACAACGCCATAGCACCTTCGGCAATAGCATCGTCAACG
>NZ_CALYQK010000015.1 GCF_945285465.1 uncultured Bartonella sp. | reverse complement strand
CGGTGATTGCCGCGGGCGACCAGCCCTCAATCAGGCGATTAACACCATAGCGTTTTAGCGGCTTCATTCTTTTCAAGCCCTGCCTGATGCTGACGTCCTTGCAGATAACGACCATGCGACAAAAGAGCAGAATAACCGCCAGAGCACAAGCGGTTGCGCGAAAGCTCATGGCTGATGGTCGAACGGTTACGTCCGGGATGGCGAGCTATGAAGTCTTGTGAATGACCAGAAGCACGAAGTTGGTAGATTTCTTCTCTTTCTTCAAAACTCAAATGCGAATAACATGACATGGCAACACTCCACAGTTAGCAAACCGGGCAATACCATATTACTCAGGAGTGTTGCACCTCGCGTGTGAACTCGCCCCATTTTCAAGTCGTTTATACCAAATTCTCGAACTTATATGATGATAACGTAACGTTTTGTTGATTTTAAATATTAAGAATACAACAATATTAAAAAACGCGTCATTTTTTCAATGCGTTAAAAGAACAATACAAATAAGTTTGGCGATAATTATTTTTTTAAACTTATAATTTTTCGGCAATAGATGGCCAAAAACAGCTATTCAATCAAAGTTCAACAATCGTTCGAGATAGTTTTTTTCAGTACCGTCGGTGGTGGATTGCCCTAACTTTTTACGGATTTCATCCAAAATACGACGCGCGCGTTGCATTTCACTTTCCTGAGATAAGCCGTCCTTATCGGTATAGCCACCTGTTGAGCCTAGTTTGCGCCCCAGCGGGTCTTTGGCGTTATCGTCTTCGCCATTCACAGTCTCGCCATTCTTTTTCATGGCTTCCTGCATTTCTTTCATCAGATCCGTTGCCCCGTGACGCATGGCTTCCAGTGCCTTGGACTGTTCTTCAGCCGAAGTTTGTGCATCACCCTTTTCCAGAGCTTTGCCCGATTGCGCCATCTTGTTTTCTGCATCGTTAAGCTTGTCATCGGCTTTAAACCCCTGATCGGAGAGATCTTTGCCAAGCTGTTGCAATTCGGATTGTAGATTTTCCTGCTTTTTTTGCAATTCATCAAGCTCTTTGCGGTATTCTTCCGGAGTTTTTTCGCCGCGTTCCTGTTCATCTTCGAGCTTATGGGTGTCGTTCAAAACTTCTTGTTGGCGACGCATTAAATCGCCAAGCTTGTCCAATTGCTTTTGCATTCTGTCGGTTTTATTTTTCCCCTCACCAGAGCCTTGGTTACCGGCGCGAACTTGTAAGTTATCCATCAGTTGTTCAAGTTCGGACAAAAGTTGCTCGGCACCGGCACGGTTGCCTAATTTTGCCATGTCTTCAAGCTGTTTAAGTTTTTCGGCCAATTCATCAGGTGACAGATTTTGCGCTTTATTGGAAGGCTGCTCGTTAAGCCCGTCATTTTGTGCCTGTTCTGCCAATGCGGCGATATAATCATTCATCGCTTGGCGAAGAGCTTCGGTCAAACGTTCGATTTCTTGCGACGAAGCACCATTGCGTAATGCATCACGCAATGCTGATTGTGCAGCTTTCAGATTTTTTTCAGCCTGATTGACTGCATCTCCCTCTATACCGATAGCCGTTTGCCACATAAAATTGCTGACATCTTTCAATGCTTCATCAGTTTCAGCCAGATGAAGCCGCGTCCAGATGCTGCGCAACGCCAAATAATGAGTAAAATTATTGATTGTCTCGTCGGGCCGCAACGTCAGGGCTGACAACATGTCCAATACCAGATTACGCGACAACGTATCCAGTGCCAAAAGCCGTCGCTGTTCGACCACCGCACGAGCAAGCGGGTTACCGAAACTGCGCTGTGGCAGGGTAATTGTTCTGGTCTCGCTTCTGGCAATGTGGCCGGCACCATCTTCTGCAACAAGTGTCAAACGCACTTCCGACCCCGCCCACGGATCATTGCTGACATCCTGAACAGTGCGTGCATGTCCTTTTCCACCTCTTGGAATCAACAGCGGTATTTGGGGAGCTGCATAAAGTGGATGGCCTTTGCCGAAATTACTAGAAGTCGGCGTGATCTCGACATAAGCTTTCTCGACACCATAGTCGTCATCCAATACATAATCGAGTTCCAGAGAACCATTGAGAATGCGTCCGGGCTCTTTAGCAAGCTTGATCATTGGTGGATGATCGGCCACGACATTAAAAGACCAATTCTTGTCGTAATGACGCGTCGAAAGCGTAAGTTCGCCAGAAGATTTCAAAACCGTTTCAAATGTTCTTCTGTCACTTCTCTCGACACTATCTTCGGCAATCGGTGCAATATCGGAAGTTTTTCCGGTTGCGCTTTGCTTGAGTTTCAACCTCGCATCACCACCATCGACAACGTTGATTGTTACTTTGCTACCTTCCGGAATTTCTACACTTTGAAGATTTGCTTTTGTCAGATAAATCGGTGCTTGCCCCGTATAAGAAGGGGGTGTTACCCATGCATCAACCCGCATTGAAGATAAATTGACCGGTGCCGAAAAATCGAACAGATCCGATAACCGTCCGCCCGATGTGCTGAATGAATAAGCAAAGGCAACGACTGTAAAAAGTATAACAATTGAACGCAAAGCAAAAGGATCAAAGCGTGCTATCTTCGTGTCCGGCATTCCGGTTTGCAAGTTTTTAAGTTCGGCTGCCATACGGCGCTGATGTTCGGCCCACAAGGCTTGCGCATATACATCCTTGCCCCCGTTTACCGGTGTATCATAGAGCGCTTCTAACGGTTGGTTTTTAAACCCGCTTTTCTTCTCGATGCGTCTGTCAACTTCGTGTCGAGAGGGTAGATGAAAACCGGGAATAACAAATGGGCTGCCAACAGCAATAAAAAGCAAAGCCCAACATAAAATGAGATGCGGCCAATAAGAAAGTCGATCAAAGACCCCGAACCATGCCAAAGACACCAACACCATAAGAGCTAGAATAGCTGGCAGAATGCGTGGCCAAAGCCGTTCAAATGTCAGGACGCACCATGCCACAGCCCGTGCTTTGTTAAGCGCCGGCACATGAAAACGAAAAAGGCGTTTATCACTCAGCAAGATTTATGGTTGCCCTATTTATCGGTGTTGCCACATCATAGCAGTGATCATGGCAAAGGCGAGACCATTTGCCAAAAATTCTTTATACCGGTTTTACTTAACCAGAACCTTACGGGTTTCAAGAATTTTTTACCCATTGCGGCACGTGATCAAGTGCTATTATATCTTCATAAGACATGCGGGGACGAATAATGTCAAAACAATCATCTTTTACCAAGACTTCCGGCACCAAAAGACGGGTATTATAAGTGCTCGCCATGACCGCACCATAGGCTCCCGCACCGCAAACAGCCAATAGATCATGAGCGGCAGGAGACGGTAAATATCGCCCTAGCCCCAAATAATCGCCGGTCTCGCAAACAGGCCCGACAATATCGGCTTTAACCGGCTGGTCGTGCGGACCTGGCTGTTTTATTGGAATAATGTCATGCCAGGCATCATAAAGTGTCGGACGAATAAGGTCGTTCATTGCTGCATCGACAATAACAAAATTGCGCTCCGCTCCCTGTTTGACATAAAGAATGGATGTCACCAGTATTCCGGCATTACCAACAATGTTGCGTCCCGGCTCGATGATAATCTCCACCTCTAGCGGAGCAAAATGTTTTTTAACCACTTCGGCATATTCGGTCGGGCTTGGTGGTGGCGTATTATCGTTACGATAGACAATTCCCAGCCCGCCGCCAACATCGACATGGCGAATATCATGGCCATCATCGCGCAACACATGAATGAAATCGGCAACAAGGGCAAAAGCATCGTCAAACGGCTTCAACTCACAAATCTGGCTGCCGATATGAACATCGACACCATGAACATCAAGACCGGGAAGTTGCGCTGCCCTGTCATAAACCTCGCGTGCCGCCGCGATTGGAATGCCGAATTTGTTTTCCGATTTTCCTGTCGAAATTTTTTGATGTGTTTTCGCATCGACATTCGGGTTAATGCGCAATGATACTCGTGCGGTTTTATTGAGTGCTACAGCCCGCGCTGACAATTGCTGCAATTCCGGCTCTGATTCGGCATTGAAACAATGAATATCCTGCCCGAGGGCAAAATCTATTTCGTCTATCGTTTTGCCGACACCGGAATAAACAATTCGATTTGCCGGAATACCCGCACCCAATGCGCGATATAATTCACCGCCAGAAACGACATCGCCGCCTGCACCTTTGTTGGCAAGCAATGTCAGAATTGCCTGATTGGAATTTGCCTTCAATGCATAAGCGACAAGTGCGCGAACATCGGCAAAGGCCTGACAATATTCTTCAAACTGGCGCGAAATCGCTGTCGCCGAATAACAGTAAAACGGCGTTGCAACTTTTTTATTTATCGCGGCAATAGCGACATCCTCGGCATAAAGAATACCGTTACGATAATGGAAAGCCTTCAATTAATGCCTCTGCTTAATCAACGGGTCGAGAATAAAAGGCTTATCAACCTTCGGTTTTTGAACCATTTTACCGTCGGAATCTTCAATCATGCTCGAGGGTGGTGGTTCAAGCGGACCTTTACGCCCGCAACCGGCCAAAGCCACACCACATAAGGTGACAATCATCAAACCGGTCAAAGTTTTTTTCATGATTTTGTCTCTTTCCAAAATAGCAAGCGTTACACTCGACTTCGTTCAACTTAGTTTATTCATTGTCTAGCGGTCAAATTCAGGCTTTGGCAAGGCGTTTTTTCCAATAGTCAATTTGACGGCGCACTTCGTTAGGCGAGGTACCACCAAAGCTGTTGCGACTTTGAACAGATTTTTCGACACTCAACACATCAAAAACATCCGCACTTATGTCGGGATAAATCGTTTTTAGCTCGTCCAATGAAAGATCGGCCAAATTGCAGTTTTTCTTTTCGGCCAAAGCAACAGCATGGCCGGTAATGTGGTGTGCTTGCCGAAAAGGTAATCCCAGTTTTCTCACCAGCCAGTCGGCCAGATCGGTTGCTGTCGAAAAACCCGAACCAGCAGCCTTTTTCATAATATCCTTGTTAATTTTTATATCAGCAATCATGCCGGCCATCGCAGCTAGCGACAGCTCAAGTGATTGCGCTGCATCAAAAACTTGCTCCTTATCTTCCTGCATATCCTTTGAATAGGCAAGCGGCAAGCCTTTCATAATGGTGAGAAGGGCTATAAGCGAGCCGGTGATACGGCCGGTTTTGGCCCGTACAAGTTCAGCCGCATCAGGATTTTTTTTCTGCGGCATAATCGATGAACCGGTCGAAAACGAATCAGGTAAATGAATAAAATTGAACTGGGCTGTTGACCAAATGACAATTTCTTCGGCAAGACGCGAAAGATGCGTGGCACAGATTGCCGAATCACTCAAAAATTCGAGTGCAAAATCACGGTCGGACACACTATCGATCGAATTGCGCGTCGGTGCCCTGAATTCTAGTGCTTTTGCCGTCATAAACCGATCTGTAGGAAAGCTGGTGCCAGCCAGTGCTGCGGCTCCAAGAGGCGATTCGTTCATTCTTTCGCGTGCATCATGCATACGTGATAAATCACGGCCGAACATTTCGACATAAGCCATCAGATGGTGACCCAAAGTGATAGGCTGGGCAACCTGCAAATGAGTGAACCCCGGCATTAATGTTTCAACTTCCTGTTGAGCGCGGTCAAGCAAGATTGAAATCAGATGTCTTATTGATTGAATGGTCTTGTCGGTTTCTTCTCTGACCCAGAGACGAAAATCAAGAGCGACCTGATCGTTTCTGGAACGCGCGGTATGCAACCGTCCTGCTGTCGGGCCAATGAGCTCGGCAAGACGTGCTTCGATATTCATATGGATGTCTTCGAGTTTGCGTGAAAAGACAAATTTGCCGCTATCTATTTCGGCAAGAATGGTTTTCAAGCCTTTTTCGATCTCGTCATAATCGGCCGCCGAAATAATGCCTTGTGCTGCCAACATTGCAGCATGAGCAGACGAGCCGCGAATATCTTCTTTATAAAGTTTTTTGTCAAAACCTATAGAAGCATTGATCTCTTCCATAATTGCTGCCGGGCCAGAGGCAAAACGACCGCCCCACATCTGGTTGCTTGTTTCGTTGTTTGTCATATATGTTAGCCCCCATCGAAAGGACGAAAAAATGGTTGTAAAACTTTTTCACTTCACAAGAATGCTTGGCAAATTGTGCCATAAAACTGCCATTGCCGCGTCAAGTGTTTTCAGCATATACGCGATAACAATAGGTTCTGACAACCTGGTTCGCCATTTTCCATCATTGATTATAAATGCTCAAGCGCAAGAAACAAATAGCAAAGACACTGGTGCAAAAGAAACAAATGACTGTTCGATAAATAAAGAAACAATAACAAAACTGAAACAATCGGCCCATGGTTTTTTCAAGAATATGCGTTTTGCCGATACAGCCTATGATACCAGAAATT
This sequence comes from uncultured Bartonella sp., assembly GCF_945285465.1. Classification (GTDB taxonomy): domain Bacteria; phylum Pseudomonadota; class Alphaproteobacteria; order Rhizobiales; family Rhizobiaceae; genus Bartonella. The sequence continues at coordinate 28,987 of NZ_CALYQK010000015.1, read as the reverse complement.
TCACCTTTAAAGACAGTGAAGGAAATGACCATAGTTTAAAAGAGTTTTCGGGCAAAGTTCTTCTTGTCAATTTATGGGCAAGCTGGTGTATCCCATGTCGCACCGAAATGCCCGAACTTGCAAATCTCAAGCGCAATATTGGAGGCGATAATTTCGATGTCATAGCCATCAATATCGATAAAACCGCAACGGATGAAAAAATTAGAAATTTTCTTCAAAGCATCAAAGCTGACAATATTGTTTTTTATCGCGACCAGACGATGACTATCTTTAATGACGTACGTAAACAAGGCTTGGCTCTTGGTCTGCCCATTACCATGCTGATTGACAGGAATGGCTGCATCCTTGCCTCCTATAATGGTTCGGCACCATGGAGCAATGTCGATTCCGAAACTTTGATGAAAACTGCGCTAGATGCCGGAAAAACGGACTGAGCCGATTTTACGCCGTAGCAGAACCGGAAAATACTTCCCCCTTTCGGCAAGCTCGCAACATAAGACTAATCTGCCATAAATTCTGTTTGATAGCCTTTGCGCTTCAGGCGTTGTATTAGAAGCTCGAGGGCACCAAGAAAGGCTGAGCGGTCACGGTTTGAAAACGGGCGAGGCCCGCCTGTGACTGCCCCGCTTTCACGCAAATTTTCCATCAGATTGCGTGTCGCCAGTGCAGCACCGATAGTGCTTGCATCAAAAAGCCGCCCCGTTGGCGAAAGTGCCACACCACCTTTTTTCACAATCCGGTTTGCCAGTGGAACATCGTTAGTAACAACAATACTGGCCTCATCGGCTTTTTCGGTTATCCAGTCGTCGGCTTTATCAAGCCCCGATTGAACAATAATGGCTTCTAGAAAATTAGCACGCGGAATTCTGATATAATTATTGGACACAACGAACGTCTTTAAGTGGTAACGTTCTGCAACCCGGTAAGCCTCGTTTTTAACAGGACAGGCATCGGCATCAAGAAATAAAACTATCGTCGGCATTTTCGTCATCGGTTTGCAATTTATGCTCTTCTTGTTGGCTTTGTTCAATTGCCTGCACCAATTGACCCGGTTGCTGCTGGCGGTTGCGGTAAAACATGATTGCGGCGTTGATTTCACCACCAAGAATAAAAATAGCACTCAACATATAAAGAAAAATAATCGCCACCATAATCGAGGCAAGACCGGCATAGGTGGAAACATAATTGGCAAAGGTTGCCAAATATTGGGCAAAAAGCATTGATGCCAGCACCCAGACGACCATTGTCACCCCAATGCCGGGCAAGATATCAACGAGTTTGCGCTGGCCAGCGGGAAGCCATTTATGGGCAATTAACAGGCTTATCAACAATACCACCACCGCAATAGCATAACGCCAGATACGGATAGTGCCGACATATTGCGCGATTGCCGGATAGTCATGCTGCAAAATATTGATAACAAGCGGTGCCAAAACCAACAGAAAACTGATAACCATAAGCCCGATTGTGCCGACAATGACAAAAAACAAACTTTGGAAGCGGCAGAAGAATATGCTGCGTCGGTCAATCACCCGATAGGCACGATTAAGTGCGGTGCGCAATGCTTCCACACCGTTTGAAGCAAAATAGGCGGTTCCGATAACCGATATTGTCAACAGGCCACCGCGCTGAATAGTCATGACATTGACCACTTCTTTAACAATGGGAGCAGCTATTGCATCGGGCAGCATTTTTAAAAGCGCATTGACACTTTGCTGGGTATAAGCGCGAGCCCCGACGAAACTGGCAAGAGATGTAGCAAAAATCAAAAAAGGAAAAAGCGCCAACAAGCCCGACAATGCTACATGACTGGCAAAAGCACTGCCGGAATCACGGAAATAATGGCTGACCGCGTTATAAAAAATACGCCATATATAGCGTAAGAATTTCTGCATAAACGTCTTTCCCATTAATCCGTTTGATCTTAGCAGCGTGGCTTTCAAACGCACCGACTATCGTATAAAAATATTTCAGGAAAGCAATGCAAACAACGACAAAAGAAGCCAATTTCAAAGCTTATCTTTTATCAAAGGCCAAACTTGATACCTTTTGCATAGACAAGACAAATGCTGCAACTATCTATCTTGACATATTTTCAAAATCAGGGAGCCAAAAATGGTCAAGCTTAACAAGATTTATACACGTACAGGCGATGATGGAACGACAGGTCTTGTCAATGGTGAAAGGCGCTCAAAAGCGGATTTGCGTGTTGAAGCCTATGGGACAATTGATGAAACCAATGCAGCTATTGGCCTTGCCCGCCTCGAAACAGTTGGCGAACTCGATAAGATGCTGGAAATTATCCAGAATGATCTGTTCGACCTTGGAGCAGATCTTGCCACACCGCAACCAAGTAAAAACAAGGTTGATTTGCGTATTGTGTCAACACAAACAAAACGTCTTGAAAACGAAATAGACAAGCTCAATAAAATGCTGTCTCCTTTAACGTCGTTTGTCTTGCCCGGCGGGTCAAAGGCATCGGCTCATCTTCATCTTGCCCGCACAGTTGTCCGGCGAGCCGAACGAGCAATGGTAGCCTTGCACAATCAAGAAAAAGTCAACAACGAGGCTTTGCAATATATCAACCGTTTGTCGGATTTTTTGTTTGTTGCTGCCCGTTATGCTAATGATTACGGGAAAAATGATGTATTATGGACACCGGGAAAGAATCGCTAGAGGAGACGTAAAACCATGATAAAGTCGGTTGCTATTGTCGGAGCTGGCCAAATGGGCACAGGCATTGCTCAGGCTGTGGCAACATCAGGCTACGATGTCATCCTTTACGACATTTCCGCTCGGCAACTTGAAAACGCTCATGAAACTATCAACGCCAACCTCACCTACCGTATTTTAGCGAAAAAAACCGATGATAGCAAAAAAAGCGAAGCCCTTGCCAGACTTTCGACAACCACTGTTCTTGATGACTTGAAACAAGCCGATCTTATCATTGAAGCGGCCAATGAAGACGAAAACGTCAAGCGTGATATTTTCTTAGAACTTTGTCACAATCTTAAGCCATCAACACTTCTTGCTACCGATACATCGACTATTTCGATTACGCGTCTTGCGGCGACAACCAACCGGCCCGACAAATTTATTGGCACCCATTTCATGAATCCGGTACCGAAAATGAAACTTGTCGAAGTCGTTCGCGGCATAGCAACAAGCGAGGAAACCTATTCCACTATTTGCGCTTTCATTACCTCAATCGGAAAAATCTTCACCGTCACCGAAGATTTTCCGGCTTTTATCGTCAATCGTGTTCTCGTGCCGATGATTAACGAGGCAATTTATGCCCTTTACGAAGGTGTGGGCAATGTAACAGCAATTGACACAGCCATGAAACTCGGTGCCAACCACCCGATGGGACCTTTGGAACTTGCCGATTTTATCGGGCTTGATGTCTGTTTGTCGATTATGCATGTTTTACATCAAGGCTTGTCTGATTCCAAATATCGACCCTGTCCGCTTTTAATAAAATATGTCGAAGCCGGATGGCTTGGCCGCAAAAGCGGCCGCGGCTTCTATGATTACAGCAGCAAAACGCCTATTCCGACGCGATAAGCAGGGTCAGAGAGGCCACTTTATACTGAGCGGCATTCTATCTTGATCTTATAAAGCGGATGGTAAAACCCCGATAATAGAAGCCCCCATAGCACCCAACATCAAAATAATGCCGGACATGAAAAGTTGCACTTTATAATGACACCTGTCGTAGCAATTTTTCATCTGCGAACCGAGATATTTTATCATCGTTGCCAAGTATATAATCGAGCTTGCCAGTTGCTACAAATAACCGGTTGATCGCGCTTAACTGCGCGATTTTTCCGGAATGATACGATCCGGCGGACGATGATGATCGAAGAAAGCCCGGATATTGATAATAACTTTTTCACCCATAGCCAGACGGCTTTCAACAGTGGCCGATGCCATATGTGGTAGCAAGACGACCTTGCCTTGGCGTGCCAATCTTGCCAAAACCGGACTGAAATTCGGTTCTTTTTCAAACACATCTAACCCGGCGCCAGCCAATTTGCCGTAATCAATCTGTTGCGCAAGTGCATTTTCGTCAATAATTTCGCCGCGCGCTGTATTTACGACATAAGCGGTGTTTTGCATCAGGCAAAGCCGCTCGGCAGAAAGAAGATGATAAGTCTGTTCAGTCAGCGGGCAATTGACAGAAACAATATCCATTTCTTTCAACATATCATCAAGCTTTTCCCAATAGGTTGCCTCCAATTGTTGTTCAATCCCGGCACTTACCCGGTTGCGATTGTGGTAATGGATAGAAAGACCGAATGCTTTAGCACGCCGTGCAACCGCAATGCCGATGCGCCCCATACCGATAATGCCAAGTTTTTTCCCGTAAATACGCCGTCCCAACATCCAGTCTGGCGACCAGCCCGGCCAGATACCACTGTCGTTTAACACATTGGCGCCTTCAACAAGGCGCCGGGGCACTGCCAAAATGAGTGCCAATGTCATATCAGCCGTGTCTTCGGTTTGCACATTGGGGGTGTTGGTTACAAGAATTCCGCGCTCGGTTGCCGCTTTTACATCAATATTGTCGGTTCCATTGCCAAAATTGGCAATCATTTTCAGATTGGGTCCTGCCTCGGCAATAAGCTCTTTATCTATAATGTCGGAAATTGTCGGCACGAGAACTTCAGCATATTTGACAGCAGCAATAAGATCCTGACGAGACATCGGTCGATCTTGGTCAACGACAACGGTATCAAAAAGCTCGCCCATACGCTTTTCTATCTGGTCCGGAAGCTTGCGCGTCAAGATGATTAACGGTAATTTTTTCCCTTGCATAACAATCCTTAAAATATTTTTTTAATTTTTGTCAAATTGTTGAGACCTCTTTAACCAGCACTGTGTCATACGATCGCCAGACTGTCTTGAGTCTGTTCTGTTTATAACAGAAAAGAAAACAAAGAACATATGAGAAGAGAGGCGCAGATAGTGGGCAGCTTTGTACGGTTTCATTTTTCAACCGTCATAAGAACTTATTTAATTTTAGGTGCTTATGCTATGTTGTCTATTTTTGCCGCAATGAGCTTTCCAAGTAACGCATTTGCGCAAGATGCCCGTGAAAACCTTGGTCCCAGCGGTTTACCTCTGCCACGTTTTGTTTCTATCAAACCGACAAGAGTGAATGTGCGCGTCGGCCCGGGACGAAATTACTCCATTGTGTTTTCCTATCAGAAACAGGGACTTCCTGTCGAAATCACACAAGAATATGATCAATGGCGTAAAATTCGTGATTCCGATGGCGACGAAGGGTGGGTCTATCAATCACTTTTGTCAGGTAACCGTACAGCGATGATAACACCCTGGCAGAAAGACAAGTCGAAACTTGCGCCCTTGCGCCACCAACCAAGTGACAATGCTTCTCTTGCCGCCGAAATCGAACCGGGTGTTATCGGATCAATCCACCAATGCGATGGCAAATGGTGCGAACTTGACATTGGCCATACGCGTGGCTGGATTGCGCAGGATCAGCTTTGGGGTGCCTATCCGGGTGAAAAAATCAAAAACTGAATTTTTACGTTTTCGTTTCTTTTTTGCAGAAAAAAGTGCATCTGGCGCTCCTTTTTTAAAAAAGCCAGCCCCTTTTTCATTCCGCCAAGCTGTTTCAAGTCGTGACCTGGCCCCGTAAAAAATGCTGCAAGGCTTCAGGATGTGTATGATAGAAATTGTCGATATTACACAACCTTGACAACCAGATCCTCCAATCCGTCAATATGCCCGACAAGCTCGTCACCTTTTTCGACCGGCCCGACACCGGAGGGTGTCCCTGTCATAATGATATCGCCGGCCTGCAAGGTGAACAATTCTGACAGATAAACAAGCATTTCCGGTATTTTCCAGATCATCTGGTTAAGATTGCCCGACTGGCGTATTTTACCGTTTACCGAAAGGGTGATAGAGCCTTCTTCCATAGATTTTGTCTGTGATTTTTCAATCAGAGCAGAACATGGTGCCGAAAACTCGAAGGCTTTTGCTGTCTCCCATGATCTACCGGCTTTTCTCAGTTCGGCCTGTAAATCGCGGCGCGTCATATCAAGCCCGACACCGTAACCGAATATACATTCTTGTGCTTGTTCAAATGCAAGATTATTGCCGCCATTTTTTAACGCCACAACAAGTTCGACTTCATGTTCGACATCGTGGCTTTTCGACGGATAGGCAAAATTTCCGTCAAACACGAGATTATCGGGATTTTTCTGGAAAAAAAAAGGTGCTTCTTTGGCCGGATCATGCCCCATTTCTATGGCATGGCTCGCATAATTGCGACCAACGCAATAAATACGATGCACGGGAAAGAGTTTTTTGCTGCCTTTGACTGGTATACCGACGGTGGCCGGCGGGCTAACAATAAAATTATCCATTATTTTATCCTTTCAAATCATGCCGGATTATCCTTTAACCTTGCTCATCAATAAACGAACGGCAAAGGCGGTAAAAATTCCGGCCATTAAAAAATCAAGCAATCGCACAAGAAGCGGATTTTTTTTAATTGCTTTGGCAAACCGATCTGCCGCCATAACCATCGAAACGGTAAAAGGAAGCGACATCGGAATGAAAGAAAGCCCGAGAATTAGTATTTTTTGTAGTGCGTAAGGCTCGCCGGCATCAACAAATTGCGGTAAAAACGTAATATTGAAGAGCAAAACTTTCGGATTCAATAAATTGATACCAAGTCCAGCCAGATAATTTCTTTTAAAACCCGATTTTTTTTGTTTATTCCGTTCAAGAAAAAAATTCGACCGGTTACACAGTGCCTGAAAAGCGAGCCATAGAAGATAGAGAGAACCAGCCACCTTCAAAATAAAAAACGCTATCGGGGAAGCAATGATTAATGCCGAAAGACCGATAGATACGGCTGAAACCTGAATGACAATGCCTGTTATGCAGCCAAAAATACAGGCAAGGCCCGCCCCCTTTCCTTGCGAGATAGCGCGACCGACAAAAAGTGCCATGTCGGGCCCTGGAATAAGTGTTAAAATGATTGCCGCACTGGCAAACTCCAGAAATACCCGCCCATCAGGTAGAAACGACATCATCATGTTCTCTCGTTAATCATCTTTGTCTTATTATTTTCCTATGCCATTTCAATCTGTTTTTATAAGTTTTGTGTAGGAAAATGTTTTGATTGCTTGCATGGTTGTGATCTCCTGTTAAAACAGCAATAATATATCAATTTGAGCCATTAATTATTGGACAGAAAAAATGGAACAGTGGAAAAACATAAAAAAAGTCGTGCTAGCCTATTCTGGCGGTCTTGATACCTCAATCATATTGAAATGGCTGCAAACCGAACTTGGTGCAGAAGTCATTACCTTCACAGCCGATCTCGGTCAGGGAGAAGAGCTTGAACCGGCGCGACGCAAAGCTGAAATGCTCGGCGCAAAACAGATTTTTATGGAAGATCTGCGCGAAGAATTTGTTCGTGATTTTGTTTTTCCGATGTTTCGCGCCAATGCGGTTTATGAAGGTGTCTATCTTCTTGGCACATCGATTGCCCGACCACTTATTTCACAACGTTTAATTGAAATTGCCAAGAAAACAGGTGCCGACGCTATTGCTCACGGTGCCACCGGCAAAGGCAATGACCAGGTGCGCTTCGAGCTTTCGGCCTATGCCTTGAACCCCAATATCAAGATTATTGCCCCGTGGCGCGACTGGAACTTCAAAAGCCGTACCGAGCTATTGGATTTTGCCCAGAAACATCAAATACCTGTGACAAAAGACAAGCAGGGTGAAGCACCATTTTCGGTGGATGCCAATTTATTGCATTCGTCGTCTGAAGGCAAAGTTTTGGAAGACCCTTCACTTCCGGCACCGGAATATGTCCATATGCGGACAGTTTCGCCGGAATCAGCGCCCGATAAACCGACAATCATTACGATCGGTTTTAAGAAAGGCGACCCCGTTTCGATCAATGGCGAAAAAATGTCTCCGGCAACCTTGCTGGCGCAATTGAACAAATATGGTCATGACAATGGCATCGGCCGCGTTGACCTTGTAGAAAACCGCTTCATTGGCATGAAATCCCGCGGTGTTTATGAAACACCGGGTGGCACAATTCTGCTGAAAGCCCACCGCGCCATAGAATCACTTACACTTGATCGGGGTGCCGCCCATCTCAAAGATGAATTGATGCCGCGTTATGCCGAATTGATTTATTATGGCTTCTGGTTTTCGCCAGAGCGTTACATGTTACAGGCGGCAATTGATTTATCGCAAGAAAATGTCGAAGGCGAAGTGACTTTGAAACTCTATAAGGGCAATGTCATGGTTGAAGGCCGCAAGAGTGATAAATCACTTTATTCAACCAACCTTGTCACTTTTGAAGATGACCACGGAGCCTATGACCAAAAAGACGCTGCCGGTTTCATCAAGCTGAATGCCTTGCGTCTTCGTACCCTTGCTGCACGTGACCGTAAATCATAAAAGAGACAAGTCATAAATGCGATAAGGCACCCGGCGATTTTGCGCAGTCTCCGGGTGTCTTATTGTTCTTTAGAAATTTGCATTGCAATTATCGGCAATCGCCGCACAAATTTTTCTAATATAGCTAAAAACTCGTCTCGAAAGAGGCCTTTTGCCTTAGGCGACATTGCAAATCTCTCAAATCAACCAGATGTCGCAAATCAACCAAATTTGACAAGCTTATTAAATATCTCGCGCCGGTCAAATGTCACTAACCGGCCAAATGCTGCCAACCGGTTTTCCCATTACCCAAACTGTCAAATGGATAGGAAACCCGTTTTTTATTTGTCTTTTTAGCCTCACAGGACTAAGTTTGCGCTGCAATTTTAATGAAAGGCTTCTTGGATGGTTCACAATCTCGGTAGCGTTGATCGCATTATTCGTGTCATTATCGGCTTGGTGTTATTATCTCTTGTTTTCTTTCTTGATAGCCGGGCACGATGGTTCGGTTTGATCGGTCTTATTCCGCTTGTTACAGCGGCAATCGGTTATTGTCCGCTCTATAAGATCTTTGGTCTGTCAAGTTGCCCGCTAAAACACTGAGTTTAACGGCCGTTAAGCGGCTATTTTCATGAAAATAGCCGCCTTGTTGCTTCCTTTTAATCTAAGGGAAGATCAACGGTCTGCAGCACAACATCCACAGTCGGATAGGTCACGCTCATCATTCCGAAAGTGAAACTCAAGGCAAAAATGATGGTTGCAACAATGACGCCGGCCGCGCCATTCATAAAGCGCGGTGTCGATAACGGATCGCGTTGAATTGCTTTTTCGTTGTCATTTGGATCATCATCAAGGGTAACGATGAACAAACCGAGGTTAAACAGCGGCACAATCAGAAGCCAGGCCGAAAACTTGTTTGCGAAACCGTCACGCGCGCGCAAAACCGACAAATACATCGCCGCATAACCGAAAAGAAAAGGCGGTATAGCGGCAATTAAACGTATGACTGTCGGCGCTACAGTTCCGTTGATGTTCAATAAAGCCACATTAACCGTATAACTCATGAAGATATAGACAAGGAAAATCAGCGAAAACATGAAAAGATAAGGGATTCTATAAAGTGTCTTCAGGCTACGGTTGGAAAAATAAGCAAGTAATGCCCCGATAAAAAAAGCAAGTAGCAATCCTTCAAGTGGAAGAAAAAAACCGCGAATTGCAAAAATATAGCTTAACAATTGTCAGCCCTCTTTTGTTTAATTGAGTTTTAAGCAATTAAACAACGGTTATTTACCGTTTAAGTTCCTGTTTATTTTTCTGAAAATTTTCAAAGTTCCCAATTATTTATTCTCATTATCTAAAACAAAAAAAATAACAAAACTTTTTATCCTTATAAAAACACCCTCTGTAACAAGTTTTATGCTAACTTTTTAACTTTTAAAGGCTGGCGATTTCACTTGCACCCAAATTTTTTACATTTACGCACTTGCCCTTAAGTTTTTAATGCGCCTCATCCCAATTTTTTGCCGCACGTGCATCCACTTTTAACGGAACAGACAAGGAAAGTGCTGGCATCGTCGCGTTCTCCATAACGTTTTTGACAATCGCCGTTGTTTTTTCCACTTCGTTTTCCGGCAATTCAAAAATCAATTCATCATGCACTTGCAACAACATTTTTGCCGACAATCGTGCATCGGACAAAGCATTGTCCATTTTAATCATCGCGCGACGAATAATATCGGCTGCCGCACCTTGAATGGGAGCATTAATTGCAGCCCGCTCGTTAAAAGCACGCACTTGTGCGTTTTTGGAATTAATGTCGGGGTAATGTGCTCGCCGCCCGAAAATGGTTTCAACATAACCATGCTCGTGAGCAAAAGCTTTGGTCCTTTCCATATAATCCTTGATACCGGGAAACCTTTCAAAATAGGTCCGTATATAAAGGCCGGCTTCCTCGCGTGATATTCCGAGCTGGTTAGCAAGGCCGAACGCCGAAATACCGTAAATAATACCGAAATTAATGGCTTTGGCACGCCGCCTTACCTCCGGTGGCATACCTTCAATCGGCACACCAAACATTTCCGATGCCGTCATGGCATGAATATCCAATCCATCTGCAAAAGCCTGCTTTAGAGCCTTGATGTCGGCAACATGGGCAAGAACACGCAATTCAATTTGGCTATAATCGGCTGAAAGCAATAAATTGCCGGGCCCGGCGATAAAGGCGGCACGGATTTTTCTTCCCTCGGCGGTGCGCACCGGAATATTTTGCAAATTCGGATCCGATGAAGCCAAGCGCCCGGTCGAGGTTGCCGCCATTGAATAATTGGTATGAACGCGACCGGTATTTGGTAAAATATAATTGGGCAGAGCATCAGTATATGTCGATTTCAACTTTGTCAGCTGGCGCCAGTCAACAATTTTGCGCGGTAATTCATGGCCTTCTGTTGCCAAATCTTCCAAAACCTGAGCGGATGTTGACCATTGCCCAGTCTTTGTTTTTGATCCGCCCGGAAAGCCCATTTTGCCAAACAGGATTTCTCCCAGTTGCTTGGGCGAGCCAATATTGAATTTTTTACCTGCAAGCTTATAAATTTCGTCTTCCAATGCCGCTGCCGACTGTGCCAATTCGCCCGAAAGACGCGATAATAACTGCCTGTCAACAAGAATGCCACGTTCTTCCATGCGCGCAAGAACTTCAACAAGCGGCCTTTCCAGCCTCTCGTACACGCGTGAAACACCCTGTGCCACAATCTGTGGCTTCAGCACCTTCCATAACCGCAAAGTAACATCGGCATCTTCGGCAGCATAAGCGGTGGCCCGTTGCAGATCGACAGCAGCAAAACCGGTTGCGTTCTTTCCGCTTCCCGCCACTTCCTTGAAGGTTATCGGTTTATGCCCCAACCACCGTTCCGACAGCGCATCCATACCATGGGTAAGCGTACCGGCATCAAGAACATATGATAGCAACATTGTATCATCAAACGATTGAATGGTGATATTGTATTGCCTCATCACCAGCCAATCATATTTCATGTTTTGGGCAATTTTTAATATTGCCGGATTTTCCAGCACCGTCTTGAGAAGAGCTAAAGCCTTGTTTGTTTCCATTTGCCCGCTTATACGGCCGCTGCCCAACAAATCATTGCTGCCGTCAACGTGATTGAGCGGTACATAAGCCGCTTTTCCCGGTTCGAGCGCCAAAGAAAATCCGACAAGTCCCGCCTGCATCGGATCAAGCGAGGTTGTTTCCGTATCAAATGCAAAAAAACCTTGGTCGAGCGCACGATCAAGCCAATATTGAAGTTCGGTTTTATCGGTTATTGTAGTGTAAGCACTGGTGTCGAATTTTTGTGCCAGTGCTTCAACTTTACGGCTTTCAGCCAAATTTTGCGGAGTATTTTCCTGACTATTGCCGGATATTTTTCCACTTTGGCGATAATTTGTTGTTGATTGGCTTTGCTCTTTCCCGACATCAATACCGCTATCGAGATCCGGCCCATGGGCGTCTTTGCCCCATTCGATATCCAGAATGGCTGGTTCGATTGCGGCTGCATCACAATTCGTTGCTTCTGCGACGCGCCGTGTCAATGAATTGAATTCCAGAGCTTTTAAAAAACCGATCAGCTTTGGACCGTTTGTCGGCTCGAGCACCAAACCATCAAGCCCGATATCCAATGGAACATCGGTTTTTAAGGTAACAAGCTCATGGGCCAACTTCGTTTGATCGGCAAAGGCAATAATATTTTCCCGCCTTTTTTGTTGTTTTATTTCCTGCGCATGTGCCAAAAGTGTATCGAGATCGCCATACTCGTTGATGAGTTGGGCCGCTGTTTTTGGTCCAATACCGGGTATACCCGGCACATTATCGGTCGAATCGCCGGTGAGTGATTGCAAATCTATCATCTTTTCCGGCAGCACGCCCCATTTTTCAATGACTTCGGCAATACCTATCGGGCGGTCTTTCATGCTGTCATACATCGTCACTTTATCGGATACGAGTTGCATCAGATCTTTGTCGGACGAAATAATTGTCGTTTGCGCACCGATTTTGCTGGCAAGAGAAGCATAAGTGGCAATGATATCGTCAGCTTCATAGTCTTCTTTTTCGATACAAGGCAAATTGAATGCCACCGTTGCCTGCCTGATCAGACTGAATTGCGGAATCAAATCTTCTGGCGGTGCCGGGCGATTGGACTTGTACTCGGGATAGATTTTTTTACGGAATGTTTCCGACGAATAGTCAAAAATTACCGCAAAATGGCTTGGCACGACACCGACGGCTGTATTGCGGGCATCGCATAACAACTTCCATAACATATTGCAAAAACCGGCAACCGCACCAACCGGTAAACCATCTCTTTTTCGTGTTAATGGCGGCAAAGCATGATAAGCGCGAAAAATATAGCTTGAACCGTCTACCAGAAAAAGGTGATCATTTTTTTGCATCGTCAATCTCGACATCCCGAATTAAAAGCTGAACTCTTACGTTGAAGTGTACCGTTTAAAAAGCATATTCGTAAACTATAACATTAATGCCGACAAAACCTATAACCAAACATCCCCGTTCTCTGTTCACGTATTTATTACGAAATGTTAATTTAGTTGCCCTTGAAAAGCCATTTTTTAGATCTTTTATAACGCCTATCGACACTGCGTCGATATCTCCGGTTATTTGGCATTGTCCCCGCCATTTTCCGGATCACGACAGTCTACTTTCCCTCTCCAGACTGTTGAGTAAGTGCAGTGATAAGGCCGTTGTGGTTCCCCCTCTCCACAGCGGCCTGTTTTTTGTTCTAAAGACGATCAAAATTTTTGAAATCCGGATTTTCATGAAAAATTCCAAAGCTTCATCTAACAGCCAGAAAACAGTACCTGTCAGCGCTGATTTCTATTCGCGCTGTCAATTGGTTCGGCTGTTTAGCAAATCAATAAGGCAAAGTCGGAATTTTCTGATGGTGTGGCAAATATATCGGCAAGATGCTATCGTAAAAACTTGCCGAGACGACCAAAATACCATATTAGCTGCCGCTTTTTGACAAGGGTCCATTAACTCCGCCAACGAGACCAGACATTATTGTTGGCCGCGACAACGGCGTAATCTACTTTTATTGGTCAAGTTTAACTACCCGAAAAACCTTAAAATGAACGTGAAACTTCAGCTGCCTTCACCCTTTATTGGCGACATGGCACCATAAGGCTTTGTCGCCCAGTTTTTCGACCAACGCTTCATGAGCAACTCGATCTGCTTCGGTCACACGGTCAGGCAGAGGATCAGGGCGGCTTTTAAGTGTTACAGCGATTTTGTTTTGATTATCATTATTGTCACGTTTGCCATTGGAACTGGTAAATCCCAAGGCACCCTGTTTTCCGCCAATAAGCTCGATATAAACATCGGCAAGAATTTCAGAGTCAAGCAACGCGCCGTGCAATGTGCGCCGGGAATTGTCTATACCAAAACGCTTGCACAGGGCATCAAGAGAATTTGGCCCCATGGGAAATTTTCGGCGAGCCATAGCCAAAGTATCAATAATACGATCGACACTGATGAGAGGTTTATTGATCCGTTCCAATTCGGCATTCAAAAATCCAAGGTCGAAACTGGCATTATGGGCAATCAGTGTTGCACCTTCGATAAAGGCCAGAAAATCATCGGCTATTTCTGCAAATTTCGGTTCGTTTTTGAGTCTTTCATTGGTCAGCCCGTGTACGGCAACAACTTCGTCAGGAATAATCACCCCTTGTGGATTGAGATAAACATGAAATGTCTTATCGGTTAAATAACGATCAACCATTTCGACACATCCGATTTCGACCACACGATCTGTTTCTTTGTGAAGTCCTGTTGTTTCTGTATCAAAAATAATCTCGCGCATAAAAAGGCTCTTCCGGATTCCCAAATTCCATCAACAAGAATGTTAAAGTGCTTTTCCGCTTGTTCTACAAGCAAATCAATCTGTTTTTTGTTTGTCACTGAAGATTTTAAATCCGCAAAAAAGCCATGGCAAAAAATAGCCAAGATAAACAGCAAAAATATCGGATTTGAACGTTATTGCTGTTTATCGCCGGTTAATTCGGCAATGATTGCTTGAACCTGTTTTTGGGCATAAGCCAGCCCCTGACTGCTATCAATAATAAAATCGGCCCGCTGCCTTTTTTCGCTGTCTGGAATTTGTCGTGATAATAAATGATCGAGTTTTTTACGGCTCCAGCCCGGACGAGCCAGAACACGTTGACGCTGAATGCTCGAAGGTGCCGATACAACAGCAATTTTATCGACCCGTCCTTCAGGTCCGCTTTCAAATAATAAAGGAATATCAAGAACGACAAGCTTGGCGTGCTCTTCGCGATATTTCCGGATAAACGCCTTTTCTTTTTGGCGCACCAACGGATGAATAATGCTTTCCAATAATTGCAATTTTGATGAATCGGCAATAATTTCTTTTGACAATTTTGCCCGGTCAATCCGGCCTTCGGTTATACTATCGGGAAAAATCTGACGAAGCTTTTCGATAACGGGTTTGCTTTCATAAAGCTCGTGTACCGCCTCGTCAGCATTATAGACAGGAATACCTGCCGCCAAAAAAAAACCGGCTGTTGTAGATTTTCCCATGCCAATCGAACCGGTGAGACCCAAAATAATCATAATTCACCCATTTTCTGCAAAATTTTCTGTCGCAGTGTTTGATCGACCTCGGGTCTTTTGCCAAACCAGCGTTCAAAACCTGGTACGGCCTGATGCAGCAACATGCCTATACCGTCAACGGTTGATAAATTAAGCGCGCGCGCTTGTGCCAAAAGGGGAGTGACAAGGGGCGTATAAACAATATCGGTAACAAGAACAGAAGGCTTGGCTATTTGTAAATCTATAAACGAATGATCGACATTTTTAACAAGCTTGTTTTCCATCCCCAAAGACGTAGTATTAACAATAAAATCGGCATGGGAGACAATATTGTCTATCTCATGCCATTTGTGTGCTTTTACCGGCGCGCCAAAATATTCGGCGAGTGCATCGGCGCGCGATTTCGTACGATTAACGAGATAAATACACTCAAAGCCACGTTGTTTGAGTGTATGGATAATCGCACGTGCTGCGCCACCTGCACCAATAACAAGAGCTGTACCACCGGCCCAACCGGGGGCGAAATCGTCAAGATTGGCAGCAAAGCCATAACCATCGGTATTGGTTGCACAAAGTTTATTATTTTCAAACCACAATGTATTGGCAGCACCAATAATTGTGGCTACCTCGTCTTTTTTTTCCGCAAGGCGAAATGCTTCTTCCTTATGCGGAAGTGTTACATTACCTCCACAAAATCCTTTTTCGGCTAACTGGCCGATAAAGTCGGAAAAATTTTCGGGTTTGACTTCGACAGCATCATAACAACCGTTCAAATGATATTTGTTTAACCAGTAGCGGTGGATTTGTGGCGAAAGAGAATGACCAACCGGGTATCCGGTGACAAAAGCTTGCGGCGCATCAATTGTATTTATTTCCCTCATCTTATTGTTTGATGACTCCCATTTGGCGTAATTTTTTTAACAATAACAAAAGCGGCAATCCTATAATAGTGAAATAATCGCCATCAATTTTTTCAAATAATTGAATACCTTCACCTTCAATCTGATAAGCTCCGACACTTGCCAACACGTCTTTTCCAACACGATCAAGATAATAATTGATAAATTGTGATGAAAGTGGACGCATGGTCATTTTGGCACTCGAAAGATCAAACCAAATTGTTGTGCCCGCTTTGGCAAGTGCAATACCGCTATGAAGATAATGGGTCTTGCCTGACAAAGCGTGAAGACGGTTATAGGCTTCATCAAGACTGGCAGATTTGTGAAGCACTTGCCCGTCAAAATCGAGTGTTTGGTCACATCCAATAACAAGAGCCTGGGGAAATTGACAAGAAACGTTTTCCGCCTTTGCGCGCGCAAGATTTTTTGCCAATTCCTCGGGACTTATTTGTGCAAAATTCTGTTCCACCTGCCGTTCGTCTATTTCAGCACCAGCGACGGTAAAATCCAGTCCGGCATTTTCCAGAATCGTTTTACGAAAAGGGCTCAATGAAGCAAGAATAAGCGATGGCTGTGGCATGTTTTTTGCGTGTTCAATATCTGTCATGAATCAAATCTGGTGCTCGCGCATATAAAGTTCGAGAATCGCGGTTGCAGTTTCTTCAATCGAACGACGCGAAACATCTATAATCGGCCAGTTATTGCGTGAGCAAATCTGTTTGGCATAGGTCAGTTCCTGCGTAATACTGGCCCGATCTGTATAACTTTCGGTGCTAAGACCGCCACCAATATTGCGGCTTTGCCGCACCTGACTCACTCTTTCGGCTGAAGCAATCAGTCCGACAATTAGCGGATTTTTTGCAAGAAATAATTGTTTGGGTGGTTCTACTCCCGGAACAAGCGGAACGTTGGCGGTTTTTATACCGCGATTGGCCAGATAGATACTTGTAGGAGTTTTTGATGTGCGCGAAATTCCAACCAGAATCACGTCAGCTTTTGGCAGACCGTCGGGCAATTGTCCATCATCGTGATCCATTGTGTAATTCAATGCATCTATGCGCTTGAAGTAATTATCATTAAGCTCGTGCTGGGCACTGACGCGCCGGTTTGCCGGAAGTCTGAGAAACGAATGGAAAGCCTGAAAGACCGAATCAAGTACGGACACTGATGGGACACCGATTTTATCGCATGCCGATTGAAGCTGGCGAGCCATATTTTCATCAACAATTGTATAAAGGACAATCCCGGGATTGCGATGAATTTGTTTTATAACGTCATTCAACTGACCTTCATTGCGAATGAGCGGATAAACATGCTCTATCACCTGTGCCTCAACAAATTGCGATGCTACTGCCCGTCCTGCCGAAAGGAGAGTCTCTCCGGTCGCATCAGAAATCAGATATAAATGAAAGTTCAATTTTGTCTTTGCCACAGGATTCACAGTCCCTTGTTGATAGATGTGAAAATTATATCAAAAATGTGCATTTTTTTAAAAAAATGAGGATAACCATGCCATCTTATACACAAGCAGAAATGCTGTGACTAATTTTTAAAGTCCGATCTGTATAATGTGGAAAACTTTTTGCTATTTTTTTAGCATTCCAGTTTTAAAAATTTGTCATATTCCAAAACTCGTTGTTTTTATTTTTTAATTTTGCAATTTTCGTTATCGATAAAAAGCAAAAAAAAATGAACGTAATTTTTTTTATCTTCCTCTATCTGTGGAAAAAATTTGGTTAATAAATAATTAACAGAAAACACAGACTCTAAGAATCAGAATCCTAGTTAAAAAATTTCTTTCTTGAAAAGATCAATTGAAAAAGCCAACATAAGCCATGACAAAAAAAATTCTTGAAGTTTTACGAAGTAAAACACAAACGCCCCCTCCAATTTGGCTAATGCGCCAGGCAGGAAGATTTTTACCGGAATATCGCCAGACAAGACAAAAAGCAGGAAGTTTTCTTGATCTTTGCTACAATCCAAAGCTTGCATTTGAAGTGACAATGCAGCCGATCAGACGCTTTGGTTTTGATGCTGCTATCCTTTTTTCTGATATTCTCGTTGTTCCTCATGCTTTAGGACGTAATTTGCGATTTGAAGAAGGCAAAGGTCCCATTCTTGATCCTATATCGGTCAACGATATAAAACATCTGACTGTTGAAATAGCTCAGGAAAGGTTATCAGCGAGTTTTGAAACTTTATCGCTTCTGAAAAAAGCTTTGCCCGATGATACTGCCCTAATCGGATTTTGCGGAGCGCCATGGACGGTTGCTACTTATATGATTGCCGGTCATGGAACGTCTGATCAGGCGCCAGCTCGCTTATTTGGTTTTCTAAATCCGCAGGAGATGAAAGCGCTTCTGGAAATTCTCGCCGACGTCTCGGCGCAATATTTGGTAAATCAGGCAAAAGCCGGTGCCGAAGTTTTGCAGATTTTTGATTCTTGGGCCGGCGTATTGGATGAACAGAGTTTTGAAAGTTTTGTTATCGAACCATTCAAGCGCATGGTTGGCAATATCAGAAAGGAATTTCCTGCCATTCCTATAATAGGTTTTCCGAAAGGGGCAGGCAACCTATACAAGAATTTTGTGGCAAAAACTGGCGTAACTGCGTTGGGGCTTGATTGGTCGATACCCGTTTCTTTTGCCAAAACACTGCAACAGTCTTCACCAATTCAGGGAAATCTTGATCCGTTACGGTTGGTGGCTGGTGGTAGAGCTTTACAAAATGGCGTTGACGATATTTTATTTAATTTGGGAAACGGGCCGTTAGTTTTTAATTTGGGTCATGGTATAACGCCGCAAACACCCATTGAGAATGTCGAAAAACTTGTCAAACAGGTGAGGAATTATCAGCCATGACAAACCCGATGAATAAAAACCCGGTTAAGAGTATGAAAACGTCGACAATCTGGTTTCGGGCTATTGTTGCACTTTTAATTGTTTTGGTAGCTTTATGGGCATTGTTTCACGTGAATCCCTATGAAAATCCCGATTCGGTTTTATGGATAAAAGCGCTTCATGTTATTGCTATTATTAGCTGGATGGCAGGAATGTTATATCTGCCGCGGCTGTTTGTTTACCACTGTCAGGCGAAAATCGGCTCGACACAGTCTGAAACTTTCAAGGTTATGGAACGGCGCTTGCTGCGTGCTATTATCAATCCGGCAATGATTGTTTCGTGGATAACCGGGCTCTGGATGGCATGGGAAGTTTATGCCTTGCATGGCGGATGGTTGCATTTGAAGCTTATGGTTGTGGTTCTTCTTTCCGGTTATCACGGTTTATTGTCGCGCGGTGTGCGTCATTTTGCCGATGATAAAAATAATTTTTCGGAAAAAACCTGGCGTATATTGAACGAAGTACCGACAGTTCTCATGATTGTTGCGGTCATTGCGGTTATTGTGAAGCCATTTTAATTGAAAATGGCTTGCTTTTTTACGAAGACAACATTAGATCTCGAATTCCCACCTTGTCTATTTTTTAGAGTTTTCCACAAACAGTCAGTTTAAGAGAAAGATAGACCTTTCTCGTTGAGAAGAGCTATATTTGATGCAGAATATCCAACAGATGAAATTACAAGAGTTAAAAAGCAAAACTCCGGTTGAACTTGTCGCTTTTGCTGAAACACTGGAAGTAGAAAATGCTTCTTTGATGCGCAAGCAGGAGTTGATGTTTGCTATTTTGAAAAAACTCGCCCTTCAGGATGTCGAGATTATTGGAGAAGGGGTGCTGGAAGTTTTGCTTGACGGTTTTGGCTTTTTGCGTTCGGCCGATGCTAATTATTTACCCGGACCGGATGATATTTATTTGTCGCCGTCGCAAATCCGGCGTTTTTCATTAAAAACCGGTGACACGGTGGAAGGGCCAATTCGCAGTCCGAAAGAAGGTGAACGCTATTTTGCTTTATTAAAAATCAATACAATCAATTTTGAAGATCCAGAAAAAATCCGTCATAAAATTCATTTTGATAATTTGACCCCGCTTTATCCTAATGAACGTCTCAAGATGGAGTTGAATGATCCGACAAATAAAGACATGTCGGCGCGGGTTATCGACCTTATTTCACCCTTGGGCAAAGGGCAGCGGGCGTTAATTGTTGCGCCGCCGAGAACGGGTAAAACGGTATTGTTACAAAATATAGCTCATTCGATAACAGCCAATCACCCGGAATGTTTTTTAATTGTTTTGTTGATTGATGAACGGCCGGAAGAAGTGACGGATATGCAACGCTCGGTAAAAGGCGAGGTTGTATCTTCAACCTTTGACGAGCCTGCGTCACGCCATGTGCAGGTTGCCGAAATGGTGATCGAAAAAGCCAAGCGGCTGGTCGAGCAGGGGCGGGATGTCGTTATTCTTCTCGATTCGATTACCCGTCTGGGTCGTGCCTATAATACAGTTGTACCCTCATCAGGTAAAGTATTGACAGGCGGTGTTGATGCCAATGCTTTGCAACGCCCAAAACGTTTTTTCGGAGCAGCGCGTAATATTGAAGAAGGTGGTTCGCTGACAATTATTGCCACAGCACTTATTGATACCGGAAGTCGTATGGACGAAGTTATTTTTGAAGAATTCAAAGGCACCGGTAATTCGGAAATTGTCCTTGATCGCAAAGTTGCAGACAAACGTATTTTTCCAGCTATGGATATTCTTAAATCGGGAACACGTAAGGAAGATCTTCTCGTTTCGCGTCACGATTTGCAGAAAATCTTTGTTTTGCGCCGTATTCTGGCGCCAATGGGAACAACTGATGCCATCGAATTTTTGATCGATAAATTGAAACAGACTAAAACCAATAGTGAATTTTTCGATTCGATGAATACCTGATTGCTGTAAGGTTGGCTTGTTGCTAACAAAGTCATGAAACGAGTATCCGCCTGAACGTATTTCGGGCGGATTTTTTTAATTTTGCGTGGTCGTGGCGTTAAAATATTTTTTTAAACGAACTGGCAACAAAAGGACGAGAATTTTGGATACTATTTTTGCTCTTTCCAGTGGCAAGCTTCCGGCGGGAGTAGCGGTTATCCGTGTGTCGGGGAAAATGGCAAAACAGATTGTCAAAACATTTTTGGGAAAAATTCCGGCACCACGTGTGTTGACTTTTGGCAAGCTGTTCAGCAAAGACCATCAATTTTTAGACAGCGCCCTCACAGTGTTTTTTCCTGGCCCGACAAGCTTTACCGGTGAAGATTGTGTCGAATTTCATTTGCATGGTGGAAAAGCGGTTGTTGAGAAATTTTTGGATGAATTGGAACAATTTTCCGGTTGTCGTCTGGCGGAAGCGGGGGAATTTTCGCGACGGGCTTTTTTGTTAGGTAAGCTCGATTTAACCGAGGCCGAAGGTTTGGCAGATCTGATTGAAGCGGAAACCGAAAGCCAGCGCCGTTTGGCGGTGATGGGTGCGAGCGGTAAACTCGCCGATACTTATCGTCGCTGGCGCAAAGAACTTGTTAACGCGCGCGCGATGATTGAAGCTGAACTCGATTTTGCCGATGAAGAGGATGTAGCGGGCAGCGTCACAGATGTTGTCTGGGAAAAGCTTGTCGAATTAAGTTCATCTATATCTGAGTTTATCTTGAAAAGTAAACGTTTTTCGACAATGAGAGATGGCATAAAAGTTGTTATCGCAGGTGCGCCGAACGCTGGAAAATCTAGCATTATCAACAGGTTATCCGGAAGAAGTATTGCAATTGTCACAGCGCAGGCAGGTACAACGCGCGACGCGATCGAAACGCGTCTGGTTCTTGGCGGCTTTCCCATAGTATTAACTGACACCGCCGGCTTGCGTGAAACGAAAGATAGTATCGAGAAGATAGGTATTGATATTGCTTTTGACCGCGTTAAAAGTGCTGACCTTGTTTTATTGGTTGACGATATGGTTTGTCCTCAGCCAGTTGCACTTCCTAAAACCGAGGCAGAAATTTGGCGTGTCGGAAACAAAGCCGATCTTGCTAAAGGTGCTAAAAACAAATGGCCAATAGAAATTTCATCAAAAACCGGACAGGGATTTGATGAATTTATAAAGAAGCTTGAAGATTTTGTAGGTGGTTTTTCTTCGGAAATTGGTGAAGTCGTAACAGCTCGGCGAAGACAGTTGAAACTTTTGGAAATAGCAGCCGGTGAAATTGATAATGCGCTGAATTGTGGCGATAAGGATCTGTCATTGACGGCCGAACATTTGAGACTGGCGAGTGATGCGCTTGGCCGTATCACCGGCGATATTGATGTAGAAGATATTTTAGATGTTATTTTTTCAGAATTTTGTATTGGAAAATAATGATTCACGTGAAACATTTTTTGGTGAACAGGCGGATTTAGTAAAAATAATGATTCACGTGAAACATTGCTTATGTTAAAGACTTTGAACACATGTTATTAAATGGCAGGCGAAAAGGGTGCATTTCTTTTTGTTTCACGTGAAACGTTTAGAATTTTGGTATTTGGAACGAAATTGACAGATAAATTTGATGTAATTGTTGTTGGTGGCGGTCATGCCGGTTGTGAAGCCGCCGCCGCCTCGGCGCGAAAAGGTGCCAAAACTGTTTTGATTACGCACCAATTTGCCTCGATTGGGACAATGTCTTGTAATCCTGCAATCGGAGGCCTTGGCAAAGGCCATCTGGTGCGTGAAATTGATGCTCTCGACGGGTTGATGGCAAAAGCTGCCGATAAAGCGGGAATTCAGTTTCGTTTGCTTAATCGGCGCAAAGGCCCGGCGGTTCGTGGTCCGCGAACCCAGGCTGATCGACAACTTTACAAAAAGGCAATGCAGACACTGATTTCCGAGCAGGACAATTTGACGATTATTGAAGATGAAGTCATTGATCTGGTTATTAAAAATCAGGAAATTGGTGGCGTTGTAACAAAAAATCGTGGTATGCTAACGTCCGGTGCTGTAGTGTTAACAACAGGAACATTTTTACGCGGGCTTATTCATATTGGCGAACGAGCGTGGCCAGCAGGCCGGATGGGCGAGGAACCAAGTATCAAACTGGCAGAACGTCTCGGGCTTTACGGAATAAAGCTCGGGCGGCTGAAAACCGGCACACCGGCACGTCTGAGTAAAAAGACGATTGACTGGGATCGGCTTGTCAAACAAAGTGCCGACGATGAACCGGTACCTTTTTCTTTTTTAACAGAAAAAATTTATCAACCGCAAATCGATTGCGCGGTGACGCGGACAAATCATAAAACCCACCAGATTATCAAAGATAATATTCATCGTTCTGCCATGTATTCAGGGGCGATAAAGGGTATTGGTCCACGCTATTGTCCGTCGATCGAAGATAAGATTGTCAAATTCGGCGAGCGCGACGGACACCAGATTTTTCTTGAACCAGAAGGGCTCGACGACGACACTGTTTATCCTAATGGTATTTCAACATCTCTTCCTGAAGACGTTCAATTGGTATTTATAAAATCAATTGAAGGTTTGGAACATGTTAAAGTTTTGCAACCGGCATATGCTATTGAATATGATTTTGTTGATCCACGTCAACTTCATGCAACATTAGAATTAAAAGGTATCAAGGGACTTTTTCTTGCCGGCCAGATAAACGGTACCACAGGTTATGAAGAAGCTGGGGCACAGGGTGTATTGGCTGGCCTTAATGCTGCGAATTCGGTTTCGCAAACGCCACAAGTGACAATCAGCCGGTCTGTCAGTTATATTGGTGTTATGGTCGATGACCTCATTTCGCGTGGTGTGAGTGAACCTTATCGCATGTTTACATCACGTGCGGAATTTCGTCTTTCGTTGCGTGCCGATAATGCAGATATGCGTCTGACACCGTTAGGTAAACAATGGGGAATTGTCGGTTCTCTGCGACAACAGAAATTTAAACAAAAACGGGTTTTGCTTGATGAAGCGCGTCGACTCTGCCAATCATGTTTTTTAACGCCAAACGAGGCATCACAAAAAGGTCTACAGATCAAACATGATGGTATCAGGCGTAGCGGCTATGATTTGCTTGTCTATCCCGACATGACAGTTCAGCGCCTTGGCGAAATTTGGCCGGAGTTGAAACAGATAGATGGTAAAACTGCAGAGACATTGGAGATAGAGGCCCAATATGCTGTTTATCTTGAGCGTCAGGAACAGGATATTGTGAATTTACAACGTGACGAACAATTGAAAATTCCTGCTAATTTCGATTTTAACCATATTTCTGGTCTATCAAATGAGTTGAAAGCTAAAATTCATCAACGTGCGCCCCAATCCATTGCTGAAGCACAAAAGATCGATGGTATGACACCGGCAGCTTTGTCTCTTATTATTACCCATATTCAACGGCAACGGCATGAAAATCGCAGGAGTGCTTGATGATGAAATGGGACGAGGAAAAATTTAGGTCTTTGGAAAAAATCTTACCCGGTGTTTCACGTGAAACCGCTCAATATCTATTGAACTTTGAAGAAGCGGTAAACAAATGGCAACCACATATCAATCTTGTTGCCAATGCGACATTACCACAGCTATGGACACGTCATATTCTTGATAGCGCCCAGATTGCTTTTCTTAAACCGGAAGTCGGAAAGTGGTGTGATATTGGCTCAGGTGGCGGTTTTCCCGGTATCGTTACCGCAATTCTTTTACGGCAAAAAGAAGGTTTTCATGCCGATCTTGTTGAAAGCAATAATAAAAAAGCTGCTTTTTTACGAAGTGTGGTAGCTGAACTGGATTTACCCGTTGCTATCCATTGCTGCCGCGTCGAAACAAGCTTTATCCATATCAAAAAACCAAATATAGTTACCGCTCGGGCATTAGCATCACTCAATAGCCTTTTGCAATTGACAAGACCGTGGTTAGAACAAGGCGCAACTGCACTTTTCCAAAAGGGGCGAGACTATAAAAAAGAACTGTTCGAGGCACAGAAAAACTGGACGTTCGAGTATCTCGTTCACCAAAGTAAAATTGATAAACAATCCGTTATTCTCGAAATTAGCAACATTTGTTCACGTAAGGGGTAATTTAAAATGAGCGACACACGTATTATCGCCATTGCCAATCAAAAGGGCGGAGTTGGTAAGACGACAACCGCTATCAACCTTGCAACAGCACTTGCCGCTATTGGTGAAACGGTTCTGGTTATGGATATCGATCCGCAAGGCAATGCCAGCACCGGGCTCGGTATTGACCGCAATAACCGGCCGGTTTCTTCGTACGATGTTCTTGTCTCAGGAACATCGGTCAATGATGCCGCTTTGGAAACAGAGGTTCCCAATCTTTATGTAGTGCCTTCGACACTGGATCTTTTAGGGGTGGAAATGGAAATTGCTCCGGCACAAAACCGTATTCAGCGCTTACAAAATGCGTTACGAAAAAATTCGGTCGTGACAGAAAAATTTTCTTATATTTTAATCGATTGCCCACCTTCGCTCAATCTTTTAACGTTAAATGCCATGGGCGCGGCAGATTCTGTTCTGGTGCCGCTTCAATGCGAGTTTTTGGCTTTGGAAGGCTTGAGCCAGTTGCTCGAAACGGTGAGGCAGGTACGAAGTTCATTAAATCCGTCGCTGGAAATTCAGGGAATCGTCCTTACCATGTATGACGGTCGCAACAACCTCTCGACCCAAGTCGTCGATGATGTGCGTTCTTTTATGGGTGACAAGGTTTATCAAACGGTAATCCCGCGCAATGTGCGCATTTCCGAAGCACCATCATTCGGTAAGCCTGCCTTGCTCTATGATCTTAAATGTGCCGGCAGTCAGGCCTATTTGCAACTTGCGTCAGAGGTCATACAGCGTGAACGCCAGTTGCGCGCTGCGTGAATCTGCATAACAAATTGATAAATTGAGGAAAAAAATATGAGCGACGATCAATCGAAGAAAAGATTAGGGCGTGGTTTGGCCGCACTGATCGGCGATATAGATCTTGGTATGGAAAAAAAAGTTGAAATTGTTTCTTCGTCATCGTCGGAGCGTCAGGTACCAATAGAATTTATTTCGCGAAATCCGAAAAATCCGCGGCGTCATTTTACCGAATCCGAACTTGACGATCTTGCCCAATCCATCCGCGAACACGGTGTCGTGCAACCGGTTGTCGTAAGGCCCTCGCCAGATCATCCAAACCGTTTTGAATTGATTGCTGGAGAGCGGCGCTGGCGGGCCGCACAGCGGGCGAATTTGACGGAAATACCGGTTATTGTCCGCGATGTTGACGATCGCACAGCTCTGGAACTTGCTATCATCGAAAATGTGCAACGCACAGATCTTAACCCGTTAGAAGAGGGACAAGGTTATCAACAACTGATCGACGAACATAATTATACCCAAGTCGATCTGGCTCAAGTCATCGGTAAAAGTCGCAGCCACGTTGCCAATACGTTGAGACTGTTAAAACTTCCCGCCAAGGTTCAACAATTCATTAATGACGGGCAGTTATCGGCAGGTCATGCACGCTGTCTGATAACGGCCGAGAACCCTCTTGCTCTTGCCGAAAAGATAATCCATGATGGTTTATCGGTGCGTCAAGCCGAGGCATTGGCCAACGGCCAGTCAACTGTAAAAACCAACAGGCGTTCACCTTCAGAAAAGGATGCTGATACCAAATCGCTCGAAAAGCTTCTTGGAGATGTCATTGGTATGAAAGTGGCGATCAAACATGGTAAAAAGGGTGGCGATATAAAAATTCACTATTCCTCGCTGGAACAACTTGATGACATTTGCCGCCGTCTGCAAAATTAAATCCCGCCGCAAACTTGAAACCGCATGGCTATCGCTGTCGCAGCACGTCAATGATTATGTTTTTGTGCTTCAAACCAGGTTGGCCTTTCATCTGGGTCAGAGATAGCTTTGTCTCAACATTGGCTGAAATACAAAAAAACAGAGCAGACGAAGATCGATCAATTCATCATCGAACCGAGTGTTGAATTTTTTGTTTGTCTCCTTTGCTGCGCGTTAATTTCAACCAGAATTTCTATGGAGAAATCCGAAACTGTCTTGCGACAATGGGTAACGAAAAAATCTGTTATACAAAGGGCAAACCCTATCAATCTTGTACCTTTTGCCCATTTTAAACGCTATTCGATGCGAGAAAAAAATACTTTTTAAATTTCAATGTGTTAAAGGAGTATCTGCGTTATGTCCGACAATCTCATTTGCCAAATTCTGGGAATTGAAAAACCGGTGATTCAGGCACCATTATCATGGTTGACAGATGCAAAATTGGTGGCATCTGTGAGTCAAGCAGGGGGATTGGGAACTTTGGGTCCAAATGCCGGTCTTACACATGAAACGAGCCCAACCTCTCCTGAAGACAGAGCAGATAAAATGCGGGCAGAAATCATTAAAACAAGATCACTTACCGAGCGGCCTTTTGCCGTCAATATAATTCCCAGACCTGCGGGCGATACATGGACACCTTTAATTAAAAAGGTGATGAAAGAGGAAGGGGTGAAGGTCGCCGTTTATACCGGTGACGGCGTTGATACAATAATGCCGGAGCTCTTTAGCGAGCTTAAAGATGCGGGTATGAAAATTATCTATCGGGATTGTAACCCCGGTCCTGAAAACACGCGTCTTGCCGAACTGGCTGGTGCCGATATAATCGTTGCAACCGGTTTTGACGAAGGTGGCACATTACCGGGAAAGGCACTGGGTACATTTTCCATTGTTCCGCTGATTGCTGATTCAGTGCAAAACGTCCCCGTTCTGGCGGCTGGCGGCATCACTGACACGCGTGGCGCCCGCGCTGTCCATGCTCTTGGTGCGAGCGGAGTCTATAGCGGGTCTATTTTTATAGCGACAAAGGAATGCCGTGTACCGCAATCAGTGAAGGAACAGATCATCAAAGCAAGCGGCCTTGACCTTCTATTGTTCCGCACACTTCCCGATTTTTATCGTTCTTTGCCAGGAACATTGGCGGACAAGCTCGTTGCCATGGATAGAGCCGGTGCAAGCCGACAAGAATTGGCAAAGACCATGAACGGTCTTACCGGATTGTGCATCGGAATGCTCTACGGAAATACCGATGAAGGCTATATTTCATTGGGAACCGGTATCGGCAATATCCATCAAATCAAAAGTGTTGCTGAAGTTGTTAACGAATTGGCTGTGTAATCAAATAACAATTTTTTGGACAGCTTTGCTGTTTCAGGCTGAAAAACGCTGTTCCGATTATTTTATTTGCCACCGCTGTTGCCCACGTTCTTGATCGAATGCGCTTGATCAAATTTCGGGAGCTAATTAGATACGATTTGGAGCATAATCATTGATGCTGACAGTAATTGAACGGTGTTTTGCGTCCGACGATACGACGATAATTAATACGCTCTTTTCACTTTTTGCGGTAAAGCTGAAAATGTTTTTTCGGATTTCATTAAAGCGGCGTATACGCCGCTTTGCCTGATTGCAGAAATTTTCGCATTCCGTTGCCAGGATCGCCTTTAACCCCTAAGGCTTTTGAATCACTGACACTCAACGATAGAGCCTTTAAACGTCGCCTACATTATCGGCGGCGAAGCTGTTCGCATAGACTATGGAAACCGGTTTGACAGAGTGCTGGATAATAAGCAGAAGCGTTTCATTTCGGGTATTGCTGAAAGAAATGGCTTAATTCTTGCTGTTTCGTTCCAATAGGCTGACGAAAGAAATTTTTCCGCGGGTTCCTCCGCCTTTTTAACCATTACAAATACGGCCGCGATAGCGTTCATCCGAAATGATATCACCTGTTATCAACTCGGCGATTTGATGAACAAAAAGAAAACAATGACTTCTTACAACTTAAAAAAATAGAATACGAATTCAATCCTGTTTACACCTGCCAAAAAAACCGCAAAACGGGCTATTGAACCAGCTGCCAAATAGCTGTTCAACTCGTTTTGTTATAACTTCAAAAGGTGGGCGAGTTCACACGCGAAGTGCAACACTCTCGAGCACTATGGTATTGCCCGGTTTGCTAACTGTGGAGTGTTGCCATGTCATGTTAATTGCATTTGAGTTTTGAAGAAAGAAAAGAAATCTACCAACTTCGTGCTTCTGGTCATTCACAAGACTTCATAGCTCGCCATCCCGGACGTAACCGT
>NZ_CALYQK010000014.1 GCF_945285465.1 uncultured Bartonella sp. | reverse complement strand
CAATCAATTTACGCCATGCAGAGGTGAAACCGAAAGACGCATGATAAAGTGTTAATCCCAGTGCGGCACCAACAATCAGCAACAGCCCTTGTTGAAGACTGTAGGCTATAGAAAGCCAGATAGCGACAATAATAATAAAACCGGCGCTGAGAGCTTTAGGCAGTGCGAAAGAATGCGACAGCTTTTGTGGCTTGCCAGACACGACCGTGGACATTGAAATTCCTTTCAATAATGAAAAACCAATTCAGCTATTTTGTTTTGGCCTAGCGAATTTATAAAAAGAATTCAACTGAGGGAGAGTGACTGAAAGGACAAATTAAGCTGTTTGAAAGCAGTTAACCACTATTTAATCGCGAAGCAGACACCGTTGCACAGTTCGTTTTCATAATGCGATTTGGCGAAATTTATCAATTTTCCGACTGCTGCCTGAATAGACGTACAAAACTTTACACCGCTGTGCCACCAATTATCATTGCATTGATGCGTAAATGAGGAAGCCCGACACCAACCGGAACGCTTTGACCATTTTTGCCACACATGCCAATGCCATTATCGAGCTTGGGATCGTTCCCGATCATTGTAATGCGTTTCATAGCTTGCGGGCCATTGCCAATCAGCGTTGCCCCCTTGATCGGTGCAACAATCTTGCCGTCTCGTACACGATAGGCTTCTGTACATTCAAAAACGAACTTTCCGGAAGTGATATCAACTTGTCCACCACCAAATGAAACGGCATAAATGCCATCTTTCAAAGAGCCCAATACCTCGTCCGGTGTATATTGACCTCCCAACATCATTGTATTGGTCATGCGCGGCATCGGCGCACAGGCATAGGATTCGCGCCGGCCGTTGCCGGTTGGCTGCATGCCCATAAGACGCGCATTCAACCGGTCCTGCATATAGCCAACCAGTTTTCCATCTTCAATCAGAACATTGCGGGCAGAAGGCGTTCCCTCATCATCTATGGTCAGTGAACCGCGACGACCGGCTATTGACCCGTCATCAATAACCGTGACACCTTTGGCAGCAACCTGCTTACCCATAAGACCGGCAAATGCCGACGTCTTTTTCCGGTTAAAGTCACCTTCAAGGCCGTGACCGACAGCTTCATGCAACATGACACCGGGCCAGCCACTGGCAAGCACGACATCAAACGTTCCAGCTGGTGCCGGTTCGGCTTGAAGATTGACCATTGCCATTCTAAGCGCTTCGTCGGCTGCCATTTGCCAATTGTCTTCGGTAATAAAGCGATTGAAAGCTTCACGGCCGCCACATCCATAAAAGCCGCTTTCCATACGCTCGCCGTTTGCCGCAATGACCGAAATTCCGAGCCGGACGAGTGGACGAATATCGCTAACAACGTGTCCATCCGCACGCAAAATTTCAACCTGCTGCATAGAACCGGCAAGTGACACCGAAACCTGACGCACTGCATTTTCTTTGTTGCGAATATAAGAATCTATCTTTTGCAGCAAGGCAATTTTTTCTTCAAAAGAAGGCGAACTTAACGGGTTTAATTCGGGATACAATTTTCTGTTGGTACCACGCGGTGCCGCACTATAATTGCCGGAATATCCATTCGTTACCGCTTTTGCCGCATCGGACGCTCTTTTTAACGCCGCTTTGCTAAATTCACCTGAATGGGCGTAACCAGTGGCTTCTCCTGCTACGGCACGTAAACCAAAACCGGTATCCTGGTCGAAAGAGCCATTTTTCAGTCGTCCATTATCGAAAACAAGCGATTCGCTTTCGGAATATTCCAGAAACAGCTCTCCATCATCAGCCTTTTGTAAAGTGTCCTGAACAAGCGACTGGACTTCATTTGAGCTAATGTCGAATTGGTCGATCAAAGATTTCATAAACTTTTCCTGTGTTGCGGCTGGCCGATGGCCAAGTCTTTTTAATGAGCCGATGGCCAGGTCTTTTCAAAGAAAAGGCCAGTTACCATTATAATGTCGCCTCAACTTTTATAATGTCGCCTCGAACTTTTTGCGATAATCATTCTTTTGGCAATGAATCGTAGGCATCTTTGAGGCCATTGAGGTCGATTATACCGCCTATGCCTTCTTCAGGAGTGGTAAAAATAAAATAAGTTGCCATTTTCCCTTCCAGAAACGACTTGAGGTCTTCCGCTTTCAAAAAGGCTTCAGCAACACAATTATCTCCTAAACACCGACGATATTCCATTTTACCCATATCTTTATCGTCAATTTTAATTCCGACACCCAAACGCAATTCTACCCGAATTGGCACAAAAACACGCATAAGCGTACCTTGATTCTTCGGCAATTTATAAAGCGTTACACGAAAAGTAATGTCAGGCCTGTCTTGTGCCCTGACATTTTGCACAACTTCACACTGTATATTCGGTGTTCCGGGTGGAAGGGAGCAAATTTTTGTCCATGCACCAAAGGTTTTGGGGGCGGGTATGTCTTGCTGGTTTGCTGCCTGTGCCAAAGCAACATTTAAAAAAAGTCCGATTGTTGACACGCTAAGTGCGACAACGCCACACGCTCGTTTGAAGAATTGACGAAGTGACATAAAAACTCCTGCTCGAATCACCATGACGTTATATTGCTTCAACCTTTGTGAAAAGCATTCTTGAACCGACACTATAAATCATTCACAACTGAGATGATATAATCTTTTCATTTTGATGCGAGATCATGGCAAAAACGCGAAAATTTGATGAATGTGGCAAGGAATTGTTTCTATTTGAGGCTGTTTGTCGCATTGTTTTAGGCAAAAAATATTGTTAGAGCGGGTCAAGTTAGTTCTGTGATCAAAAGATTGTTTAAACGCATTTGGCAAAGTTGATGTCTGAACGTAGAAATAAGAGTTTTTTTTCGTCAATAATAGATTGCGATAACAGAGCCATTGGAACGCTCTATCTCGTGGTTTCTATTATTGCCGGTGTCATTGGGGCAGCTTTTTCCATTATCCTGCGTCTGGCGCTGAATGGTGCCGACTTGGCCTTTTTATCCATCGCTTTTCCCAGCGACCCGGCGCAACTTTCATTTATGAATATGGCGCATGCGCTTATTCTTGTGTTTTTTATGGTGATGCCTGCTTTGGTCGGTGGCTTTGCCAACTGGTTTGTGCCACTTATGGTTGGCACCCATAACGTCGCTTTCCCCCGGCTTAATTTGGCTGCATTTTTGTTATTGCCGCTCTCTATTCTTTTTGGCTTTTTTGCCCTTTTTTCAATTGCTGACAGCGGGCAATTCAAAATTTTGATGCTGGCGAGTATTTTCCTCGGCTCGGTCTCTTTTATTTTAACATTTATCAATTTCATTACCACAATTATTACTATGCGGGCACCAGGGATGACGTTGTCGCGTTTACCAATATTTGTCTGGTCGGTGTTGATCGCGTCTTTTCTTGGATTGATATCTGTGCCAGCTATGCTTGCCGCATTGACCGAAGTTATCTGGGGCGGTGTCACAACTGCCGGACACCCTTCAATGATTGTCTGGTTTTTTAGCCACCCGGAAATATATGTGCTGTTATTACCGGCATTCGGTATTGTCAGCGAAATTCTGGTGACTTTTTGCAAACGCGGATTATGGATGGAAAATTGCGTAATTGCCGCTATGACTTTTATTGGCGGCATCGGTGTGGTCTTGTGGATGAACGATTTGTTCCATTTTCAAAATCCTCTTGTTATGGAACGCTATTTTAAAGTTGCGTTGCCTCTTATTATTTTGCCGACAGGTTTTATTTTATTGAGTTGGCTGGTTACAATTGTCAAAAGCCGTTTTGCGTTTTCATCGCCATTGCTATGGGCTATGGGCTTTATCTTTGTGGTTTTGATGGGACAACTTTCGGCGTTACAACTTGTATTGAGTGGTTTGAATGTCAACGAGCTGGGACAATCGGTTTTTGTTGCGCATTTTCACTATATTTTATCATTGAGTGCGGTGTTTGCAATTTTTGCCGGGTGGTACTATTGGTTACCTAAGATTACCGGCTTTTCCTGTCGTAACGCCACGACAGCGCTTCATTTCTGGTTGATGTTTGTCGGTGTCAACGCAATATTTTTGCCCCAACATCTCAATCAGCTGGGCGAAGGTGTATTGTTTAGCCTGGCAGTTTTGGGGGTATGTTCAACGGTTGGTGCGCTGCTTGCTACGTTTTCTGTTATTGTATTTCTTTACGGTGTGGGCGAAACTTTTGTTCGCGGTGAAAGAGCGCCAAATAATCCATGGGGCGAAGGTGCTTTGACACTTGAATGGCAATTGCCTTCGCCGCCTAACGACGATGTCTGGGTGAAAGTGCCTGTTGTTGTAGAATGAGTTGTCGTTAAATGGTGTGACATGCAAAAGTGACGCCGTGATAGTATGGCACAACTGCAAGATGGAACGCCATAACTGCAATGACGTGAATCACGACGTGAATTTGCCGGTCACAAGGTCATTTTGCGATTTTATCGAACCGACATTGATGGCACATTCAATAGCGCAAGACTGCCTTTCTTAAATAATACAAAAATAATACAGGCGACAGTTCGTCCTTTAAAAAGGACTGTCGATTATAGCGCCCAACGATTTGCCAATTGCGTTTTTTGTCAATATGGTTTTGAAAGGAAGCGTAAAGCATTTTTAATCTGGATACAGCGCTGAAAACAGATCGGTTTATATATGTCCATGTCGAACCCACTATCGCAAAAGCCACATTTTCCCGACCCGTCGCAAGCCGACGCCAACGATTATGTAGCCCTACTCAAACCGCGCGTGATGTCACTGGTGGTCTTTACCGCTCTGGTGGGCATGCTGGTGGCACCCGTCTCGATAAATCCGGTTTTGGGCTTTCTGGCTATTTTATGCATTGCCGTCGGCGGTGGTGCCTCGGGAGCGTTGAATATGTGGTATGATGCCGATATTGATGCGATTATGAAACGCACGAAAAAGCGTCCTATTCCCGCGGGTAAGGTAACCGGTGGCGAAGTACTGGTTTTTGGTCTTGTACTGTCAGCACTCTCAGTGCTTACAATGGGCATTTTTATCAACTGGTTTTCAGCCGCTTTTTTAGCGTTTACGATATTTTTTTATGTCGTTATCTATACAATGTGGCTTAAGCGCTCAACGCCGCAAAATATTGTTATTGGTGGCGCAGCCGGAGCATTTCCACCAATGATCGGGTGGGCAGCGGCGACGGGCGCAGTCAGTATTGAAAGTATCATATTGTTTTTGATTATTTTTATGTGGACGCCGCCGCATTTCTGGGCACTATCTCTATTTGTAACGACCGATTATGGCGAAGCACGTATACCGATGATGCCGAATGCGAAAGGGGAACGTTCGACAAAAAACCAGATATTCGTTTATGCGGTTCTCATGGCTATATGCGGTATTGCGCCATATATATTGGGATTTGCCGGCATAACCTATGGCATATTGTCAACGATTTTAGGCGTTATTTTTGTTTATCGTTCATATGAGTTATGGAAAACAGAAACACGCGAGCAAACGGTACCATGTGCTAAAAAATTGTTTTTCTTTTCGCTTTTTTATCTTGCTGCAATATTTGCCATTTTGCTGGTGGAATCACTGGCAACGCGGGTATTGAGTTATTGGGGGGGATGAAAATGAGCGATAACAAAAAATTAGAGCAAATAGAATTGACCGAGTTGCAAAAAAAAGCGCAACGGCATCGGGCGAGAGGATTAGCGATTGCACTTTTTCTTTTTGCTCTTCTTGTTTATGCTGCGACAATGGCGCATGTAAATAGTCAATAGAACGAGATTTTTCATTCTATCACAACAGTTTATAGAGATGAGGTAACCAGAAAGCGCCATGTGACGGCTGGCCATTGAATTTATCCTTCGAGCGCTAAAAAGCAGATAAAATTTTGTCGGTGTCGTTGGTGATTTGTTAGAGTTTTGCCATTTGTTTTGTGGGAAAACGTGAAGAAAGTCATAAATGATTGCCTTGTCTTTTGGTTCTTAGAAAACACTTATGCAATTTTGATGAGATGTCTGGACTGTTCTTCCAAACGATATTGTTGCTTTCAGGGATTGAGAATGAAATTAAAACCTTCGATAACAATCAGGCTCTGTGGGCCACGTGGTTTTTGTGCCGGCGTTGACCGGGCAATCCAGATTGTTGTTCTGGCATTAAAGAAATATGGTGCGCCTGTTTATGTGCGCCACGAGATTGTTCATAACCGGTATGTGGTTGAAGGACTACAGGCGCGAGGCGCGATTTTTGTCGAGGAACTTGATGAAATTCCGCCTGAACATCAGCAGCAACCGGTGATTTTTTCTGCCCATGGTGTGCCCAAGTCGGTGCCGGAGAACGCACGTCTTCATAATTTGTTTTATCTTGATGCCACTTGTCCGCTGGTTTCAAAAGTGCATAAACAGGCGATGCGTCATCAACGCAATTATCGGCATGTTATTCTGATCGGTCATTCCGGTCATCCGGAGGTCATTGGTACAATGGGGCAGGTGGACGAGGGTACTGTAACACTTATAGAAAATGTCGAAGATGCACTAAACTATCAACCGGAACCGGGACAAAAATTGGGTTTTGTCAGTCAGACAACTTTGTCGGTAGAAGATACGGCCGAGATTATCGAAGTGCTTAAACGCCGCTTTCCCGATATCGAGCCACCGGCTGCCGAGTCGATCTGTTATGCGACAACCAATCGGCAGGAAGCGGTAAAAGCTTCGGCTCCGGGAACCGATTTGTTTTTGGTTGTCGGCGCGCCGAACTCGTCAAACTCGCGACGCCTTGTTGAAGTGGCAGAACGTTTTGGTGCCAAACGCGCATTATTGGTCCAACGTGCCCACGAAATCGACTTTGAAAAGCTTGATGATGCACGTATAGTCAGTTTATCAGCGGGTGCTTCTGCACCGGAAATAATTGTCGATGAAATTATTACGGCTTTCAGAGAGCGTTATGATGTGACAATAGAACTTGCTGAAACTGCTGTTGAAAATGAAACTTTTTTGGTAAACCGGGAATTACGCAACGTTGTTTTGACAGCTAAAGATATGGAGTTTGTTAACGGCAACAGTGCCTCGGGTGAAGAATAGTGACAAGAGCATGATATATTCATGCGGAGTGAATAATGGCCGTATATACCGATATTAATGAAGACGAGTTGACGTGTTTTTTAAACGATTACACAATTGGGACACTTCAATCCTATCGGGGCATTGCCGAAGGGGTGGAAAACTCCAATTTTATGCTGGACACAGAAGCCGGACGATTCATTTTAACTCTGTTTGAAAAACGCGTAAACAAAAGCGACTTGCCGTTTTATCTTGAACTTATGAACCATCTTGCCACCAAAGGAATATCGTGCCCACAGCCGGTTAAACGCAATGACGGGATGATGATTGGCGAACTTGTCGGGCGTCCTGCAACCATAGTCACCTTTCTTGAAGGGGTGTGGTTGAGAAAGCCGAACGCTCTACATTGCCGTGAAGTTGGCAAAGCGATGGCCAAGATGCATTTGGCCGGGCTTGATTTTTCGCTGGCAAGAAAAAACAGCTTGTCTCTGTCGGCTTGGCGACCGCTGTGGAATCTCAGTCGTAACCGGGCGGCCGAAATATCGCGGGATATTGTATCCGAAATTGACAAGGAACTTGATTATCTTGAAGAATATTGGCCTTCCGGTTTACCAAAGGGTGTCATCCATGCCGATTTGTTCAATGATAATGTGTTTTTTTTGAATGACAAATTTTCTGGAATTATCGACTTTTATTTTGCTTGCACGGATATGCTTGCCTATGATCTTGCAGTTGCGCTTAATGCCTGGTGTTTTGAACGGGATTATTCTTACAATGTGACCAAAAGCGAAGCTATGCTGAAAGCTTATTGCGCCGTGCGTCCGTTAGAACAAAAAGAAGTTGCTGCTATTTTGGTATTGGCGCGCGGTGCCGCCTTAAGATTTTTTCTTACCCGAATTTACGATTGGTTTAATACGCCTGCCAATAGTCTGGTGGTGAAAAAAGACCCGTTGGAATATTGGCGGAAGCTCAATTTTTTTAGAGATGTCAATAAACCGTCAGAAATCGGACTTTAGATGGCCGGCGCTTGTCTAAAACAGGTCGAGATATTTACCGATGGTGCTTGTTCGGGTAATCCAGGCCCGGGCGGGTGGGGAGCGATTTTGCGCTGGAACGGAAAAAACCGTGAAATTTATGGGGGTGAACCCGATACCACCAACAACCGCATGGAGCTTACCGCAACAATAAACGCACTCAACGCGTTAAAAGAGCCATGTTTTGTCGATCTTTATACCGATTCTGTTTATGTAAGGGAGGGGATCACGAACTGGATCGTTGGCTGGAAGACGCGGGGATGGAAAACTTCGGCAAAAAAACCGGTCAAAAATGTCGAACTCTGGCAGGCATTGGATCTGGCATGCGCGCGTCATCGCGTTCACTGGCACTGGGTCAAAGGTCATGCAGGACATCCGGAAAATGAGCGGTGTGACGAACTTGCCCGCCAAGGTGTCGAGGAAAACCGCCAACATTCATGAAAATCAGTGACTAGTTACGCAAGTCACAAATCCGGAAAAGGAAACCGGTTTTGCTTCGACAATATAATTGATTTTAAGGGGCGTCATTTCTTTGGCAGCGACGATTTTTCCCTTAAAAACCGTTTTATTTTCCGTTTTATCGATGATTTTCATCGGGCTTATCTCGGTTTTGCCACCGTCAACATAAAGAGCAGTTATGTTGCTTTTTTCCGGATGGGTTATAATAAACACCAGATTATCGCCATCGATTGTTGTCCGGATGGAGCTATCGGGCGGCTGCTTTTCCGGTAATTTATCTTTGGCAAGGCTAAGCAATGAAATCGGCGCGAGAAGTTTACCCTTCGCATCAGAAAAATCGAAATCAACATCGACAGGAATGCAAATGTTCCGACACAAACCAATTGTCAAATGGCCGGTTAATTTCATTTCTTCGTCATTTTTTTCGACCACAAAGGGCAGGCTGACACTGTCTTTATAACCAATTGACCAATCGCTGCCATCTTCAAATAATTGCGGTACAGGATACAAAATCCGGTAGCGGATATTCTGATCAAACCGGAATGTCGGAGCCATGCCCGAACTGCCGGGGTTTTGCCAATAAGTTTTCCAGTTCGGCTTCAGCATGACTTCAATCAGACCTTCACGGCGCCCATTTTGCCATGTCGGTTGAAGGCTGATGCGAATACGTCCGCCTTCAGAATTACGCCAAGTGGTTGTTATCAATTTTTCCGGCTTTAAACTTTGCGCCGGAGCCTGTCTGGCAAGAAAGAGCACCCCCAAAAAAACACATATCAAGGTAAGAATTTGTCGCAAAGTTTTAGAATCCATCGTGTACCGATTTTTGTTTTAGAGGTTGGGGAAAAAACACTTTTCCCTTGCAAGTTTAGTATACAAGATTATTCTCAAATAATGGATGAAATTACAACAATGAAAAATCGAAATGGCTTTCTCAATGGTCATTTGTTGATTGCAATGCCGACAATGGCCGACGAGCGTTTTGCGCGGTCGATTATTTATGTCTGTGCTCATTCAGATGAAGGGGCTATGGGGCTCATTTTAAACCGGCGCCAAAATATGAATTTTCCCGATCTTTTGGTGCAACTCGGCATTATCAATGCGCGACAAGCGATCCATTTACCAAAGCCGATAAAACTTTTTCCTGTCCGAAATGGTGGGCCGGTCGAACGTTCACGTGGTTTTGTCCTTCATAGCGACGATTATTCCTGCAGTACAACAGTTGCCGTTGCCAACGAAGTTTGCTTGACCTCGACGATGGATGTTCTAAAAGCGATGAGCGTAGGACAAGGGCCACAGCGTGCAATTATTGCGCTTGGTTACGCCGGTTGGGGGGCAGGGCAGCTGGAGTCGGAAATTGCCAATAATGGTTGGTTAACAAGCCCGATTGATGCAGATTTCATCTTTGCTGAAGATATTGATCATCAATATGAAAACAGCTTGCATAGAATTGGCATTAATCCGGCTTTTCTGGTGAGCGAGGCCGGTCATGCATGAGTTATATGTCAGAGGCGGTGCCGGTGGAAAGCTGGATTGATCGGCGCCGATGGGACGAAATTTGCAGCATTAAGTGTTGGACAAGCTTGAGCGGACAATATTCTGGTAGTGCTTTTCATTTTTTTAAAACACTTTTGAAACAGTTTTGCTTTAACAAAATATCCTAAGTAAAAAGTATCAAAAAGGCAATAAACGGAACGCATGGTTTTGCTGTCAATGCGTTATCGCCGACAATTGGCCCATCGCGTTTCATGCAATTATCGTTTTTTGCCGCCAGTTAGAATGATATGGCGAAGAGGTGGCACCAACTCTCCTTTCTCGTTGGATGGTTACAGTATTCTTCAACGCATAACCATAAATTTATCAGCACCCTAAATTTATCAACAAAGGCAAAAGCAAACACCTTATAAAGGAGTAGTCCGGCTCAGCAAAGACTTTTCAAAAAGATAAAATGGTATTTTCAGCCACGCCAATATTTTTGTTTAAGCAGTTGCCTTGGGATGCTTCATCACCAATGTTATCAAGTCCTCAATACCGACAGGTTCGGTAAATACGATACTCTGGACGTATTCACAGCCTTCTTCACGCAACATCACAGCCTCATTTTCTTTTTCGATACCTTCGGCAATAACCTTTAAATCAAGATCGTGCGCCATGTTGATGATTGATTTCAGAACAAGTCGTTTTTTTGGACTGTCTACTTCAATGAGTGAGCGGTCGAGTTTTATCATGTCAAAGGGATAACGCAGTAAAAAGGCGAGAGAAGAGTAGCCGGTTCCGAAATTGTCAAGTGCAAGACCGATGCCTAATGCTTTGATCTTTTCGAGAAGATTTGCCGATTGTTCCGGGTTTTCGATTAAAATGGTTTCCGACATCTCCATCATCAAGCGTCCTTTGTTGATGGGATTGCGCATGAGGATTGTACGCAATTCATTGACGAGCTCCTGATGAACCATCTCTGCACTCGGTATATTGGCCGAAACGAAAAATGATTGCTTTGGAAAACGCTCTTGAATATGAGCAAGATCGTCAATAACAGTGTTCATGGCAAATTGTGCCAGAGGCATAATAACATGTTCGCTTTCGGCAGCGTTTATAAAATCGGTAGCCGAAAGATTTCCGTGGCGCGGGTGATGCCATTCAAGCATAGCTTCAAAGCCGACGATTTGCCCGTCGTTTAGATCAAGCACCGGAAGATACAGGATTTTGATTTCATTTCGTTGAAGAGCATATCGAATGTCATTGCCCATGCTGTTGCGTTCCAGGCCCAGGGTGCGGAAGTTTGGCCGGAAGGGCTCAATCTTGTTGCCACCGGCTTTTTTTGCATGAATCATGGCAAGTTCCGCGTCACTCAACATATCCTCGGCGTTTGAATTGCCTTCTGTCCAGGTAATCAAACCAATGGAAGCGGATAATTTGATTTCGCGCTGTGAAAATAAAATGGGTGCGGCAACTGTGCGTTGTAACAGTTCGGCAAATGCGGCGATTTTTGCCGGATCAATCTGGCTGGTAAGAACGATGGCAAAACGATCGGTCGAAAGGCGCGATAGAGTATCTTCAGGGGTGATAAGCCGGCTTAGACGACGGGCTATGGTTAACAAGAATGAATCGCCGACAGACATGCCGAATTGATAATTGATGTTGCGGAAGCCATCAAAATCGATGACAAATACCGTGGGGCGGATTGGTCGGCCAGCAACGGCAAGATTGACATAGGTCTGCAAACGGTCGAGCAACAGCTGTTGGTTGGGGAGCCCGGTGAGGTTATCGTGGACGGAATCTTCAAGTAATCGTTCTTCGGCCTTTTTGTGATCTGTCACATTGACAAGCGTGCCGACAACACGAACAATTTCTCCGTCAGAGCCGATCACTGGTCGGGCCCGCAAAGAAAACCAGCAATAATGCCCGTCACCTGAACGCAAACGCAAAGTCTGGTCAAGGCGGCCCTTGCGTGTATCGAGAATCATGTCGAGAATTGCCCTGAACCGGTCGCGGTCGTCACTATGGAGCGCGTTGACCCAGTTGCGGATGGTGCCATTCAATTCACTTGCGGCCGAACCGAGATAAAGAGAAAGATCTGGATTAATGACAACACGATCGCGACGCACATCCCAGTCCCAAACGATATCTCCCGCCCCCATTACGGCAAGAGCCTGTCGTTCAAGATCGGAAAAAATCCCCTGATGATAGGATCCGCCCGAGAATGCATGTTGCATGACTGTGAAAGAAATAAGCAGAACAATCAATACCAGGCCACCGGCAAGAGCAGGCTGCACAATATCGTTGTCAAGTTTGCCGGTGACACAAACATAGGCGCCGACGAGCCAGAAAACGATGAGAAGCCATGTCGGAATAAGCATAATGGCGCGGTCATAGCCGCGGATGGAAAGATAACCGATAAGTACCACTCCGAGCAGTGCTGTCAAACCGAAGGACAGACGGGCAATGCCGGCAGCACGTGTAGGGTCGTAAATGGCAAAAGCACCAAGGCCGCACAGTGCAACAATCCATGCGGCAGCTCCATAGCTGAAATGATAGTGCCAGCGGTTAAGATGCAGATAGATAAATAAAAAGATAAACAGCGATGCCGCCAAAGCAACTTCCGTCGCCGCACGCCAAATGGGTTCGGTTTGCGGTAAAATAACAAATAATTTGTTCAGAAAATTGAAGTCAATGCCGATATAGGCAAGAACGGCCCAAGCGACAGCTGCGGTGGCGGGAAAAAGACTTGTGCCGCGTACAACAAAAAGGACGCTGAGAAGAAGAGCCAGAAGACCGGAAATACCAAGCAATATGCCGTGATAGAGTGTATAGGCGTTGATTGTATCCTTGTAGGCCTCAGGTTCCCATAAATATACTTTCGGAAGTTTGGGTGAACCGAGTTCGGCAACAAGTGTGATAACAGCACCCGGATTGATAGTAATACGGAAAACATCGGAATCCGGACTTGACTGGCGATCCAGAGCAAAGCCTTCGCTGGGGGTGATTGACTGGATGCGCACCGAACCGAGATCCGGCCATATTAGTCCGGAGCCGACCATGCGATAATGTGGCGTAACAATGAGACGATCAATCTGGTCGTCAGTCGGATTAGCTATAGCAAAAACTGCCCAGTCACTCTCTGCCCGTTCACCGTTGCCCTGCATTTCGATACGTCGCACAATACCATCTGGGCCAGCAGCGGTTGACGTTTGGAATGTATTGCCCTTGATGTGGTGTATTTCGACGGCACGAGATAGATCAAGAGCGGTATCTTGTGAAGAAATTTTGATTGGTTCGATAGCTAATGCGGAATGACAAAGAACGATGATGCCCAATATCAAAAACACAAAAATGCCAATCGTCTTATCTATAGTCTTCACAACGCCTCACTTTCAAGCTGACTTTAGCCGTCTTTCGGTTCTCAGCAAAGAATAAAGATAATGGTCTTGCCAATGACCATGAATTTTTACACAGGATCGCATCAGCCCTTCTTTGGTAAAACCACAATTTTCCAATAATGCTATGGAACGCCGATTTGTCGGAATAGCCGACGTTTCCAGTCTGTGCAAATTAAGTTCATGAAAAGAAAAATCGATCACGAGATCCAAACTCTCAAGCATAAAACCGCGACCGGAATATTTTTCGCCACACCAATAGCCGATTTCGCCGCTTTGTAAGACATTTCGTTTTATATTCGTCAGGCATATTCCGCCGATAAGATTGTCGGTTTTATTGGAAAATACAAAGAAAACAAAAAGCACACCGTCGTTACGCCCGTCTATAAAACGGGCCAGATGCTCTTTGTAACGGTCAAGTGTGTGGGCATCGTCCGGCCAAAGCGGCTCCCAAGGTTCAAGAAATGCACGGCTTTCTATCCTGAGCTTTGCCCATTCATTATAGTCGCCAAGAACCGGAAACCTAAGATAAATGTGGTGCGATTTCAAATTGGTAAAGCGAAATTTTTCTTGCAATTTTTGCGGCTGTCGCCGGAAGGGCATTTTGAACATGCCATTTCCTTTCTGGCTGAACCTCAATATATGTTATGTCGCGGCTCGCGATGATAGTGCCGAAACAAGGTTGCCATAACTCATAATTGGTCCAATTGCTCCTACTGCGGCTAAGGTCGGTTTTGCGTCGATAAATAAGCGTCTGGCAAGATCCGTCAATCTTTCAACGGTAATGAGCGACAATCGTTCCACTGTCTCAGATGAAGGTATGGGACGGCCATAAAGCAGCATTTGTCGCGCTATCATTTCGGCACGGCTGGACGGGCTTTCCCGTGACATAATGAGGTTGGCACGATATTGCTCGCGGGCACGATCCAGTTCATACTGGCCAATCTGTTCGCTGACAGCATAAAGCTCATCAAGAACAACCGGAATCAACTCATGCAGGCCGCCTTCGCTTGATGCGGCATGAATGCCAAAAAGTCCGATATCAGAAAACCCCCAATGAAAAGCGTAAATCGAATAGCACAGGCCACGTTTTTCACGCACTTCCTGAAAAAGACGTGACGACATGCCGCCACCGAGGATAATTGACAATATCTGCGATGCATAATAGTCGCGCATGTGATAGGCGCGGCCTTCAAAGCCAAGCACTACCTGTGCATCTTTAAGCTTGCGATATTCACGGAAGTCACCGCCTACATAATTGGCAAGATCGGCAAGTGGTGCGCTAGAACGGGCGCGATAGCTGCCGAGCCGTTTTTCCACCTCACTGACAAATTCCTCGTGGTCAACAGCACCAGCGGCAACCACAATCATGCGGTCGGCACTATAATGTTCATTCATGAAATTACGTAAATTATCAGTTGTTAAAGCGCGCACCGATTGAACTGTCCCCAGAATAGGGCGTCCGATGGTCTGATGACGAAAGGCCGTTTCGGTGAAATGGTCAAAAACGATGTCTTCTGGCATATCATTTGCCGCACCTATTTCCTGAAAGACAACCTGTTTTTCACGTTCGAGCTCTGCCTCGTCAAATTTTGGCGAAGTAATAATATCGGCAAGTATATCAACAGCAAGCGGCACATCATTTTTTAATACACGTGCATAATAGGCAGTTGTTTCAACGCTCGTTGCCGCGTTGATTTCGCCACCGACGTCTTCAATTTCTGCAGCAATCTGGTATGCGGTGCGGTTTTCGGTACCTTTGAAGGCCATATGTTCAAGCATATGGGCAACGCCGTGTTCCTCGAAACGTTCGTTACGACAGCCGGATTTTACCCAGATACCAAGCGAAACACTTTCGATTTGCGTCATTGTATGCGTGACGATGGTCAAACCATTGCCGAGCCGGCTGATGTCCACACCCATACTTATGCGACTCCTTCATTCACAACTTTTAATAAAAATCATATCGCAACAGTTCTGTCTTTAGAAATGATGAACAAGGTTAACGACAGGCACGCGATTTTTCGACAATATAGCTTTTGACGGCTTTTTCGTCATTTGGCAATGTCTTGAAACGTTCCGCTTTATCCATTAGTCCATCAAGCCATATGGGTAATTCAGGAATGACCCCGCAGGCATCTTCAACCGCATCAGGAAATTTTGCCGGATGGGCGGTGGACAGCACAATCATCGGTATATTCTCGTCCATGTGTTCGCGCGCAACTTTCACGGCAATTGCTGTATGCGGATCGGCAAGATAATTGCTTTCTTGATAAAGCGTGTTGATCATATTAGCCGTTTCCAATTCGTTGGAACACCCGGCCGAAAACAAAGTTCTAATTTTTTCAAGACAAGCCGTTTCGATGTGGAATTCGCCCGACTGTTTGAGACTTTCCATGGCATTGCGAATGAAAAGAGCATCATGGCCTGAGGCTTCAAATAAAAGCCGTTCAAAATTTGACGACACCTGAATATCCATTGACGGTGAGGTTGTGTGTTTGAGCGAACGTATCTGATAGCTACCGCTCGACAATGTGCGTACCAGAATGTCGTTATCATTAGTGGCA
The DNA here is from genome assembly GCF_945285465.1 of uncultured Bartonella sp. GTDB lineage: Bacteria > Pseudomonadota > Alphaproteobacteria > Rhizobiales > Rhizobiaceae > Bartonella. The sequence continues at coordinate 21,972 of NZ_CALYQK010000014.1, read as the reverse complement.
ATGACCAGTCGGGCTATCGGCAGCCCCATGCGGGACGCCACAAAACCGGCAAAAATATCACCGAAATTGCCGGTTGGTACGCTAAAGGAAACAGCTCTGTCGGGTGCACCAAGCGAGATCGCAGCCGTAAAGTAATAGACGATCTGCGCCATAATACGTGCCCAGTTGATCGAATTGACACCTGAAAGTGAAGTTCTATCACGGAATGCATGGTCATTAAACATCGCTTTGACCAGCGCCTGACAATCATCGAAATTGCCTTCGATGGCGAGCGCATAGACGTTAGCACTGGGGTTTCCTGTCATTTGCCGCTGTTGTACCGGCGAGACGTGCCCTTTAGGAAAAAGTATAAAAATATCGCAGCATTCGCGCCCGGCAAAAGCTCCGATTGCGGCACCGCCCGTGTCACCGGAAGTGGCGCCGATAATCGTTGCCCGCTTATTCTGCCTGATCAGGATATAATCCATCAATCGTGCGAGAAGTTGCATGGCAACATCTTTGAAAGCCAATGTCGGACCATGGGAAAGTTCCAGAATAAACTCGTTTGTATTGGTCTGGACAAGTGGACAGACAGCCGGATGACGAAAGGTTCGATAGGCATCATCCACCATAGTGTCAAATGCGTCGCGCTCGATTTCAGCGTCAACGAACGGCCAGAGGATGGTTTTGGCAATCGTTGCATAAGACTTGCCGCGCAATGCTTTTAGGGAAGAGGGCGCAAAATGCGGGTATTTTTCCGGTAGATAAAGTCCACCATCACGGGCAAGCCCCGTCATAACCGTATCGGAAAAGCCGAGTATCGGCGCATTATTTCTCGTGCTGATATATTTCATTTATATTCTCCTCGGCTTATCAACCAAGCGGACAAGTTTATATTTGGTGCGCGATTTTGTAGTCTTTACGACAGAGCAATCGTTTTGTATTTTAGACAGACTTGCCAAAATTTGTAAAACGCGAGACAACAACAAATCACTTTAATTAAATGCTGATATAGAACAGGTTTACCACTCTAGGAAAGTCCACTTCATGGATAAAAAGCTGATTTATCGTTTTTCATTAGGCATTGGCCTTGTCATAATCTCATCATCACTGCTTTCGGGCTGTTTTATCCGTAAAAAAGTAGATAATGTGCCGCCAGAACCGCAAATCACCGAAGCACAGTTGCGCGCATATTGCCCGCTCGTTTTCATGCGTGATGATACCGCGTTTTATAATGTCTATGAACGCGGTGGTGATAATGATGCAACTAAAGTCATCTATCAAGCAGCAATCAGGGATGTGACAAGAACCTGTAACACGACAGATACCACCTTGTCGATGAAAGTTGCTGCCGCCGGACGCGTTGTGCCGGGGCCTATGTTCAAAAAAGGTACGGTGTCACTGCCGATTCGCGTAACAGTCATGCAGGGCGATAGTGTGATTTATTCCAAGCTTCGTAACTATCCTGTTCAAATCAACAACGGTATCGATGCTACGCAATTTATCTTTTCAGACGACCAAATTTCGTTTCCCAAACCGACGGCAAAAAATATTCGTGTTTTTATCGGCTATGACAGAGAGCAGAAGAAATAATTTTATATGACATTTGCTGCAAACAGATAGATAACAGAGCACCGGAAAATTCGTAAGACAAGGAATGGAAAAATAGATATTTCCGTTTCTTGTTTTTTCATTTGAACGTGACAGAGATATTTTCACTAAAAATCTTTATTGCCGGTTGTCAGGCGCAAAAATGCTGTTTTTAAGCCGTAGTAGTTTTGAATGGCAAAAGAACAATTCCGGCCACATTCCTATTTATTGATTATTGCAGTGACAAAGAAAATGACGCTTTTTGTTTGTCTGATTTATTTGCCTGGTTTGTTTGGTCGATGATTTTTCGTTGTAATGGAATTTTTAAAGCCATCAACAGTTAAAATGCAGGGGATTTTATTCGGTTCGCTTTCAAATATCCTGCCACTGGCAAAGGGCTTTCAATACAGCCGGTAAATCGGCATGATTTGAAATAACTGTTTCAGCTCCAGCTTCCATCAAAGCATCGGCAAGACCGGGATAAGCGTGCGAACCACCGGTAAAGCCGATAACACGCATACCGGCTTTTACTGCACCATGAACACCGTGAACCGAATCTTCGATAACTATAGTGTTTTCAGGCCGGGCATTCATTTTTTTGGCGGCATAAAGATAAACATCGGGCGCCGGTTTGACTTTCTTTGTTCCCACTTCAGGTGCAGAAAAAATTCTGTTTTCAAAAAGATCATAAAGCCCGACGATTGTCAGCATGTGTTTGATATCTTCTTCTCTCGAATTGGAACAAATGCAGTAACGGTATAATTTTGCCACAGCTTTTACCGCTTGTCTGGCTCCATCAATAATGAAAAGTTCATTTTCCATGCGTTTGCGAAATAGTTCGGGCACACGGTCAACAAGGCTTGCTGATAGCGGAATATCCGATTGTTTTTCAATTTCTTTAAGTGCGTCAAGAAAGATGAGACCGGCATAACGTTCGGAAAGTTCTTCAGCCGAAATTTCAAAACCGGCTTCACTTAATAATTGCGATTCAATTTGAGCCGCCAGATATTCCGAATCAACAAGAACTCCATCACAATCGAAAATAACAAGATCAATCTGCGGCATCGCGTTAAGTTCCATAATTTGAAAAGAAAATTGTTAAACAGTTTTAAACGGTTCATGGACCAGTTTGCAACAGGCGATAAGCCAGCCTTTGTCAAACCGACTTTTTCTGTATAAGTAAATGGGCACAAAAAGCAAAGAAGACAATATGAAGTTTTAAAGCCGGAGTTTACTAAAAAAACGCATGAGTAACGTTGCCCTCATCTGTTTTGTGTTCAAGCTTCTGCCTATGACTTCTATCAACATATTGTCAATAACAAAATAAGGCTGCCAATTTTCCTAAACAAGCAATCCGACAAATTTTTCGTTTTACAACAGAGGCATTGGCTGTTTTACGCTTATGTTTGGCGTTAAAATATTCTGGCGATTTGTGGTTGGATAAGGTTTGAAACGAACGCTATTTTTAACGCTTTTTCGGGTGAAACGGATATATTTTCGATGTTATTTTGTCTAAAATATGCGAACCTTATTGGCAGTTTGCCATCAAACGCGTGATAAATTTTAAATCCTTCGGCTTTAACACGTTCTTTACCCTATTTCGTCAATTTGTAGATGTCGAATTCGTGATTCGTTTGTATTTGCGAAAATGTGTTTTTGAGTACGTGTTGCCGAGTATCCTATGACTGCTGTCCGTCTTATAAAAGATCTTGTTGAAGCTTCTCCCGAAGAAGCGTGGCGAAACCAGATTCTAAAAGGTGATTGCGTTGCAGCTCTCAATAAGCTGCCAAGCCAATCTGTTGATGTTATTTTTGCCGATCCGCCCTATAATTTACAACTTAGCAATGCACTTCGTCGTCCCGACCAGTCGTTGGTCGATGCCGTTGATGATGATTGGGACCAGTTCGAGAGTTTTTCGGCTTATGATGCATTTACGCGTGCGTGGCTTCTTGCCTGTCGGCGGGTATTGAAGCCGAATGGAACAATTTGGGTCATCGGCTCATATCACAATATATTTCGTGTCGGCACGGCGCTACAGGATTTGGGGTTCTGGATGCTTAATGATATTATCTGGCGGAAAACCAATCCAATGCCCAATTTCCGCGGTCGCCGTTTTCAAAATGCGCATGAGACCTTGATTTGGGCATCTCGTGATCAGAATGCCAAAAAATACACGTTCAATTACGAAGCTATGAAAGCGTCAAATGACGATGTCCAAATGCGTTCGGATTGGCTTTTTCCAATTTGTACGGGTTCGGAGCGCTTGAAAGACGATGCTGGCTACAAAGTACACCCGACACAAAAACCGGAAGCGTTACTGGCACGTGTTATAATGTCATCGACAAAACCGGGCGATGTTATTCTTGATCCATTTTTTGGTTCGGGCACGACCGGTGCGGTGGCAAAACGTTTGGGACGTGATTTTGTCGGTATCGAGCGCGAGCAATCTTATATTGATGCGGCATTACAACGAATTAGCGTGGTTCAGACACTTGATAAGCCGGAACTTGCCGTTCTTGCCGGCAAAAGAGCCGAACCACGTGTTGCCTTTTTAAGCCTTATCGAAGCAGGGTTATTAACCCCGGGTACGGTGCTTTACGATAAAAAGAAAGAGCATGCCGCCATTATTCGTGCCGATGGCACGATTGTCGTGGGTGGTGAGGCAGGTTCCATTCACATGATGGGGCGTAAAGTGCAGGGCAGTGCGAGCTGCAATGGCTGGACATTCTGGTATTTTGAACAAAACGGCAAATTAACTCTGATTGATGAATTGCGTATAACCATTCGGGAACAAATGATAAAACAAGGCGTTTCATAAGCAAAACGACCGGTTTTTCTCCAGTCACCGGTCTATAAAAAAGGCGTGCGCACTTTATGCGCCGCCTTTTATTTTTTGCTGTTGAAAATATCGGGAAGCGCGACTGAAATTGCTTTTTTCATAACTGTCGGCAACGCTTGATCAGCCAATTGGTCAAGCGGGCACCACCAGCCATTACCGGCGGCTGATTTTTCAACATCCCGCGCCAAAAAAACGTCAAGAACCAGCGAAAAATGGGTAAAGACATGGCGAGCTTTGCCTTTTAACTGCCAATCGGCAGCAAAAGGCGCATCAGTTACAGAATAATTATTTTCGGCACTGAATAAATTGGGAATTTGTGTCATGCCGCCCAAAAGCCCCGACATGTGCCGTTTTTCCAGATAGAGCTCGCCATCAGAATTGATGGCGACAAAAGCTGCTCCGGTGCGTTCAGGTCGCGCAACTTTCGCGGCCTTTATCGGGTATATGTCCGGCGCCCCTTCCTGTTTTGCATGGCAAAGACTTTCGACAGGGCAGATCATGCAACGCGGTTGCCGCACGGTGCAAATAGTTGCCCCAAGATCCATCATGCTTTGCGCAAAATCGCCAGCGCGGTTATGAGGAGTCATATTTTGTGTTTTTTCGGTTATTTCACGTTTTGCTTTTTTTACTTCGGTTTTTATCGTAAATAGACGCGAAATTAACCGTTCGACATTGCCATCAACGACGGCTACCGGCTTGTTATAGGCAATTGCAGCAATAGCGGCCGAGGTATAATCGCCGATACCGGGAAGAGTTTTCAGGCTTTTTGGCGTGTCAGGAAAAATCCCCTGATATTCGGCGACAAGCTTTTCAGCACACAGTTTAAGATTTCGCGCACGCGAATAATAACCAAGTCCTGCCCAGGCTTTAAGCACATCTTCCAGATCGGACCTGGCCAGCGCAAAAACGTTGGGCCATTGTTTGATAAATTTGTCAAAATAAGGTTTGACAGCTTCAACGGTTGTCTGTTGCAGCATAATTTCTGACAGCCATACACGGTAAGGGTCCGGTTTTTGCCCCATTGCCAAATCGGCAGGGCCAATACGCCATGGAAGGTTGCGATGATATTGGTCGTACCAGCAAAGCAATTTTTCGGAAAATTCTTTCATAAAGTTCTACAATCACAGACAGCCAAAAAAATCAAAGGAAAAGGCAGGCACATAATGTACCTGCCTTTTGTTCTGGCAGCACTATTCTTTTTGGCATCCGGTTACTTCAGTCGACGTCGTGTTCTTGTAAATAGCTACCCTTACGAGCGTCATTCATTTTATAAGCGCAACAAAAAGCGATCACCATCATAACGGTTACATACCAATAGAAATAATTGCCAACGCCCTGGTTTTTGAACCACAATGCGACATATTCGGCCGAACCGCCAAATAATGCATTGGCAACAGTATAAGAAAATCCGACACCTAAGGCTCGTACGCAAGCAGGGAACATCTCAGCTTTCACAATGCCGGCAATAGAAGTGTAGAAACAGGTTATCGCCAGCATAACGATGATCATTAAAAATGCCAAAACTTTATTATGCGTCGTGCCTATCACCCCTAAAGCCGGAATAGTCAGAATTATCGACAGAAAAGACCATAGCAACAACGATGTTCTGGTGCCTATCCGATCAGCCAACATACCCAAAAAAGGCTGTAGCACCATAAAAATAAACAGCGCTCCAAGCATCATGGTATTGGCGTCTTTGGCCGGTAAACCGGTTGTTGTGACCAAATATTTTTGCATATAAGTTGTGTAGGTGTAAAACGTCAACGAGCCGCCAGAGGTAAAACCGACGACAATAAGAAACGAACGTGTATGGTTTTTTAAAAGGCCGATCAGGCTTCCGGCTTCAACACTGGAGCGTGAATGTTCTGTCGATGTTTCATGGAGCGAGCGACGAAGATAAAAGGCAATTACTGCTGTCAAAGCACCAATTACAAAAGGAATGCGCTATCCCCAGGCTTTAAGTCGAGTTTCATCAAGGAAAAGTTCCAGTATAACGACAACAAGAACGGCAAGAAGCTGCCCACCAACAAGAGTGACATATTGAAACGAACTGAAAAAAACACGCCGACCTTTTAACGCAACTTCACTCATATATGTCTATATGTCGCTGTTGTTCCGTATTCACCGCCTACCGAAAGCCCCTGCATCATGCGCACGAGAAGCAGGATAATGCCGGCACTATTTCCCCATGTTGAATAAGTAGGAAGAACAGCGATGACGAGCGACCCCAGACACATGATGACAACAGAAATCGTCATGGACGGCTTGCGCCCATAACGGTCACCAATGCGGCCGAAGATATAGCCGCCAATCGGACGCATCAAAAAACCGATAAAGAAAACGCCTGCAGTTTTTAAAAGGGCTGCAACCTGATCGTCTCCGGAAGGGTAAAACTGGTTGGCAAAATAAATTGATGCAAAAGCATAAATGTAAAAATCATACCATTCAACAAGATTACCAGAAGCACTGGCAATAATGGCGAAAACTCTTTTGCGCGTATCATGGCGATCAACGCCAGAAGATGGTTGTTGGGCTTCCGACATTTGCAACTCCGGTCGAAATTACACTCAATTTCGGTGTCTACCGGATTGATATTTTGCATCATTGACAAAGAAAAATCACAAAATCGCGAGTGAATGAGATGAGGAAAAGAGAAAATGAAAAGCAAAATTTTCTAAAAAAACGGCGCGGAACAATAGGAGAACAATAAAATAGCTTGGTTTTACCCGAGATTTTATACGACCTTCAGAAGCTTTGCGTTTTGTTGTTAAATGCGTTTACATTTTTTACCAAAATCACTAATTTGCCTGCATCTCTTAACGGCTTGAAAAACAAAGCCGTTATCGTTAAAAGTCGTTCAAACAATAGATTGTCGAGGAACGCATTGGATATTCCCGTTCATATACTTAATCTTGATCGCTCGAAAGAACGCTATGAGAGAATTTCGCATTCGGCCGGGAAAGTCGGGTTGAATTATAATAGGGTAAGTGCGGTAGATGGCAGCCAAATAGATATCTTTCACACGCCGGAAATCAATTTCAAGCGGTTCCGGAGCAGACACGGAAAAAATATTTTGCCCGGCGAGGCGGGATGTTATTTGAGCCATTTACATGCTTTGTCGGCGGTTGTGAATGGTGATGCCCCATATGCGGTCATTGCTGAAGATGATGTCGGATTTAATAAAAATTTTATTACTGTCATTAATGAACTGGTACAGATCGAAGGCTGGGATGTAATCAAGCTTGCAAACCATCGGTACCGATTGTTTCACCGCTATATGGATGTATCCGATAAGGTTTCTATAGGTCGATTTTTGCATGGTCCATCGGGAAGTGCCGCCGCCTATATGGTAACAAAAGAGGGAGCAAAAAAGTTAATCGCCAAACTCACACCGATGGGTTTGCCTTATGATGTCGCCCTTGAACGCGGCTGGACCGGCTTTGAGATTTTTTCAACCAATCGAAATATTATCGAATTTTTGCCAACACCCGATTTAACTATTGCTATTAATCGTGAGACTTATCGTAATGTACGTTTATCGAGCTGGAAACGGTCAGGAGTTTTATTTTTTCGAGCTTCAGACTATATTCGTCGTATCATTTATGGCCTTGCGAAAGGGCATTTGCAGAAAAAAAAGAGCAGTGAAAAATGAAGGCAATTGTTACGGGTGCAGCCGGTTTTATCGGCTTTTCCACAACAAAGGAGCTCTTGCAACAGGGTTTTCAAGTAATCGGCCTTGATAATCTCAACAATTATTATTCGCCACAATTAAAAAATGCTCGATTACACGAGATTGGCGATCATCCCTGTTTCCGGTTTATAAAAGCCGATATTTCTGACGAAACAGAACTTGATCAAGCGGTTGGCAAAGAAAAAAATGTCGATGTTATCGTTCATCTAGCTGCGCAAGCCGGTGTTCGTTATTCGATAGAAAACCCGTCGGCTTATGTAAACGCCAATGTAGAAGGGACGGTTAGAATTTTTGAACAGGCGTTGAAATTCTCACCTTGCCCGCCGGTTGTTTATGCCAGCTCTTCATCGGTTTATGGGGCAAACAGAAAAGTACCATTTTCGGAAAGCGATAGAGTTGACCATCCGGTGTCGGTTTATGCGGCAACAAAGCGTGCTGGCGAATTACTTGCTTATTCCTATGCCCATGTATATAAGCTAAAGACCACCGGCTTGCGGTTTTTTACCGTTTATGGACCGTGGGGAAGGCCCGACATGGCACCTTGGCTTTTTACCGATGCTATTCTTTCAAGGCGCGTGATAAAACTTTTTAACTATGGTAGAATGCAACGCGATTTTACCTATATTGATGATATTGTGGACGGCGTTGTTGCAGTGGTTAAAAAAGTTATAAAGGAGCCGCAAAAGGTTGCTGATATTTATAATCTCGGCAATAACGAGCCGGTAGAATTAGCGGAGTTTGTCGCAACGATCGAAAGGGCAACAGGCAATAAAGCTTTGACCGAGCTTTGTCCGATGCCGCCAGGCGATGTAGAAAAAACCTATGCGGATATTTCGCTTGCCGAAAGGGATTTTTCCTTTCACCCGAAAGTGTCAATTAGCCAAGGTATCGGAAAATTTGTTGATTGGTTTAAACATTATCGGGGGCAATAATGGGTTTGAAGCCAAAAACGAAACAATTTCAACCACTTGCTAAGACGGTCGCGAGCCTTCTTGATCCTGTTTTGCAAAAAAAAACCGGACTTAGCCTGGAACTTATAGAAAACTGGCCCCATCTTGTGGGAGAACATATTGCCCACAGCACAATGCCGCTTAAAATTATCTGGCCAAGGCGGATAAGTGTTGATGATCCGTTTAAACCGGCGACATTGGTTGTTGGCTGTGAAGGCTATGCAGCAATGATTTTAGCCCATGAAAATATCGAAATTCTTCAACGTATTAATGCATTTTTTGGCTATGTGGCTATAAGCCGCATTAAAATAGAACAATGTGTTGTCGAGCAGGATGCGGTAAAACCCAATGTGCGGGCAGTAATTGACGAAACCGATCGCAAGGTTGTTGGCGAATTGACCAGACAGATTGAAAACGAGGAACTAAGGAACTCTTTGTATAATCTGGGATTAGCTATTTTTGCGCAAAAATGAGTCTGTTGTTACAAAAAATTTAATAATTAGGCCAAGACAAGTGCGCAACTGTGCCTTATAAAAAGAAAAAGCTTGTCTTTCGGCATGCTTCATTCCAAATTTTAACAGAAAAATTATATAGAGGTGCCGTTATGGTCGCTAAGAAAAACAATTGTCTTCGTTCGTTTGCTACAGCCTTGGGACTTGCGGCAACAACATGTTTTGCCGTTTTGTCCGCTCATGCTGTTGAAAGCAAAACGGCGGACGCCAAGCCTGTCGAGGTCAAATCGGTAGAAAACGTCGATATGGCCAAATTGCTCGACTTGGGCAAAAATACAGATATGGTGGAAGGCAATGCCGATGCACCGGTGACAATCGTCGAATATGCTTCGTTAACGTGCGGCCATTGCGGAGATTTCTATAATAAAACCTTACCCGAAATCTACGAAAAATATATCAAAACAGGCAAGGCAAAACTGGTATTTCGCGAGTTTGCCTATGATCCGCGCTCACAGGCGGGCTATATGCTTGCCCGTTGTGTCGCAAAAGATCGTTATTTTCCGATGATTCAGGTATTGTTTGAAAAACAGATGGAATGGGCAGCCGCACAAGATGCACTGCCGCCGTTAAAAAAGATCGCGTCAATGGCGGGGCTTGATGACAAAGCTTTTGAAGAGTGTTTGAAAAATCAGTCTATACTGGATGAGGTTAAAAATTCTTTTGAACGTGGAAAGGAATTTGGTGTAAGTTCCACACCGACCTTTTTTATCAATGGCAAGAAATATGAAGGTGCTTTGTCTGTGGAAGAAATGTCTTCTATAATTGATAGCTTCCTTTAAGGATATAATTATGTGATATAAAGGAGGATGTGGCCGTTTGCTGCATCCTTTTTTGTAATCTGAAGGTAGATTTATGCAGTTTACCAAGCTGCGACTTGTCGGCTTTAAATCATTTGTCGAAGCTCAGGAGCTCGTGATTGAACGGGGGCTTACCGGTATTGTTGGCCCGAATGGATGCGGAAAATCGAATTTGGTCGAAGCTCTGCGTTGGGTTATGGGTGAAAATTCCTACAAAAATATGCGGGCATCCGGCATGGATGATGTTATTTTTTCCGGTTCGGCAACACGGCCGCCGCGTAATTTTGCCGAAGTGACGCTTTTTCTAGACAATTTGGATCGTAGTGCACCTGCTACCTTCAATGAAGCGGATGAATTGCAGGTCTCGCGTCGTATCGAGCGGGATTCAGGCTCGCTCTATCGCATAAACGGAAAAGACGTTCGTGCCAAAGATGTCCAATTGTTGTTTGCTGATCAGTCAACTGGCGCGCGCTCGCCATCTATGGTCGGGCAGGGGCGCATTGGCGAACTGATCCAGGCAAAACCGCAGGCACGCCGTGCCTTGTTGGAAGAGGCGGCTGGCATTTCTGGCCTTTATAGCCGCAGACATGAAGCCGAGCTACGTCTGCGCGCGGCAGAAGGCAATCTTGACCGGCTTGAAGATGTTGTCGGCGATCTAGCCTCGCGCATTGAAAGCTTGAAACGGCAAACACGGCAGGCAAACCGGTTTAAATCGCTTTCGGCCGACATTCGGCAGGCTGAAGCTGGTCTATTTTATTTGCGCTGGTCGGAAAGTAAAACGCAGGAAGCAGAAGCTCTAAGTGCCTTAAACAGCGCCACTATGCTTGTTGCGGAAAAAGCGCAGGCTCATATGCGGGCGGAAAAAGCGCAGGAAAATAGTAAAAACACTCTTCCGCCTTTGCGCGAGGAAGCGGCAAAAGCATCAGCGGCCTACCAAAGGCTAAATATAGAGCTGAAGCAACTTGATGAGGAAGAAAAACGCAATCGGCAGCGACAGTCGGAATTACTGCTTCGACTTGAGCAGCTTGCAACCGATATTGCTCGTGAAGAACAGCTTGTTGTCGAGGATCGGCAAAGTCTGGCAAGATTGGACGAAGAGGAAGGTATTTTAACGGCGGAAGCAGAAGAGCAGGCGCAGACAGAGACCGAACTTCAAGTTCATCTTGACGAGTTACAAGCCATATTGGATGAGAGTGAAGGGCAATCGCAAGCACTCACCCAAGAACTGGCAAAGGCAAAAGCCGACGAAGAGCGGATTGGCAAGCAGATTTCAGACGTTATAAAACGGAGTGAAAGGTTGCATCAAAATCTCGCCGAGGTGACCGGTCAAATTGACAGTTTGCGCACCAAATTGCAATTGTCTGGCGAGCTTCAAGAAGCAACTGCAAGATTGCAAACGGCAGAGACTTTACTGGCCGAAAGTGAAGAAATTCAGCAACAAAGCGAAACGGCAATTGAAGCGGCGCGAGAGGCAGAAAATGCTTTACGTCCCCATGTTGGCAATTGCCGCGATGAATTGAATGGCCTCGTGACAGAGGCACGCACGCTGGACCAACTTCTTGGTTCATTTATACAGGACAAATTTTCACCGGTAGTTGATCAAATCTCTGTACGGGCTGGCTATGAAATTGCTTTGGGGGCGGCATTGGGCGATGATCTTGAAGGTTCACTCGAAGAAGGTGCGCCACTATTTTGGAGTGGTAAACGAAGCAGTTGCGATATTTCAGCCCTTCCCGAAGGGGTGCAATCACTTTCCCATTTTGTCACCGCACCGCAAGCTTTGCACGATGCTCTCTGCCAGATTGGCGTTGTTGATGACAAAGATGGCGGAAAATTGCAGCAAAGATTGGCAGTAGGGCAAAAATTGGTAAGTCCAAAGGGTGCTTTATGGCGCTGGGACGGTTTGCAGGCAAGAGAAGATGCGCCTACAGCTGCCGCACAACGTCTTGCACAAAAAAATCGCCTTAACGAACTATCACATCTTATCGAACACGCGCGCGAAGCTTTGAATAATGCAGAAGCAGATTTACGCAAACGGCAAAAGGCGGTCGAAGAAGCACAATCGTATGAGCGCGATTGCCGGACAAAGCTTCGTTCAAATCGTGAAAATCGCGACAAAGCCCAACAATATTTTAGCGAGATCGAACGGCATACAAACGAACATCGCCTTCGTCTTGCGGCACTGGAAGAAAATGCGCGCCATTATCAAGATGAGTTTGATGAAGCCAAGAAAATACATCTGATTGGCGAAAACGAGCAAAAAAAATTACCCGACATCACGGCACTTGAAGCAAAAGTCAGCGCTTTTTCCTTGAAATTGTCATCCCGGAGGGCAGAAGTTTCGGAAGCGCTGGCACGGTTGCAAAATTGGAAACATAATGCCAGTGCGCGCCGACGCCGGCTCGAAAACATTGGGGCGGAGCGGAAAAATTGGGTGAAGCGCATTGAAAATGCAGGACACCAGATCGAAGCTTTGGTTGCGCGGCGCAAAGAGGCAATGTTAGAGGCTGAACAATTGGCTGAAATACCCGAGGGAATGGAGGAAAGGCGGCAAAATCTTCTTGATGCGCTGTTACAAAAAGAGGCCGAGGGGCAGAAACTAATGGATCGGCTGGCACAGGCGGAAAATGTGCAAACCATGCTTGATAAACAAACGTCGGAAGCATTTGCAAAGTTGTCTTCCAGCCGCGAAGAACGTGCCCGTGCCGAAGAGCGGCTTAACGCGGCCGTCGAACGGCGCCAAGATATTGAAGCACGAATAGCGGAAGCGTTGAACTGTCCTCCTCATGAAACTTTACGACTAGCGCAATTAACGGTGGGCAAAAAATTACCAGATGTCGAAACGCTCGAACATCAACTGGAAAGGCTGCGCATAGAGCGGGAACGACTGGGAGCGGTTAATTTACGTGCTGATGAGGAAGAAAAAGAGTTACGCACACGCTTTGATGCCATTACCGGCGAACGCGACGACGTCGTTGAGGCAATAAAGAAATTGCGTCTAGCCATCCAGAATCTCAACCATGAAGGTCGTGAGCGCCTGATTTCGGCATTTACCAAAGTGAATTTCGAGTTCCAGCGACTCTATCATCATTTGTTTGGCGGCGGAACAGCAGAATTACAACTTGTCGAGTCGGACGATCCTCTTGATGCGGGAGTAGAAATTCTGGCGCGTCCACCGGGAAAAAAACCGCAAACCATGACACTTTTATCAGGTGGCGAACAAGCTTTAACGGCGATGGCTCTTATATTTGCGGTTTTTTTAACCAGTCCGGCACCAATTTGTGTGCTTGATGAAGTCGATGCGCCACTTGATGACCACAATGTCGAACGTTACTGCAATTTGATGGACGAGATGTCCAAGTCGACAAAAACACGTTTTATCGTTATTACACATAATCCGATTACCATGGCGCGAATGGATCGCCTTTTTGGTGTTACCATGGGAGAGCAGGGCGTTTCGCAACTCGTATCGGTTGATTTGCAAACGGCTGAAAAAATGCGCGATATCGGTTAGAATTTTGCGTTCAACCTTGTGGTACTCCCGGATTTGGAAATTTCATCATGGGTTTAAAAAAATGATGTTGGCGTTCGGGCAAATGTAATCTAAGCTATAAAAATCGGTTGAAGCCGATTTTTTTGAAGAGAGCCGTGATCTATTTTTTTGAATATGAGCGACGAGTGAAGATAATCGGAGGAATTTTTGTAAAATGACAAAATGGGTTTACAGCTTTGGTAATGGAAAGGCTGACGGGGCAGCATCTGAGCGCAACCTTTTAGGCGGTAAAGGTGCAAATCTGGCCGAAATGAGCAATCTTGGATTGCCGGTTCCACCGGGATTTACAATTACCACCGAAGTCTGCACCTATTTTTATAACAATAACAAAACGTATCCCGACAAGCTTGATGACACGGTTGAAAAATGTCTGACGGAAGTTGGCCGGCTTACGGGGAGACGATTCGGCGACAAGGAAAAGCCGTTGCTTGTTTCTGTTCGTTCCGGCGCCCGGGCATCTATGCCCGGTATGATGGATACTGTGCTTAATCTCGGGCTGAATGACGAAACAGTTAAAGCTATTGCCAAGGAAACGAATGACGAACGCTTTGCCTATGACAGTTACCGCCGTTTTATACAAATGTATTCAAATGTCGTTTTGGGGCTTGATGGAGCGTTGTTCGAAGAAATCATCGATGACGTTAAAGCTAAACATGGCTATGAAATCGATACCGAAATGACAGCACAAGATTGGAAAGATGTCATTGCGGCCTTTAAACGATGTGTAGAGGAGGAAATGGGAGAGCCGTTCCCTCAGGCGCCGGAAAAGCAACTCTGGGGCGCAATTAGTGCTGTTTTCTTAAGCTGGATGACACCGCGTGCTGTTACCTACCGTAAGCTGCATGACATCCCTGAAAGTTGGGGAACAGCCGTCAATGTGCAAGCCATGGTTTTCGGCAATATGGGCGATGATTCAGCAACAGGTGTTGCCTTCACCCGTAATCCTTCGACAGGCGAGAATACGCTTTTTGGCGAATTTCTTGTCAATGCCCAGGGTGAAGATGTGGTTGCCGGCATCAGAACGCCGCAAAATATTACAGAAGCCGCACGAATAGCAGCAGGTTCCGATAAACCGTCTTTGGAAAAGACAATGCCACATGCATTTGCGGCATTCAAAGATGTTGCTCATAAGCTTGAAAATCATTACCGCGATATGCAGGACATGGAATTTACCATTGAAAAAGGTAAATTGTGGATGTTGCAGACGCGGGTTGGCAAACGTACAGCACGGGCGGCGCTGAAAATGGCTGTCGATATGGTTGATGAAGGTTTGATTGACCAGACAGAAGCGATTATGCGCATTGAACCGAAATCTCTTGACCAGCTTCTCCACCCGACACTTGATCCCAAAGCCGATAAAACGGTTCTTGGAGTGGGGTTGCCAGCTTCACCGGGAGCGGCGACGGGTGAAATTGTTTTTTCCTCGGAAGAAGCGGAAACAGCCGCCAAAGAAGGTCGCAATGTCATATTGGTTCGTATTGAAACGAGCCCTGAAGATATTAACGGAATGCATGTTGCAGAAGGTGTTCTTACCTCTCGCGGCGGCATGACAAGTCATGCGGCTGTGGTTGCTCGCGGCATGGGTAAACCTTGTGTTTGTGGAGCCGGAAGCATTCATATCGATTATCACAGCGGCACATTGAAAGCAGGCGATAAAACTTTCCATAAAGGGGATATTATCACGATCGATGGAGGAAATGGCGAAATCTATAGCGGCAGAGTTGCGATGTTGCAGCCAAAAATGTCGGGCGATTTTGCCAAGCTCATGTCGTGGGCGGATGAAAAACGCCGTATGCATGTTTGTGCTAATGCCGAAACACCGGCGGATGCCCGCATGGCGCGATCTTTCGGGGCCGAAGGAATTGGCTTATGCCGCACCGAGCATATGTTTTTTGCCGGTGATCGTATTATTTCTATGCGTGAAATGATTTTGGCCAATGACGAAAAAGGTCGCCGCAAAGCTTTGGCAAAGCTTTTACCAATGCAACGGTCTGATTTTATTGAATTATTCAAAATTATGCATGGTCTTCCGGTAACCATACGTTTGCTTGATCCGCCGCTTCATGAGTTTCTGCCCAAAAATAATGCGGAAATCGCCGAAGTTTCCAAGGCAATGTCGATACCGGCTGATGCCATCAAGGAACGCGCTGCCGAGCTCCATGAATTTAACCCGATGTTGGGGTTACGTGGCTGCCGTTTGGGAATTACCTATCCTGAAATTACCGAAATGCAGGCGCGGGCAATTTTCGAGGCGGCAATTGAAGCGGCCAAAGATACACATGAGACAGTTACTCCGGAAATTATGGTGCCGCTTGTTGCTCTTAAAGCCGAGCTCGATTTTGTCAAAGAACGTATCGACCGGGTTGCCAAAGATGTTATGAAAGAAAAGGGTGTCACAATCAAATATCTTGTTGGCACGATGATCGAGTTGCCACGGGCGGCACTGCGCGCGGCAGAAATTGCCAAAACTGCAGAATTTTTCTCGTTCGGCACCAATGATCTAACTCAGACAACATTCGGTATTTCACGTGATGATGCCGGTCCATTTCTTTCAACCTATATTAAAAAAGGTCTGTTGGAGCAGGATCCGTTTGTATCAATTGACCGTGAGGGTGTGGGCGAACTGGTTGAAATTGGTGCCAAACGCGGGCGTAGTACACGATCGAATATCAAACTTGGTATTTGCGGCGAACATGGCGGCGACCCTATGTCGATTGATCTTTGTGAGCAAATCGGTTTGAACTATGTGTCTTGCTCGCCGTTCCGTGTACCGATCGCCAGACTAGCAGCCGCTCAAGCTGCGATCAGACACCAGAAGTAGGCCGTTCGTGTTCGATACCGCTTGCAAATTTCTTATGGCTGGGATGCTAAGTTTATTCATTCCAGCTCTAAGCTTCGCAGATACAATAGAACCGAAATTGTATATAGAGAAAGGTCAAGCGTCACAGCCGCAAATAGCTTTGACGCTTGATCTTTGTATGGGCGATATCGACAGGCGAATTTTTGATGTTCTGCTTTCTCATAAAATTAAAGCAACATTGTTTGTGACAGCAAGGTGGTTGCACCGTAACAAGGCAATCGTCGATATTATTAAAGCTAATCCGGAACTGTTTGAAGTGGCCAATCACGGTAAAAATCATGTTCCGGCAATTGACAATCAGGAAACAATTTACGGTTTAAAAACGGCCGGAAGTCTGAAAGCCGTTTGTGAAGAAATTAGAGGAGGCGAAGAGGCAATCAATGCGGCGGGTTTTCCGCGTTCAAACTGGTACCGTGATGCGGCAGCCCGTTATTCTCGCGATGCTGTTAAACTCATCAATGCTATGGGTTATCAAGTTGGCGGTTTTTCTCTCAATGCCGATATGGGGGCATCTTTGCCGGCAAAAACAGTTGCTGCGCGCATTTTGAAGGCAAAAAATGGCGATGTTATCATTGCTCATATGAACCAACCGATGCGCATGTCGGGGGCAGGGGTGGCGGAAGGTATTATAGCTCTTGAAAAAAAGGGATTCACGTTTGTGAAATTGTCGGTTGCGGCAAAAATGGTAACACTAGAAACCGAAATAACAGATTGTAATGCATTACAAGGGAAAACTGACGGACAATGAGAAAAAAATATATTCGCCAGACATCTCTTGCTGCGTCGTGGTCACCGCGTTTTGGTGGCTTTAGTTTCTTTGTTCTGGTTGTCTGCGCTCTTCTTCACCGTTTTTCGTTTGTCTCGACTAAGGTGTTTTTATCTGCCGCCGCTATCGCCGGATTTTGCGCATTTGTTTCGCTGGTTCTGGCATTAAAAGGGCTTTATGACCTTTGGAAAAACGGTGATCGTGGCGGTCTGAAATCAATGAAAGGTATTGTCTATTCCCTCATTACCTTCACTCCGATAGCTATTTTTATCTTCCTCTGGTTTGCCATGCCACCGCTAAGTGACATTTCAACCGATACCGATATGCCGCCGCGTTTTATTGCTGGCATCAGGCCTGTCGATGCTTTGCCGGTCAATAATGACCTGTCCGCACAAGCAGCGCTACAATTGAAAGCATGGCCGCAAATGTCTGGACGTCGCTATGATGGATCGCCCGACCGTATTTTGAAATCTGTACGCAATGTTCTGAATGCGCTTGGTTGGCCAATTGAAGCCCAGCGTGGGGTGGATGGAGAGGATGAGAAGCTTTTTATCGAAACCAAAGCTAAGACATTTTATCTCGGTTTTGTATCGGATATTGTCATTCGGCTCACCGATGAAGGTGACACGACTTTTGTCGATATGCGCTCGGCATCCCGTTATCTGAGCCATGATCTCGGCATCGATGCCGCGTTTATTATGATTTTCATGGATATGCTCGATACCGAAATGTTGTCGACGCCGGTCGATCAGGACAATGAATAAATATTCGTCAAAGAGATTGCACCGTTTGTTTTGACAATGCCTCGTGTTACCAGATCTTCCAAGTGGGCGAGAACCGAAAGAGCTGCCGCTTTACGAAGACGCGCAGGTACGGTACGGTAGATTGCCGTAACAATGTCGTCAACCGTGCGATCACCGACATTAAGACGTTCGATAATTGCTCTTTCACGCATTTTCCGGTGTGCTACGACGGCCCGGACATAACTTTGCGGCTTATAGACCGGCCCGCCATGACCAGGAAAGTAGATTAGATCGTCGCGCTGCAAAAGTTTGTCGAGTGAGTGCATATAATCGTGCATCGATCCTTCGGGAGGAGCGATAACTGTTGTTGACCATGCCATGACATGGTCGCCGGTAAAGAGAATGCCAGTATTATCAAGCGCAAAAGCGGCATGGTTTGCCATATGTCCGGGGGTGGTTACACAGGTTAGTTTCCAGTCGGAGCCCTCAACGCTTTCACCGTCTTTAAGCGTAATATCGGGAGAAAAATTTCTGTCACATTTTTCATCGAGAACTATATCTTGTTGCAGGTTGCCCGAATGTGCGGGGCGGTAAGCTCCCTCGCCAACAATTGTTGCCTCAGTCAAATCTTTCAACTTTTTAGCCAAACCGGAATGGTCGCTATGGCTGTGGGTTATAAAAATGTATTTCAACTTGTGCCCGTCAATGACTTCAAGAAATGTCTTGAGCTGGGTCGGCTCATCCGGCCCCGGGTCAATAATTGCAAGTTCTTCAGAGCCAAGAATATAGCTATTGGTGCCGGTGAATGTAAAAGGCGATGGATTATGCGCGGTTACCCGTCGAACATGATAGCCGAGTGAAACAGCCTGGCCATAATCCGGGGAAAAATCCTTTTTGAAATTTATTGGCATTCTGTCATCCTCGTCTAATTGTGGGTTTCAGCCGATTTCATCATGAAGGAGTAATCTTTTCACGTTGTTGCCGACAAAGCAATTATCGACAAAAAATTAGCGATGAACTGTGGGGATGTTCTTTTTGAATTCACAAACTCGTCAAGTTTCCGCAAAACTTTGATGAAAAAACAGAAAAGGAAAGAGGTTTAAAACGCACCAAAAGCAACCGAATATAGTTATTGGTGTAACGAAGACAACAAAAAAAGTAAGAGATATATTGACCCGATTAAAAGGTTCGGTAGTTCCTGTTTGCAAAACCGGAAATGTACATCGCTATATGATTAATAATAGACTTAAAACCGTTTTTTATCTTTCTGTATAAGATAAAGTAATTGTTATAAAAAACAAAGTTCATAAGTTTAAAGCAAACCGATTGCTAGATAGAAAATGCGGAGCCGATCACATTAAAATAAGCCAACTTCGGCCTGCTTATCAAGTTCAACAATGGCAAAGTTGCCACGTCGGGCCAGCGAAAAAACAATTTGTCTTTTATAACCATCAAGCAAACAAGTCAGCTGACCATTGTTTTCATTTTGACATACCACCGCAATGCATAATATCTTCCGCATCTAGCTTTGTGGTGCCGTTATTTTTCATAAAGCGGCTATGTTCTTTTTCAATAGACAAGCACTTAACCACAGGCTGTGCTGAAAACCTTGTCTCGGCGTACGAGAAAAACATTAGGTGCGCTGGGAAATACGGGCGATTAAAAACAAAAATAGATAAGCGTGTTGCTCCACAATATTCATCCGCGATGTTTATAGTTGCCTGAGCCGTGAACGATAACGATCGTATCTGTTCGTTTGAATAATGGTAAAAAAGCGCAAAAAATTCTCCACTCTATCATGTTCATGCCTGACCATAAGTCCACAAACATTTAAGAAAAGCAGGTAAAAACAATCTGCCTACAATAATGATCTTAAGGTTAAGCGTGGTGTTTTCGTTATTTCGTGAAAATGCTGGCTCAAAAGAGAGGCCATAACATGCTAAAGTAGCGCCGCTCTGAAAAAGCAGCTTTCAACGACTCTTTTGATTTTTTACGCTTTTGTATTTGTTTTTTTTCCTTACCCAAAAAGCAAAGCGCACCGTTTTGCTCATAAATGACAATACATACCAGATTGCACCTAACAGCCAAATTATCAATGATATTACGACCGAGATTAGCCAATAGACTAGTTTTCCGAGTTTGAAAGCACCTTTGCCTAAAAGTTTTAAAACCGAGGCTGTGGCTTCACCAAACTGTTTGGCCAATTTGTTTATTTTCCCAAGATCTTTGGCATTGTCTGCATAGCGTAAGGCGCATTGCCGTAAAAAAACCGCCGGTTTTCACTAGCGATCCGGTCTCTCCTGCCAAATTTTGCAATTCGCCAGTTGTTTTTGTGTCAACAATTCCGCCAAAGCGCTCTTTCAAAGCTACCAGATCAACGGGATTGGCTTGTTTCATAATTTTATTAATATCACTCAAGTCGCCTCGTACGAATTTCGTGTAATCAACTTCCGAAACAACTTTTCGTAGACTACCAATAGAAGGCATTTTTAATATGCTTTCCGAACCGCTTAATGCTTTTTTCAGATTTTGCACATCAATAACATCCGACGAAGCTTTTCGTAATGTATTCAGCATCGGTTTTGACAAGTTATGCCCTTTGTTGGCGTTTTTAATAAGGGAAGCACCTTCATCAAGTTCTGTTGCGGCGACTGCAATAGGAGCAGTTATTCCGCTTCCGGCGGTTATCCAAGAACCTAACGCAATGGTAGAGCTTGTTATCCCGATCGCCGCCAAACCTAAGGTAATAGAATCATAATCTTCACCCCTGATGAGCTTTGTTCCTTCTGTCACAACATCACGAATGTCACCATATACGATTAGGTCGGAGGTCACAGAACCTAATGCAGATGGAATTGACGATAGGTCGCCAACTAAAAATCCTGTCGCAAAATCCTTGCTGTAGCGGTAACTTTGTCCAAAATAGCTTTCTTCTGTGCGCTTGATCAGTTCTTCAGGAAGCTGGATTTCATATTCTTTTGCAAGCTCTACCAAGCTTTGTGCTTCCGCAATATTATTTTCGGCAAGCTCTTGTTCAATTACTCGGATAAAATCTTCGGTTGTTAAATTTTTTAGCCTGAAGTCAGCAATTGCAACAGGATTCCAGTAGTTGAATGCAAGGTTTACGTACGCAACATAATTGCTTTGTAAAAACGCAATCGCCGTTCCAGTTAGCAATATGCCGCAAAAGATTTTTTTGATATATCTACATTTCGATATAATAGCCACGCGACCCTCTCATGAAATTTCGCGTCGCTTCTTACGGGAATTATTCTTAGAACAATTTTTTTTATTTATTAGCAAATTTTCATAGCAATGTATATCCATTTAAGGCTAATATTTTTTGGCTTTAACTCCACAACATTTGACACTTCGAACGTCACAAGCGCGAAAAGTGAACAAAAATTTTTAATTGAAATATCATGAATCGTAATTTTCGCAACGAAACAAAAAATGTAGTTATTTTGAAAGACTTTTTTAAAAATATTGAGAAAAATACGATAAAGTGATAGTTTAAAAATGAAAACAGTTTGGTTTAAAATTCATCGAATAATAAATAAAATTTATAACGACAGTATGATATAGTTCATATAGTAAATAGATATATGGGATACAGCAAATCGGTCGGAATAAGGACGCTCTATCAACATTCGATATGGTATTGTGAAGCGCGTTTTACACAACCGTTATTT
>NZ_CALYQK010000013.1 GCF_945285465.1 uncultured Bartonella sp. | reverse complement strand
TCAGCCGACCTCTTTCAGTGCAAGCTTAAGCGAAGACAATTTCGATAAAAGTGATGTATCGATCTGACGCGAGCCGAGTCGGACGATAAGACCACCCAATATATCCGGATTTACGGTTTTATGCAGGTTGACTTCCTTGCCTGCTACCCCGTTCAGTGTTGCTTTCAATTCTTTTTCTTGAGATGCCGTCAACGCACATGCAGAGACAACTTCAGCCGATATTTCACCGCGAAACTGCGCGGCCATACGGTGGAAGACAGCAATTATGGCCGGCAATAAAAACAACCGGCGATTGGCTGCAACAACACATAAAAAATTCTCTACATAGTGACTGGCAACGTTTTTGTTCATTCCTGCTGCGTCACAAAGAGCGGAAATTGCCTTCACTTGCTCGGCCGACGTAAAAACGGGACTGAAAACCAAACGCTTAAAATCGCTATCCGATTCGATCAAAGAAAGACATGAAGACAGTTCTTTTTCTACAGCACCAACGCATTTTGCTTCCTGCGCCAAATCAAAAAGTGATGTGGCATAACGCTCGGCTACTGCAGACGTAAATGAAAACGATTTTGACACTCTACCCTGTCTTTCCCCTCAGCAATGAGCTGACATAAAAATCACCAACTCAACGATGCTAGATAACTTTTTACGTTGCCGGTAATCAAACTACTGTTTGAATACTAAAAGTTGACAGCCATCTAGCACACACAATTAAGACTCGCAACACTGCAACTCGCTGCTTTTTGCACTATGCCTTATTTTTTTAACATTTACGCTATAAAACCGAAAGCATAAACAAAACTTGCGGTTGCAAATGCAATTTCGATTAAAAGTACAATGACATTAAAGCCAGAAAAGCTTTTGTCAATTGCAAATGAAATAAGCCTGCCGATAACCGCAAAAAAAACTGTAAAAAATAGTGCAATAGCCAAAAACGGCTGTGCAAACAATAAATAACTTATCCCCAAACCGAGTGGAACGCCGCCCATATTGCCACGTACTGCCGCCAGAAGTGAGACTGATTCTTGCTGCGGATAGGTCCAGAACATGCGCATGGCGATTTTCGGCCAAAAAAAATAAAACAGGCCGACAAAAACAAATCCCCATGCCACAAGCCAAGCCAGCCATTCGCCACAACTTTGTGGAAAGTATAATTCTATCATGATTGCCACACCTTAAAATTTTTAAAACCGGCAGAAATTAACGTTATTTATTTTAAAATTCCAAGATAGATTTGATATTACATTTCGGGTTAAAAAAACTAGAACAAACATTATAGTTACGGTGCCACAATAATATTTTCTTCTGTTTCGGGATCTTTCTGGCAATTTTCTTCCATCATTTTACGGATATCACTGGGTACAGATTTAATCTTGGCGGTATTTGCCTGACGAAAAGTATCAAAAGCGGAAGAAGCCACCGTACCACCGGTCTCGATCAGCGCTTTATCGAAAATTCCGTCATTGACCTCGAGACGGGCTTCGACAACTTCGGAAGAAAGATCAAGGAGGCGCGCCTTGTCCATGATATCGCGGCGCTCGCGTAATGCTTTTTTTATCCGCATTCCGATCGAACCCGATTGTGCCCGGCCATTGATACTCAATGATTTTTCAAGCTTATCGATTTCTTCCAATATATTATCATATTGCTCGACTGCATTCATATAGACCCATTGTCGGGCATTGTGGCCGGGCTTTTTACAAGCTCTTTTCATGCTTTCAACCGGATCTTCAATCATTGGCATAATTATTTTATCCGATTCCTGAAGAAGGCTGTAGCCGAAAACAAATACCGTAACATCAGCACTTTTCATATCATTTTGTCTATCCTGATTGATGACTTGTGAAACAGATTGCGAAAAAACAATATTCGTTGACAACACCAATATAGCTAACACAAATAACGGAAGTAACACCTTGTTGCCATCAATGCATCTGGCTAACCCGTAAAGGTTTCGACTAATAAACATCGCGTCCGCTTTCCCTCAGTAATTCAAAATTGCACATTAAATGAAACTTTGCGGATCAATGTCAACCTGCACACGTGTTGTGCCGCGAATTTTTGGTCCCGCAGCAATCATTGCCCGAATAAAAGATTGCATATCGGCCCGTCGGCTTCCTTGCAACAACAAACGAAAACGATAGCGCCCGCGAACCAGAGCCAGCGGTGCTTCGGCCGGCCCCAAAACCGATATCTCATCAGCAAATGGTGCCGACCGCCGTAAAGCGCGTGCATGGGCTTCGGCATCGTTGCGATTTTCGGATGAAATTATCAGAGCGGCCAGACGCCCGAAAGGCGGCAGATTATAACGCGCTCGCTCATTAATTTCGCGTGCATAAAACGCTTCGCTATCGCCGGAAATAATTGCCTGCATTACCGGGTGATCGGGCTGATAGGTCTGGATAAGACCTTCGCTTTTTTGTCCGGTACGGCCAGCCCGCCCCGTCACTTGCGACAAAAGCTGAAATGTTCGCTCGGCTGCACGCGGATCACCATTGGAAAGGCCAAGATCGGCATCAACGACACCAACCAGTGATATGCCGGGAAAATGATGTCCCTTTGCCACCAATTGCGTACCAATCACAATATCGACTTCACCTTTGGCTATTGCTTCAAGTTCTAAGCGTAACCGTTTTACGCCACCGGTAAGATCGGTCGATAATACAAGTATACGTGCTTCAGGGAAAAGCTTTAGCGTTTCCTCGGCGATTCGCTCGACCCCCGGGCCACAAGCAACCAGATGGTCAAGTGTGCCGCATTCAGGGCAGGCTTCAGGCACCGGTTCATGATAACCGCAATGATGGCACATAAGTTGTCCACGAAACCTGTGTTCGACCAGCCACGTCGAACAATTGGGGCATTGAAAACGGTGGCCACAGACACGACAAAGCGTGAGTGGTGCATATCCGCGACGGTTGAGAAAAATAAGGGATTGTTCTTTGCGCTCGAGTGTCTTTTGCATGGCCAATTGAAGTGGCGGAGACAAAAACCGGCCGGATGGCGGCGAATTTTTGCGCATATCAATTGCGCGAATATTCGGCAATGCCGCTTCCTTGAAACGCGAGGGCAGGTGCACCGCCTGATATCGTCCTTGCTCAGCGTTGACCCGACTTTCCACCGACGGAGTCGCCGACGATAAAATGACCGGAAATTGCCCGAAAGAACCACGGGCAACAGACATGTCGCGTGCATTATAAAACACACGATCTTCCTGCTTATAGGCTGCATCATGTTCTTCATCGACAATGATCAAGCCGAGATCGGCAAAAGGCAAAAACAATGCCGAACGGGCACCGGCAACAACCTGAACACGATTTTCAGCCACCTGCCGCCAGACATGTTCGCGTTGCCGCGGTGTCAAATCCGAATGCCATTCTGCCGGTGGCGCACCAAACCGGCCCTCGAAACGGTCGAGAAATTGCTGTGTCAATGCAATTTCCGGCAACAGAATAAGAACCTGTTTTTTCTTCCTGACCGCTTCTGAAACGGCTTCGAAATAAACTTCTGTTTTGCCCGAACCTGTCACCCCATCAAGCAATAATACCTTGAAACCGCCGCTATCGATGGCCTGTCTCAACGTTTCTGCGGCAACGGCTTGGTCATTTTCAAAGCGGGTTAGCGAATAGGATGGATCAGGCGCAGCAACAACCGGCGCCGGCGGCATATCCACTTCCTCAAAAATACCGAGATTCTTAAGACCTTCAACAACGGCTGGCGATGTTCCGGCGGCGTGCGCCAGACCTGTTTTCGTCCATACCATGCCGTTTTCGGCCAGTTCCAATACACGTCGGCGCGTTGGTGTCATTTTGTCTATTTCGCCACCGCAATATCGAAGACCGGCAATTTTTTGCTCCGGATCAAATGCGGCAGGAACGCGCAAGACCATTCGCGCGACCATGCCCGGTGGCGACAAGGTGTAATCGGACACAAAGTGGATAAAGCGCAGCATATCCGATGGAATAGCGGGGCAATCAAATACATGGCCGATCGGGCGTAATTTTTTCACCGGTAAATTGGTGTTGCCGCCCACCTTGCCGGTAACAAGTCCGGCAACCTCGCGTGCGCCCAAAGGTACGCGGACAATCGAGCCGACATTAACTGTCATACCATCCGGCACAAGATAGCTATAAGCCGTCTCGGCAGGCATCGGCACCAGTACAGAAACAGTCTTCGGCGTGATTGATTCGGTTTTTGTCATTGTGGATATCATGTTGGGCTTGCATTTGCATAAAACAATGCTTCATAACACGAAAATCATTATCGCGATAAAATTTGCAAAAAAAGCTCTGGAGCTAAACCATGAAATTTTTTGTTGATACGGCCATTGTTGACGAAATCATCGAACTTAATAATCTTGGTCTTGTTGACGGGGTTACAACCAATCCTTCTCTTATTTTAAAATCGGGTCGTGATATCATTGAAGTCACAAAAGAAATCTGTTCGGTTGTGGCCGGGCCCGTCTCGGCAGAAGTGACGGCACTTGACTATGACACAATGATGAAACAAGCGCTGATATTGGCAAAGATTGCCGATAATATCTGCATTAAATTGCCTTTGACCTTTGACGGGTTGAAGGCTTGTAAAACTCTGTCATCCAAGGGGTTTAAGACCAATATGACCTTGTGCTTTTCGGCCAATCAGGCATTGTTGGCGGCAAAATCGGGGGCGACATTTGTTTCGCCTTTCATCGGACGGCTTGATGATATCGGCCTTAACGGCATCGATCTGATTGGTGAAATCCGGACAATTTTCGATAATTATGATTTCATGACAGAAATCTTGGCCGCCTCTATCCGCACGGTGAACCATGTTAAAGAAGCCGCACTTATCGGCGCCGATGTCGCAACAATTCCGCCGGCAATCATGAAATTATTGGTAAAGCACCCGCTGACCGACAAAGGACTAGATACATTTATAGAAGATTGGAAAAAAACCGGACAAACTATAAGCTGACTCCAAGCTGAAATCCGGCATCTGGCGAAATGGTGCAAATTCTTGGATGACGAAATTGTCGCAAAATATCAAGCTATTTGCCGATTGAAATCCGATGTGCCGACAGAATAATTTGCTGATGCCGGTTTAGTACCCAAGCAGGCTAGTGCCGACGCAAGCATAGATCGTCGCTACAAACGAAGCAAATTTGTCAATCATTGCTCTTTAACGTTAATGAGCGCCCGTCAAAGCTGTTGCCTGAATGAGATTAAAAAATTCCGGCAGAAAACAACAATTTCTGCCGGAAAATATCAATCATTTCAATTTTGACATATCTTGTGCCAAGGAGAGGAATATTTGTTCGGCAAGCTCCCCGGCGGCACGTTTTTTCGCATTTTCTTCGGCCTGTAAATTGGCGTATTCCTGACGCGGACGGTCAAAAGAAGCACTGACCGAACGCGTTCTTTTAACCAGAGGCTGATTTTCCATATTTTTCAGGATATAAGTCGCGCGGCCGTCAACAGCACCGGCAGATGCACGACCAGTACGATCGGTCGAATCACCAATATCCATTTGCACAGCTGTGCGAACATTATAGCTTGTTCCAAGCGATAGTTGATATGTTGGTGCCGAAGGCTCTCCTGCGCCGCCATTTAACAAGAAAATCAACCGGTTACGAACCAACTGGTTAAAACGGTCTGTTGGCTGGTCGATCACCACACCCGACAATTTGGTACGGATGGTGGGCGCAACATTGATTTGCGAGGCACCATTAGCATCCCCGTGATAAAGAGGCTGGACAGTGCAGGCTGCCAGGACAAGCGATGTTCCCAATGCAACGGCTGTTGTAATGGGTCTGAAGCTATATAAAATACGGTCAGACAACAACATTGACGATCCTCTGTGGAACTACAATAACTTTCTTTGGCGTTTTGCCCTGAAGATGTGATTGCACAAAACCGAGTGCAAGAACAGCTTTTTCGACGGTAGATTGATCTGCATTTCGTGCAATTGTCAAATCGCCACGTTTTTTACCATTAATCTGGATAGGAAGAGTAATCTCGTTATCCACAATTAAAGCACTATCATAATCGGGCCACTTTAGTTGAGCAACCAAACCTGTCTCTTTTAATGCCGCATGACATTCTTCGGCCAAATGCGGCATCATCGGCGAAATCATTATGATGAAGAAATCGACAGCCTGACGGAGAGCCGCTTTTGTTTCATCATCGGCACTTTCAATCGACTGCAACGCTGGCGCGATGATATTCATAAGCTCATAAAGCCGCGCCACCGCACGATTGAATGCCAGTTTCTCGATATCATCTGCGACTTTGGCAAGAGTACGGTGTGCAGCTTTTGAAATTTCCAAAGCCGCACCCTGTTTTCCTGCCTGTGGTTTAACCGATGCTAAAATATCGGCACTTGTGCAGATCAGACGCCAGACACGCTGGACAAAACGATGGGCACCTTCAGCACCTGCCTCTGTCCAGATAACATCCCGCTCGGGCGGCGAATCGGAAAGCATGAAAAGACGGGCCGTATCAGCACCGTACGAAGAAATAATATCGTCGGGATCAACAACATTTTTCTTCGACTTGGACATTTTTTCGATTGATCCAATTTCGACCGGACTACCATCGGCAAGAAGTGTGGCGTTACGCACACCATTCTTTTCTTCGATACGAATATCGGCAGGCGCAACCCACCCGTTCTTGTTGTGGTAGGTTTCATGAACAACCATACCTTGTGTGAATAGGCCTTTGAACGGCTCGTCAACATTCACATGGCCGGTCAGTTTCATTGCACGCATAAAAAACCGTGAATACAACAAATGCAAAATAGCATGTTCGATACCACCGATATATTGGTCGACCGGCAGCCATTTTTTAATTGCTTTCCTGTCTGTCGGTTCATTTTCCCAAGGTGCGGTAAAACGGGCATAATACCATGAAGAATCGACAAACGTATCCATCGTATCGGTTTCACGACGGGCGGTTTTTCCGCAATGTGGACATTTGACGATTTTCCATGTCGGATGGTGATCGAGCGGATTGCCCGGTTTGTCGAATGTCACATCATCGGGCAACCTGACCGGCAAATCTGCCTTAGGAACCGGCACAACACCACAAACATCACAATGGATGACAGGTATGGGGCATCCCCAATAGCGCTGGCGTGATATACCCCAGTCACGCAATCGAAATTGTACTTTTCTTTCGGCCTGGGGCCGACCATTCACTGTTTGCTTTTCAAGACGTTTAATAACTTCCTCAAAAGCGGCTTTCGGCTTCAACCCGTCGAGGAAGCCGGAATTGATGAGAATGCCGTCTTGCGTATGCGCGACTTCTGTAACAACGAAACTGTCAGGATCATAGCCGTCCGGCAAGACTACGGGGCGCACCGGCAATTCGTATTTATTGGCAAAATCCAGATCGCGCTGGTCATGGGCAGGACAGCCAAAAACCGCACCTGTGCCATATTCCATCAAAACAAAATTGGCGACATAAACGGGAATTTCCCACTCTTTATCAAAGGGATGGACAACCTTCAAACCAGTATTGAAACCTTTTTTTTCTGCCGTCTCGAGCTCTGCCGTTGATGTTCCTTGACGGTGGCATTCATCGATAAAATCCTTCAGCTGTGAATTTGTTTCCGCCAGCTTGCGGGCAATTGGATGATCGGCTGCAATAGCAATAAAAGATGCTCCAAAAATGGTATCAGGGCGCGTAGAAAAACATTCGATTTCATTAAAACCGTTAATTGGCGTGTCTTTGGCAATTTCCCAGCGCAACAATGCCCCTTCGGATTTTCCAATCCAGTTACGCTGCATAACACGCACTTTTTCCGGCCATTCATCAAGCCCGTTGAGACCCTCAAGCAGTTCTTCGCTGAAGTTGGTAATTTTGAAGAACCATTGTGTCAGTTGCCGCTGTTCAACAAGAGCCCCCGAGCGCCAGCCACGCCCGTCAATAACCTGCTCGTTGGCAAGAACCGTATGATCGACAGGATCCCAATTGACTTTCGATGTTTTCCGGTCAACCAGACCTTTTTCATACATATCAAGGAAAAGCATTTGCTGGCGATGATAATAATTAACGTCGCAAGTCGCAAATTCACGCGACCAGTCGAGCGAAAGCCCCATCGATTTCAATTGCTTTTTCATCGTGGCAATATTCTGATAGGTCCAATCTTTCGGATGCACCTTATGTTGCATTGCCGCATTTTCGGCCGGCATTCCGAAAGCATCCCAACCCATCGGATGCAAAACGTTAAATCCCTTAGCGCGTTTATAACGGGCAACAACATCACCCATCGCATAATTGCGCACATGCCCCATATGAATGCGGCCTGACGGATAAGGAAACATTTCCAAAACATAATACTTTTCACGCGGGTCATCGTTACTGGTTTTGAAAATTTCTTCTTCAGCCCAGATTGATTGCCATTTCTGTTCTATTGCACGTGGATTGTAGCGCTCTGTTGCCATTACAATTATACTCTTGCAAAATATCGTCAAAAAACTCAATACGTGCTTCAACACGTATTAATGAAAGCGTCAACCATTTCTATGCGCTTTTATTCATTAAAATCAATGAAGATGAGGAAAATCATTATGAACGCGGTTATTGCACAATGGCAACAAGTCAAACAGAACATCGTGAAATCGTGCAATGAAGCAAAACGGCAAGCGGAAGATGTGCAATTGATTGCGGTTTCAAAAACCTTCGGCATTGATGATATTCGCCCGCTTCTTGTTGCCGGTCAACGTGTTTTCGGTGAAAATAGAGTTCAGGAAGCCGAACAAAAGTGGCCAAAACTGCGCAAAGAATTTCCTGACCTCATCCTTCACCTTATCGGCCCGCTACAATCTAACAAAACAGCCGAAGCCGTGGCACTATTTGATGTTATCGAAACAGTTGACCGCGAAAAAATTGCCAAATTTCTCAGCGAAGAAATGCACAAACAAAATCGCAAGCTTGCCTGCTATGTCCAGGTCAATATCGGCCTTGAGCCGCAAAAAGCCGGCATCAATCCGCATCAGGCTGTCGAATTTGTAAAGCACTGTCGTGAAAACCACCACCTTGATATAGTCGGCCTCATGTGTATTCCGCCAGTCGATGAAAACCCCGGCCCCTATTTTGCACTTTTACAAAAATTGGCCCGTGAAGCCGGGGTTGAAAAATTATCAATGGGTATGTCGGCTGACTATGAAACAGCAATCGCTTTCGGCGCAACAAGCGTGCGCGTCGGCTCTGCTATTTTTGGCCATCGCCCACCACTCGTCCATGGCTGATCAGCTATCCATACCCATTCCGCCACTGGCACCGAAGACCTGACCGGAACAAAAGCTTGCCTGTTCACTCGCAAGAAGCACATAAAGGGGCGCAATTTCGACCGGCTGACCCGCACGACTCAACGGCGTTTCCGAACCGAATTGTGGCATGGCTTCGATCGGCTGGCCACCGGATGGCTGCAACGGCGTCCAGAACGGCCCCGGTGCTATGGCATTAACGCGAATTCCTTTCGGGCCAAGCTGTTTTGCCAGCGATTTGGCAAAAGCAATATTGGCCGCTTTTGTTTGTGAATAATCAAACAGGCTACCGGAAGGATCAAAAGCTTGCACAGACGAGGTAATAATAATCGCTCCGCCTGCCGGTATGTGGGCAAGTGCCGCTTTTGTCACACGAAAAGGCGCATAAATATTGGTTTTCATTGTTGCATCAAACGCTTCGTCGCTAAGATCGGCTAATGTTTCTACACTTTGTTGGCGTCCGGCATTATTGACCAATATATCAAGGCCACCCAATTTCTTTGCCGCTTGTTCAACCAATTCTTTGCAAAAATGACGATCGGTCAGATCGCCCGGAATAGCAAAACCTTTGCGTCCGGCCTCTTCGATAAGTTTGATAACTTCCTGAGCGTCCGATTCTTCTTCTTTAAGGTAGTTAATCGCAACATCAGCGCCCTCGCGGGCAAATGCAATGGCAACAGCCCGGCCAATGCCGCTATCGCCACCAGTAATCAGAGCTTTACGGCCGACAAGTTTACCCGAGCCTTTATAGCTTTTTTCTCCATGATCAGGAAGGGGCGTCATCTTTGATGCCAGTCCGGGCGCCTGTTGTTTTTCTATCGAATAGGGTGGACGTGGATAAGCATCTAGCGGATTTTTGAGCAAGGCCTTTGTTTCTGGCCGATTATAGTCTTTGCTCGAGGTGGAAATATCACCGTCTTTCATGGCATCGTTGTGTGAGGGTATCAGCTTTTCGTCCAACATAGCTTTTCCTTTTCAATTGGTCGAATACGACAAGAATAAAAATTTCTCCGGTCTTTTTAACTGTCGCCCGGCTTGCCAAAGGCTATATTTCTGATTGGTTTTTTTAAAAAAAAGCGGAAAAATTGATATATTCTAAGTCTTTTGCGCAACCCGCACCGTCTTTCTTCACGACAAGTTTTATCGAAACAATTAATTTTACACTATCCAAAGTCTATAAATACCATTTACTCTTCCCTCTAAATATCCGTCATTGGCGGATGTTTTAAAAAGAGCGTTGCTTGAGGAGAAAAGCGACGCGAAAATGGAGGAGCCTATGTCGGATAAAATCTATCCTGTACCCAACAGTGTGAAAAAAAACGCCCTTATTGGCCATGACACCTATCTTCAATGGTATGATGAAAGCATCAAGGATCCTGATGCGTTCTGGTCGAAACATGGTCGTCGTATTGACTGGTTTAAGCCTTTTACCAAAGTAAAAAACACAACATTTCGCGGACGCGTTTCAATCAAGTGGTATGAAGACGGCATCACCAATGTCGCCTATAACTGTGTAGACCGGCATTTGAAAAGCCGTGGCGATCAGGTTGCAATGATCTGGGAAGGTGACAATCCCTATATTGATAAAAAAGTCACCTATAAAGAGCTTTACGAAAATGTTTGCCGTTTTGCCAATATTTTAAAAAAACGCGGTGTCAAGAAAGGTGACCGCGTTACGATTTACCTTCCCATGATTCTCGAAGCTGCCTATGCAATGCTTGCTTGTGCGCGTATCGGTGCGGTGCATTCGGTTGTATTTGCGGGGTTTTCGCCCGAAGCGCTTGCCGGACGCATTGTCGATTGTGAATCGACATTCATTATTACTGCCGACCAAGGTGTTCGCGGTGGCAAACCCATACCGTTAAAGGAAAATGTCGATCATGCCATAGACATTGCCGCCCGCCAATATGTACTGGTTCATCAGGTCATGGTGGTACGCAGAACCGGAGGAAAAATCGGCTGGGCACCAGGCCGTGATTTCTGGTATCATGAAGAAATGGCCAATGCGAAAGCCGAATGCCCACCTGCAAAAATGAAAGCGGAAGACCCGCTATTTATCTTGTATACATCCGGTTCGACCGGCAAACCGAAAGGTGTGTTACATACCACGGGTGGTTACCTCGTCTATGCATCAATGACGCACGAATATGTTTTTGATTATCACCCTAACGAAATTTACTGGTGCACTGCTGATGTGGGTTGGGTAACGGGTCATTCCTATCTCGTTTATGGCCCGCTATGTAATGGTGCAACAACATTAATGTTTGAAGGGGTACCCAATTTTCCCGACCAGGCCCGCTTTTGGGAAGTTGTTGATAAGCACAAAGTCAATATTCTTTATACAGCACCGACTGCCATTCGCGCGCTTATGGGGGCGGGAAACGAATTTGTCGAGCGTTCTCAACGAACATCTTTAAGAATACTTGGCTCAGTTGGTGAACCGATCAACCCGGAGGCATGGAACTGGTTTTACCATAAGGTTGGCGATGACCGGTGTCCGATTGTCGATACATGGTGGCAAACCGAAACAGGTGGCCACATGATTACTCCCTTGCCGGGTGCAACCGAATTGAAGCCGGGCTCGGCCACCCTTCCGTTTTTTGGCATTAAACCGGAGCTTGTCGGTACACAGGGCGAGACACTGGCTGGCGAAAACGAAGGTAATTTATGTATTATTGATTCGTGGCCCGGGCAAATGCGCACCATTTATGGCGATCATAACCGGTTTGTCGAAACCTATTTTTCTACCTATAAGGGTAAATATTTCACTGGCGATGGCTGCCGCAGAGACAATGACGGTTATTATTGGATTACCGGGCGCGTTGACGATGTTTTGAATGTTTCAGGTCATAGGTTAGGTACAGCCGAAGTCGAATCAGCACTGGTATCCGATCATAGTGTTTCGGAAGCCGCTGTTGTCGGCTATCCTCACCCCATCAAAGGACAAGGTATCTATTGCTTTGTCACCTTGATGGAAGGAATCGAGCCAACAGAAGAATTGCGCCAACACCTGATCAAGCATGTGAGAAATGAAATCGGGCCGATTGCCACTCCCGACAAAATCCAGTTTTCGCCGAGTTTGCCCAAAACACGCTCGGGAAAAATCATGCGGCGGATTTTACGCAAGATTGCCGAAGACGATTTTGAAAATCTCGGCGATATCTCGACTTTGGCCGAACCGCAGGTCGTTGAAAACCTTATCGCCAATCGTTTGAACAAACACTGACGTCAAAAAATAATATCACCGGGATCCCGGTGATATTATCATTTTTTTCTCATATATTTCTCTGGAATATTATTTTAAGAAGCGCACTGCCCTGTTCTTTTTCACCAACATCTTGGACGGAGGAAATTCTTTCGTCAAAGCTGAAACCACTGCTTTGCTCGAAACGGTAAAAGTTTGAGCAAAAATCAAAGGGTACCAATTATAGTACCGGTTAATGTACATTATCGGCCGACAAAAAAACAATCCGCTTGAACAACTTTATGATACCGCTTGGGCATTTTCCCTGATAAGACGCGCGGCGTCATCGGCAATACGTTGTTCCTCATCAGTCGGAATGACAAATGCTGCAATACGGCTATTCATGGTTGTCAGTCGTGATTTGTTGGCTTTATTGGCAGCATAATCAATCTCGACACCAAGCCAGCGCAACTGTTCCATAACTGCCTGACGAACTTCAAATTGGTGTTCACCTATACCGGCAGTAAAAATAATCGTATCAAGCCCCTCAAGAGTAACAGCCAAACGGGCGATTTCTTGTGCTATGCGCAAAATAAAAACATCCAATGCCTGTTTTGCCTGTTTCAATTTGGAGGTAACAAGATCACGGCAATCGGCACTAATTCCGGACATACCGAGCAAGCCACACGAATGATAAAGCATATATTCGATATCTTCGACACTTTGAGGTTTGTTTCTTAAAAGGTGAATAACAACACCCGCATCAAGAGCACCACATCGCGTTGCCATTGGTACACCGTCAAGTGTGCTAAAACTCATCGTTGTCTCGGCACTTTGGCGGTTTTTCAAGGCGCAAAGACTGGCACCACTACCCAGATGGGCAACAACGACATTTTCTGTTTTTACGTCCTTCGGCAGATTTGGCAGCTTTTCCGAAATATATTGATAGGACAAACCATGAAAGCCGTATTTCTTGATACCACGGTTGTGAAGAATACGGGGAATGGCAAACCGCCTTACCCGATCGCTCTGGCCTTGATGAAAAGCCGTATCAAACGACGCTGTTTGCATGAGGGTTGGATAAAGCTTCTTGACAAGATAGATCAACCGCAAATTTGCCGGCTGGTGAAGTGGAGCCAGCGGAATAAGTGATTCCATATAATCGAGTGTCTTTTCAGTGACAATGCAGGCACTCCTAAAAATATCGGCACCATGAACGATTCTATGTCCCACCGCTTTAATGGTTCCGATTTCAATTTTTGACGTAAGCCAACTAAATACCTGTTTGAGCATTTCCTTGTCATCGGACTTTGGCGGCAAAGGTGCAGCGGCAATTTCGTCGCCGGTTTTTTCAATGCGAAAAGAAAAGCAATTGCGTCTAAGATCAATGGAACCTTTGCCCAACGGTTCGGCGCGATCATTATTAATGTCATAAAGTCCGATCTTCAAAGATGACGAACCGGAATTGAATGTAAGAATCCGATCATTCATGGTGTTTATGTTCCAGCATATAACGTCGTTCAACCATAATCTTGGCAAGGGCTGCTGAAGCAAGTCGAACAGCCACTTTATCGGAGCGACTCGTTAAAATGATAGGAACACGCGCTCCCAGAACCAATCCTGCCGCTCCGGCATCGGCAAAATACATCAGTTGCTTGGCAAGCATATTGCCTGCTTCAAGATCAGGCACCAGAAGAATATCTGCTTGTCCGGCAACAGGTGAAACAATACCTTTTATTTCCGCAGCTTTAAGATTGATGGCGTTGTCGAATGCCAACGGCCCGTCAACCATTGCACCGGTAATTTGTCCGCGCATCGACATAACTGTCAAAGCAGCGGCGTCAAGGGTGGCCGGCATTTTTGAATTCACCGTTTCGACAGCCGCCAAAACAGCAACAAGGGGCTTTTCCAACCCTAATATGTGCAAAAGATCCACTGCATTCTGGATAATATCGCGTTTGTCGTCAAGATCGGGGCGAATATTGATAGCAGCATCGGTGATAAGAAGCGGCTTGGAATATGCCGGAATGTCCATAGCATAAACGTGGCTGATGCGCCGCTCTGTCCGTAGACCCGATTGTGAACTGACAACAGCACTTAAAAGCTCGTCCGTATGGAGTGAACCCTTCATAAGGGCTTGCACTTCTCCACTTGCCGCCATTTCGACCGCTTTCTGCGCGGCAGCGTGGCTATGTTCGGTAGGAACGATTTTCACATCGTCAATCTTGACACCGGCCTGTCTGGCCGCGTCCCGAATTTTCGCCTCTGGCCCGATGAGGACAGGTTCAAGAAATTTTTCTCGCCAGGCTTCGATTGCCGCTAGTATTGCTTCTTTCGAGCAAGGGTGAACAATTGCAGTTTTAATGGGAGGTTGATTGCGCGCCTGTTCAAGATAAGAATCATAACGCCCATTTTTCTTTGTTTCCATAATTAAAAGTCCCTAATATTGCGGATGTCGTCAAAATACCGATAACATTGTTTTTTACTTCATTTATCGAGATGATTTATTTCCGCTTTTTCTACCTCCACCAACGCAACATGAGTTAATTTTCTAGCAAAGGCAATAGAAAAAACACATCTCAAGTAAAATATAAAAACACAATGTTTTTCAAATAAATAACAAAACTTGTCGGTGCAAATATTGTCTTGAAAAGCGGCTCTTTTGAGCGAACACCAATTTTTTCTTCATATAACCCCGGCAATAAATCAGTTTTTATGGCGAACACAAAACAAAATCTGCGACAATTTGTTACAATAATATGCAGCGCGCTGTAATCCTTTGTTAAGGCAAGGAATAATTAAAATTCGCTGTTGCGCCTATTGATATTTGGCTCGCATATTGTTTCCTTTTTCCTGCTCTTATAATACCTAAAATTTAATACTTAAAAAGATTTAATGACGGCACTAACGTAACTTTAAACGACAATTTTGCTACTGCGTTATATGATAAGCTGTTAACAAAGCCCTTATTAGATGTTATAACTCTTGATGGGAAACCGCGGGATGACGCGAAAAATCCGACTGTGCCTCAAGGTGCTTGCGGATTTCTAAAACGGAGTCTGTATAACCACGATGAAACGTGTTGAAAAACAGGAGTGGCGTAATCAGCTGATTCTCGACAATGCATTGGATTATGCAATTTTGACAGCTGATATGAATGGGCTTATCGTCAGCTGGAGTTCCGGCGCAGAAAAACTCTTTGGCTGGACATGTGACGAAGCAATCGGCCAACCTCTTGATATTCTTTTTACCGAAGAAGATCGTCGCAATAAACTTCCCGAATCGCGCCAACAAATGGCCAGTCTTCATCGAATTGATGCTGTTGAACGTTTCCATCAAAGAAAAGACGGCAGTACATTTTGGGCGTCAGGCGACTTGCAGGCACTTTATAGTGATGATGGAACGCAACAGGGTTTTTTGAAAATCGTCCGCGACCGTACAGACGAACGACGACATTCCGAGTCGTTACGTTTGAGTGAAGAACGATTGCGGCTGGCACAACAGGCCGCCGGAATCGGAGCTTTTGAAATTGACCAGGAACGTGGAATGATCGAAGCGACACCGCAATTTCTCAAGCTTTTAGGATTTAAAGAAAGTCCTGAACTGTCTTTTAATGATCTGTGTTCGGTTATTGTCGGCAATCCGAAGCCGATCACCGAACAAATGCTGAAAACAAGGAATGACGAAAGCCTCATCACCCATCTGGAATTTCAGATCAGGCGGGCAGATAATAACGAATTACGCTGGATCGGATATTGGGCAGAAGCGGCACCGAAAGATGTCGGAAATGCCATGAAGCATCGTATTTTGGGGATCTTGCAGGATATTACCGAAAGGAGGGAGGCACAGGAAAAACAGGATATACTTTCTGGGGAACTGGCTCATCGGGTCAAAAATATTTTGGCTATTGTTCAAAGTATCGCCAACCAGACAATAACTGAAGAAACGCCGATGAAAACAGCTTTGCAGGACTTTTCTGTACGGCTGAATGCACTTGCCCATGCGCAAGACATCTTAACGCAAGGTGCTGCAAAAAGTGCCGATCTCAAACAAATTGTCGCAAACAGTCTCGATATTCATAACAAAGCGAACAGAAAATTCTTTGTCGCCGGCCCATCGGTACTATTGTCGCCGCAGACCGCACTTTCTATGGCGTTGGCACTTCATGAATTGAGTACCAATGCTGTCAAATATGGCTCGCTTTCTTCCAAATCGGGCATTGTTGAAATAAATTGGACAATTGATGAAAACAGTTTTTATTTTTCCTGGCGCGAAAAAAATGGACCAAAAGTCATTGAGCCCACGAAACAAAGCTTCGGCAGCAAATTGATACGTCGCCTGTTGCCAGCGCGCTTTAATGGTCATACAAATTTGAATTATAACCCTGACGGTTTTTCGTTCGAGCTTTTTGCGCCGAAAACCCGGGATAATTTTCCCACTCAATAATAAGCATGTTTTTATCAATAAGCATGTTTTTATCGACAAGAGCAAAGTGGCGACCGGACCAACAACCGGCAATCAGCCGCCCGTCCGGTTCAAAAATTGATCTTACATTTATTTTCGATTTGGCTTGCTTAATGCTATTAGCAATAAAACAGCAAGCTTTATTTCTTCGACAAAAATGGTGCGCTCTGGGCAGCCTTGTCATCATGCCTATGAACCGACCGTTAACAATAGCCTTCTGATATATTTGAATGCCATTGCCATCACGATAAATGACCAATTTATGCTCTGGCTACTTACAATATGCACAAGCAACAAAAGTGCCAATATCATCCTCTTTAAAACAAATCGGCAAAAATGGCGTAAAATCTGCATGAGCCTTCCACGACTTCGAGAAATATGGAATTGGCACCATCGAATTAAAGAGTTGCATTAAAACGGCTTGAAAAGCCCTCCAAAATACGAAAGGCTTATAAATAAAAGCCCGGCAATCACTCCATGCCGAGCGCGTCTTTATAGAGCTGAATCATAGCTTCTTCTTCCTGGCGCTCATGGTCTTCTTTCTTGCGTAAACGAATAATTGTTCGCACCGCTTTGCTGTCAAAACCGCTGCCTTTAAGCTCGGCATAAACCTCTTTAATATCGTCCGAAATGGTTTTCTTTTCTTCTTCAAGGCGTTCAATCCGTTCAATGAAAGAACGCAATTGGCCAACGGCCACTGCCTGTTTTTCGTCTGTCACTTCACTCATGGAAATGCCTCCAGATAAATCGTTTATAACGATTCGATTGTCGATTAATGTGTTGCATGTCGATGCCCGAGTCATACCCCTAGAGTCAAGACACCGATATTTTTTTTCGCTTTATAATTGATTATGCCCCATTAAAGGTCACAGCGCGAGGCAAACAACTGTTTTATATGTATCGCCTCCATTTCGTTTATTTTTTCAAAAAGGGGTTGAAGATAACGTACCCAGTTATTTACCCCTTCGTCAGTGGCAACCAGATCCTGGCGCACTTCAATAAGAATATGCGCAATGCCGTTTTTTGTACAATGGCGATACATTGTATCACCTTTCAATGCCCCGTCATAAGGTTCATTATCGCCAACCAGAATACCGTGGATATTTGTCAAACCGTCAAACAATGGGTCAAAGACACGCCGGTCACTATCCCATAGCAGGCCAATATGCCAAGGCCGTGGTGTGCCATGCCAGAACGGTGTGAAGGAATGAACCGAAATAACCAGAGGACTGAGCCCGCTTTGCTGACTGACATTCTCAATTAATTGGCCAACAGCAGCATCATATGGTGTGTAAAAATCCTTAATTCTTTTTTCTTTCTCGCCAATGTCCATTGGATAGTTATGGGGAATAACCGAACCATCGGATAATTGCATGATAAGAGTCGGATCGTCTTTACCGCGATTAGCGTCAATCAGAAGCCTTGAAAAATTACTGAGAACGGCAGGAGCATTGAGACGTTCGGCAAGAGCTTTCGTCAAGGCTGCTGCACCGATATCATAAGCAATGTGACGCTTGAATTGTGAATGTTCCAGTCCGAGCGAGCCATATTGCGAAGGAAGATTATTGCTGGCATGATCGCATATAAGGACGATACCCGATTTCATATCGCCGTGAATGTTGAAGAATGGAACGAATTTTTCTTTCAGCTTCATTTTTGGCATCACTTTAATAATATTGGCTCTATTTGAAAATCTCTAAGATTGACAAACTTATAGAAACTACACAAAACACAAATTGAGTCGATAAAAAAGAGCAGTCGGGTTAAATTGAAGCCGAAGGTAGCAACAATGTTATTGAAAAAAATTCGGGTTAGTCTCTTCGGCGTCATGTTTTTATTCACCCTTGGCGGTGTTGCCCACGCAGATTTTCGTGTTTGCAACACAACACAAGAGATTATCAGCGTTGCAATCGGATACAGAGCAAAAGTCGGCTGGGTCAGCGAGGGGTGGTGGGTTGTCGGTCCAACACGGTGTAAAACGATTATTGACGGCCCGTTATCTTCGCGTTTCTATTATCTTCACGCCGAAGACACAAAAAAACATGGCCATTGGGATGGTCCGGTGAACATGTGTGTGAAAGATTCCAAATTCACAATTGACGGTGTGAACGACTGTTTTGCCCGCGGCTTCCAAAAAGCCGGTTTTCAGGAAATTGATACAGGTACCCAAACGAGCTGGATGGTTCAGTTGACAGAACCTGCATCGAATAATCCGGCGTTGAACACGCCGCTTGTTACAGGAGCTCCAACAAAATGAGAAGAAACCGTAAAGTCAAAATTGTTGCTACGCTTGGACCTGCGTCAAATAATGAAAGCATGATCGAAAAACTTTTTTTGGCGGGTGCAGACGTATTTCGGATTAACATGAGCCATACCGATCATGATATGATGCGTTTTCTGGTAAAGACCATCCGCGCGATTGAAAAAAAACTCGGGCGTCCAATCGGTATTCTTGCCGATTTGCAAGGACCAAAGTTACGTGTCGGAGAATTTGCAAATGGCAAAGTCGATCTCGTTGTCGGCCAGACATTTACGCTCGATAACAAAAATATTCCCGGTGATAACAAACGCGTTCTTTTGCCACATAAAGAAATTTTCGATGCGGTCAAACCGGGTGAAAGATTATTGATCGACGACGGGAAGCTTGAACTATTGGCGCAAAAATGTACCCATGAATCGATCGAATGCACGGTCATTGCCGGTACACATATTTCGGATCGCAAGGGCGTAAGTCTTCCCGATACAATATTGGGTGTCGGCGCCATGACCGAAAAAGACCACAAAGATCTTCTTGCTGTACTTGAAGAGCCGGTTGACTGGATTGCGCTTTCGTTTATTCAACGCCCCGAAGATATTGCCGAGGCACGGAAAATTTCCAAAGGAAAGGTTGCTATTCTTTCCAAAATAGAAAAACCGCAAGCAGTGCGGCGCATTGACGAGATAATTGACCTGTCCGATGCCGTAATGGTGGCACGTGGCGACCTTGGTGTCGAAATGCCGTTAGAGGCTGTACCCGGCATCCAGATGGATATTATCAAATTGTGTCGGCGTGCCGGAAAACCGGTTGTTGTTGCCACGCAGATGCTTGAATCCATGATAAATGCCCCTGTTCCGACCCGTGCCGAAGTTTCCGATGTTGCCACTGCCGTCTATGAGGGGGCAGATGCTATTATGCTATCGGCAGAATCTGCTGCCGGACTTTATCCGGAAGAAGCCGTGCATACGATGGATAAAATCGCCTGTAAAATCGAACGCGATTCCAATTATCGGGCAATGATTGACGCGCAACATCCCGAACCTGAACCGACCGGCGCGGATGCGATATCGCTTGCAGCAAGACAAATTGCCGAGACACTTAATCTGTCGACCATTGTTGCTTACACCGCTTCAGGGGCAACGGGCGTGCGCGCTTCACGAGAGCGCCCGATGCCACCAATTATTGCGCTTTCGCCAATAACCGAGACGGCGCGCCGTTTAGCCCTTGTTTGGGGGCTACATTGTGTTGTCACAGATGACGCTCATGATCTTGATGACATGGTCGAACGTGCGGCAGCTATAGCTATGCACGAAGGCTATTGTGTACCCGGAGACCGAGTAATTGTAACGGCAGGCGTTCCACTCGGCACGCCCGGTGCGACCAATATGTTGCGCATCGCATATGTTACAAAAAACGACGGTAAAACAAGCTTGCTGTAGTAAATACAACAACTGTCGTCCGAATTTGGCGGGATGAACCGGATTGGTTCATCCCGGTATCAACATCCGGTCAATACCACCGTCAAATTAGATTGCCTGAAACCTGTATTGCGGACGGCGGCTTTATGAAATTATTGCTGAAAAAACAGATTTTCAAAAGAACAATTGGCCAAAAACAAAGGCCAAGACAAAGTCATATCCTGCGGGGATGGATAGTGCCGTTAACCGGTGCTTCCCGATTGGGCGCAATGCAGGCAAGCCGATACAGCGAAACGCTGATTAGGATATGATGAACGTCTTGGCAGATCTGGCTAAGTTCGAGCGTTTGGGTACACTTAAAAAATGTCAGCAGTCCCGTAAACAGCCGACCTCAGACAACAACAAAGATAGGCATATGAACAACTCCATTTCATAAGAACAGAAATCTTGATTCCTTTGTCGGAGAAAAGATTTTTATGGCATTCGTTTGCTAAGATACGGCAAAATTTTGTGTTTATCGTATGGCTGACAAAGGGTATAAATGAAGGCGCCACTATACAATCCCTGAAGATACCTTTTTCTGGCATATCCAAGCTCGCAGACAAGTATCTGCGGAGATTATATCCAAAAAACAGATTTTATTATAACAATTGTTCCCATATAGAGTGCGTTACGAATAGCGCTCAATTGCACAATATTTGTTTATCCTATTATTTAATTTTAAAAATTATATAAAAGACATTTTATTAGTATTCACGTTTTTTTATAATAAAACTTATTGGAATTTTTGGTAAATTTCCAACGTTGATGCCTATAAAATTTAACGTAAATATTTATGAACGATTTTTCATTATTTTTCCGGCAACGTCTTCTATTTGCTTTGCGGCTCTGTTCACCGCTTTTGCAGCAGCGTTTTCATAACGTTGGCAAGCATCGGCCAGTTGCGCATTCTCTTGGCGCAATAATTCGTTTTCCTGTTTTAAATTATCGAATTGGCGGCGTGATTCATCAAGTTCATCCATAACCATGATGCCCGCCATAACTGATAATCGATGGTCACCTATTTCGCCGAAATTCGATTTTAGATGGCTGATATATTGGTCGAGTTGATGGGCAAGTCCTGCAAGGTGTTCCTCTTCACCTTCGTTGCAGGCCATGCGATAGGTTCTGCCATCAATCGTCACTGATACCGTTGCCATATTTCCCGCCCTTTACCGATCGACCACAGTACGTATCGTTTCCATTGCCGTAATCAGGCGACGTGACACTTCCTTGTTGGCTTGTTCAA
The DNA here is from genome assembly GCF_945285465.1 of uncultured Bartonella sp. Classification (GTDB taxonomy): domain Bacteria; phylum Pseudomonadota; class Alphaproteobacteria; order Rhizobiales; family Rhizobiaceae; genus Bartonella. Next base: position 17,965 of record NZ_CALYQK010000013.1, on the reverse strand, counting down.
GGCGGTCGGCGCGCGATTCAGAAGTATCAAGCGCCTGTGCCAGACGGCTGCGGTCGGCATTCATCCGTTGAACTTCTTCTTCAAGTTCATTATTCTCATAGGAATCTTTATTGCTGCTGACAATAACATTTTCAAGCGTTTTGACAGCGTTTTCCAGACGATTGATCGCTTGATCGAGAATTGATGTATCTTGTGGCATCGAGTTCCGGATCCCCTTGTTAAAAATAATTTTAAAAACGAATCATTCCGGTATTTTTTAGATGATTTTTGCCATTCTTAAATGTCTTGCCGGCTTGTTGCAAGAAATCCACTGCATGAAAGCCGATGTCAGCCGGATTTTATTGACTCGCCCGCGTTAAGTGATATTTTTCAGACAGAGAAATAGACCGAATTTATTACCGATCAATAGAGTAGCCGATTTTCATGAAAAATACAGACAAGCAAAACCAGATGGCCAATGCTATCCGTTTCCTTTCTATAGATGCAATTGAGAAAGCCAATTCCGGGCATCCCGGGCTCCCGATGGGGGCAGCCGATATAGCAACAGTTCTTTATACCAAGTTTCTCGCTCATGACCCCAAAAAACCGAACTGGCCAAATCGTGACCGTTTTATCCTGTCGGCAGGCCATGGCTCGATGCTGCTTTATTCGGTCATGTATCTTTCCGGATATGAAGATGTCACAATAGATGAAATCAAGAATTTTCGTCAGCTTGGTGCAAAAACGGCCGGACACCCCGAATACCGGTATATTAACGGTATCGAAACAACAACCGGCCCTCTCGGGCAAGGCATTGCCAATGCCGTTGGTATGGCACTTGGCGAACGGATGATGAATGCCCGTTGGGGCGACCTTTTCGATCATTATACCTATGTACTTGCCGGTGACGGCTGTTTGATGGAAGGCATATCACAAGAGGCAATTGCCTTTGCTGGTCATATGAAGTTGAACAAGCTTATTCTTTTCTGGGATAATAACCAGATTTCTATTGATGGCGCCATCACACTTGCCGATGATACAGACCAATGCGCACGCTTTGAAGCGTGCCAATGGAATGTCATCAAAGTTGATGGACACGATCAGGATGCTATTGCCAAAGCAATCAAGAAAGCACAATCATCGGACAAACCGACGCTGATTTCGTGTAAAACAATAATCGGTTTCGGTTCTCCACATAAAGCCGGCACAAATAAAGCACATGGCTCGCCGCTGGGAAAAAAGGAAGTGGCTGAAACGCGCAAGGCATTAGGCTGGGAAAGCGAGCCATTCGTTATTCCGGCTGATATTCTTGATAGCTGGCGTCTTGCTGGGCTTAATGCTGCGAAGAAACGTCAGGAATGGGACAAAAAACTGGAAGCGCTTGCGCCGGAAAAACGGGCTGAATTCGAGCGGTTAATGCGTGGCGACCTGCCGGGGAAATTTGACGCAGTGATGAACGACTACAAGAAACGCCTTGCTGCCGACCAACCAAAGGTAGCAACGCGTGTTGCTTCACAAATGGCTCTTGAGGTTATTAATGGCGTTGTCAATGAAACAGCCGGTGGGTCGGCCGATTTGACAGGATCAAACAACACCCAGACAAGTCAAACAAAAAATATTACGCCTGATGATTTTTCCGGCCGCTATATCCATTATGGCATTCGCGAGCATGCAATGGCGGCAATCATGAACGGGCTTTCACTTTATGGCGGTATTATTCCTTATTCGGGCACGTTTTTATGTTTTTCCGATTATGCCCGTCCGGCGATGCGTCTATCATCTTTGATGGGCATTCGTGTCATCTATGTCATGACACATGATTCAATCGGATTGGGTGAAGATGGTCCAACCCATCAACCGGTTGAACATTTGGCAAGTTTGCGGGCAATGCCTAATCATCTGGTCTTTCGTCCTGCCGATGTGGTGGAAACGGCAGAATGCTGGCAATTGGCGTTGAAATCTAAAACAACACCGTCGACTTTGGCATTAACGCGTCAGGGTTTGCCAGCTTTGCGTAAAAATTACGATGAAGATAATCTTTGTGCTTTGGGTGCTTATGAACTGATAACGGCAAGCGATGAAGCGAAAGTGACAATTTTTGCCTCGGGATCGGAAGTAGAAATTGCTGTGAAGGCTCATGATGAATTAGAAAACAAGGGAATTCCGACAAGAGTGGTTTCAGTCCCTTGTTTTGAGCTTTTTGAGCGCCAAGTAGAATCTTACCGTACGGCTTTGATAGGTACGGCACCGGTAAAAATTGCTATTGAAGCTGCTGTTCGTCAAGGATGGGATCGTTTTATTGGCACAGATGGTGTATTTATCGGAATGCACGGTTTTGGAGCCAGTGCGCCAATAGATGCACTTTATAAACATTTCGGGATAACACCCGAGGCTGTCGTTGCGGCAGCTGAAGCTAAACTTTAATACTGAAACATCTCAATTTAAGGGAGAGATAATATGGCAGTACGTGTAGCAATCAACGGATTTGGGCGTATCGGGCGCAATGTTTTGCGGGCAATCATAGAAAGTGGTCGCAAGGATATCGATATTGTTGCGGTAAACGATCTGGGGCCAGTTGAAACGAATGCCCATCTGTTACGCTATGATTCCGTTCATGGCCGTTTTCCGCATGAGGTTAAAGTTTCAGGTGATACAATTGATGCTGGCCGTGGACCAATCAAAGTTACAGCGGTACGTGACCCCAAGGAATTGCCATGGAAAGAACTTGATATAGATATCGCAATGGAATGTACGGGCATTTTCACAAGTCGTGAAAAGGCAGCTGCCCATCTTGAAGCCGGTGCCAAGCGGGTTATCGTTTCTGCCCCGTCAAGCGGAGCCGATCTGACCGTAGTTTATGGTGTCAACCACGACAAGCTCACCAAAGATCACAAGGTCATATCCAATGCATCCTGCACAACAAATTGCTTGTCGCCTGTTGCCTATGTTCTCAATAAGACAATTGGTATCGAAAAAGGTTTCATGACAACCATTCACTCTTATACTGGCGACCAACCGACTTTGGATACACTACATAAAGATCTCTATCGTGCACGTGCTGCCGCTTTGTCGATGATCCCCACTTCCACGGGTGCGGCCAAGGCTGTCGGCCTTGTTTTGCCAGAGCTTGCCGGGCTTCTTGATGGCGTGGCTATTCGCGTGCCGACGCCGAATGTTTCGGTCGTTGATTTTACCTTTATTTCCAAACGTCCAACAACCGTTGAAGAAATCAATGATGCAATTCGTTCGGCAGCAAATGGTCCAATGAAAGGCATTCTTGGCTTTACCGACGAAAAACTGGTTAGCCATGATTTTAATCATGATTCGCATTCATCGGTTTTCCATACCGAGCAAACACGCGTAATGGATAATACATTCTGCCGTATTCTTTCGTGGTATGATAATGAATGGGGGTTCTCCAACCGTATGGCTGATACAGCTGTAGCGTTTGCAAAAACCATTTAATGTGAGAAAAAGGGGGCTTCCGCCCCCCTTTTTTTAAGACAAACAATTTTGGTTGTTTTAATCGGGGCTTTGTTCAAAAACTGAAATGAGCAGGTCGCTTTTGAAATAAAAATCGTGACTATTCCTTGAAAATTGGGAGAAAAATATGCCTTTTCGCACCCTTGATGATGTTGATGTAAAATCCAAACGTGTTCTTTTACGGGTTGATCTTAATGTGCCAGTGGCTGATGGCCAAGTGACCGATACGACGCGTATCGAACGCGTCAAACCAACCATCACCGAATTGAGTAGAAAGGGCGCAAAAGTTATTTTACTTGCCCACTTCGGACGCCCTAAAGGTAAGGTTGTTGCCGAGTTTTCATTGCGCCAAATTGTCAAAACCGTTGAAAAAGTTCTTGGAAAACCGGTCGGTTTTGCCGAAGATTGTATCGGAGAAAAGGCGAAGACGGCTGTCGATGCCATGAAGGATGGTGATATTTTACTTCTGGAAAATACCCGCTTTCATGCCGGTGAAGAAAAAAACGATCCGGAATTTGTCAAAGCATTGGCAGCAAACGGCGATATTTATGTCAATGATGCATTTTCGGCTGCCCATCGCGCCCATGCTTCAACTGAAGGGCTTGCCCATGTTTTGCCTGCTTATGCCGGTCGCTCCATGCAAATGGAACTTGAAGCTCTGGAAAAAGGTCTGGGGCATCCCGCCCATCCTGTTGTGGCAATTGTTGGCGGAGCTAAAGTTTCGACTAAGATTGACCTGCTCAACAATCTGATTGAAAAAGTCGATGCGCTTATTATCGGTGGCGGTATGGCCAACACATTTCTTGCGGCACAAGGGCTAAGTGTGGGTAAATCACTTTGTGAACACGAACTTGGTGAAACGGCCCGCGCCATTATGACCAAAGCCAAAACAGAAAATTGTTCAATCATATTGCCGGTCGATGCAATTGTTGCCGAAAGTTTTGAAGCAAATTCACCCCATCATCGCTACGGCATTGATTCAATTCCGGCTGACGGTATGATACTTGATATTGGTGAAAATTCGGTTGAACGTATTAATGCAGCTGTTGATGATGCGGCAACGCTGGTGTGGAATGGGCCGTTGGGCGCTTTTGAGTTACACCCATTTGATGAGGGTACTGTGGCCGTTGCCAAACGTGTTGCCGAACGGACAAAACAGAAGAAATTAATTTCCATAGCTGGTGGTGGTGATACGGTTTCGGCCCTCCATCATGCTGGTGTTGCTGACGACTTTACCTATATATCGACAGCAGGCGGTGCATTTCTTGAATGGATGGAAGGTAAAGCCCTGCCCGGTATTCTGGCGCTGGAAAAATAAAAATCATGACGCGGAGGTGCAAATTTGGAACCTGTTACAACGACACTTCCGCCTTTCAAGTCAATTTAGTTGAGACGTGGTCTTTCCCGTTTCGTTTTGTGAACAATTTTGTTATTGTTTAACTGTTTAAAAAGAGGAGCCACACCAAATGAGTGAACGTCTTGAAGATATTGCAATTGCTATGACAGCAGGCGGAAAAGGACTGCTTGCTGCCGATGAAAGCACCAGCACTATCAAAAAACGCTTCGATACCATCAAACTGGAATCAACCGAGCAAAATCGACGTGATTATCGTGAAATGTTGTTTACGACCAAAGAGGCAATGGAAAAATATATTTCCGGTGTCATACTTTACGACGAAACAATACGACAAAAAGCATCGGACGGGCGTATGCTGACCGATATCATCAAGGCCGCTGGCTCTATCCCGGGTATCAAGGTCGATGAGGGTGCCAAGCCACTTGCCGGTTTTCCGGATGAAACTATTACTGAAGGTCTCGACGGGCTGCGTGGCCGTTTGAAAGAATATTATGAACTCGGTGCCCGATTTGCCAAATGGCGTGGCGTGATTGCGATTGATAGCAATAAATTGCCGACATGGGGTGCTGTAAGGCAAAATGCCCAGGCTTTGGCACGTTACGCAGCGCTTTGTCAGGAAGCGCAGATTGTCCCCATTGTTGAGCCGGAAATTTTGATGGATGGCAAACCCGGCAACCATTCGATCGACCGTTGTTATGAAGTGACCGAACATGTTTTGCGGACGGTCTTTGACGAGTTATTTGCCGCGCGCGTAAAAATGGAAGGCATGGTGTTGAAGCCCAACATGGTTATCGACGGCAAAAATGCCCGTAAAGCATCGGTCGAAGAGGTTGCCGAAAAAACCGTTCGCGTGTTGAAAACAACTGTACCGGCTGCCGTTCCGGGCATAGCCTTCCTTTCCGGGGGCCAGTCGGATGAAGAGGCAACCGCTCATCTATCGGCAATCAATGCTATCGGCAACCTGCCTTGGAATGTAACGTTCTCTTATGGTCGAGCCTTACAGGCTGCTGCCATTGAGGCGTGGGGTGGCAAAAAGGAAAATATCGCGGCCGGTCAACGTGCTTTTGCCCATCGCGCAAAAATGAATTATTTGGCCGCACTCGGTAAGTGGACAGAAGCGGAAGAAAAAAAGGCGTAATTGTTTAGAATTCGTCTAACAAATATTTGGAAAAATATGAAAAGCCCGAAACATAGCGTTTCGGGCTTTGTTTTTAGCATTGTGTAACATTTTTGTTACAGACGATACTTAAAAAAACCGATAAGAAAGAAATTACAATAAAAAACTTGAATATTAAATTCATGTTTGTGTAGATAAGCCGTCGTTTAAGATTTTGCTCGCTTTTTGATTTGGACACGGCGGGTGAGGGAAAAATTCGGATGTCCAAGTGATGTGTTTTAACATTCGTGTGAATATTCAATACACGTATAAGTTACGTAGCTATTCGGGGCAATGATGAATAAACTTACTCAGCTATTAATGGTAACGTCAGCAGTTATCGGACTAGATACACTTCAGGTAAAGGCAGCCGATGTTGCCGTAGCAGAACCGGAACCGGTCGAATATGTCCGTGTTTGCGACGCTTATGGTGAGGGGTATTTCTATATTCCGGGAACAGACACCTGTTTGAAGATTGGTGGTTTTGTTTACGGTCAAGCTAAAGGTGGCGATGACGTTTACGCACGAAGCCGCGCTGAACGGAATATGAAGACATGGCGTGATGAAGTTCGTGCCCATCTTTTGGTAGCAACAGCCTCGGAAACCGAACTAGGAACACTGAAGACGCACATTGAATTACGTTCCGATTTTGACGATGGTGCGGATTTGTCTTCTTCCGAGTTGCGTTTTGGTTACATTGACCTGGGTGGCTTACACATCGGTCTTGATGAATCGGCACTTAATACATTCTTCGATTACTATGGCAACTTCATCAATGATGACGTTATACTGGGCGGTGCCTACCGTACCAATATGATACAATATCAGTATGCGTTCAGCAATGGTTTGACCGCATTGGTTTCTATTGAACAAGGTGGTAACGAAGATACCGATTTCGATTACGGAACCATCAACGATTATACACCTCATGTCGTTGCCGGTTTGAAATTAGAACAAGGTTGGGGTTCAGTTACCGGCGCCGGTGCTTATGATGCTGTCAATGAAGCATGGATCGGCAAAGCAAAAATCAACCTCAAAATCACCGATGCGTTCAATATTTGGGTAATGGGTGCCTATAAAGACCTTAAAGACACCTATTATGATGATATTGATGACAAAAATACTATTATTAGAGATGGTCGTAAAGGCATCCGTGCTATTGACAGTTTCTATGGTACATGGGGTGGTAAATGGGCTGGCTGGCTCGGCGCATCCTATAAATTTACGCCAAAGACGACTGGCAATTTCCAGCTTTCTTATGAAGGCGTCGGTAATACTTATACGGCAGCCAATGTTGCCTATGAGTTGACCCCGGGACTTACCGTTATGCCGGAAGTAAACTACCGTAAATGGAACGATATTCATTCCGATCTGCATGATCAGGATGCAATCGGCGGGGCCATTCGTATCCAACGCGATTTCTAAAGCTTTAGCTATTGTCTGGAAAAAGTCCCTTTTGGGACTTTTTTATTCTTTTCGGCTTAAATTTTATCTTTCCAACAAGCAAATGACGGCCTCTAAAAACCGTATTTCGAGCGGGGAAGTCCACTATCGAGCAATGTGTAGCTGTTTTTTCGGTTCTATGCGGTTTTGGGTTTGCGGTTTTTTCTTGTCTGGAGGAGGATGCCCCAGATGAGACATCGGGTCTTATGCCTTTGCAGCATTTGCCTCATGCTAGAAAGAGCGTTTGATTTTATAGACAAGACTGGTCATACCGATCTTGAGAAGTGCGCGGCTTATGCCGATCGTCGGGATAAGCAGCTTTGCTCCCCCCTTGCTGCGGACAAACACATGCCCGACCGAGCTTATGCACTTTCGAGCGGCAGTGATTCTCTTGCGGTGGCCTTGCCCATCGGTTTTTTTACGGTGAACATCGTTGCAGAAACCATTGTCCTCAAATCATGTCTTGTTGCCTTTTGTGCGATAGGCTGTCTCCACTGAGACTTTGGAGGCCGTATTGTGTTAGCGCAAAACATGCCCGAGCTTGCGCACCGTCACGGACACTTGCCGCTGTCGTGGTATAATAGCCGATAGTGCCATGGTGTTTGTCAATGGCGATATGGTTCTTGTAGCCAAAAGTGGAAATGGTAATATCGCGCTTGTCGGTTTTGCCATTATCATCATAGCTTTCGATAACCTCACCGTCCGGCGGCATCGTACGTCCTTCTGGCGTAGATTTGCCGGTTTATCCTGCCCGTCTTGCGCTATTTTTCCCGCTTTTATGTTTTTCTTTTCCTTATCTCCTGTGCGGCTTCAGTGCGGCCAAAACCATGGCATCAACCATCTGTCAACCGGCGCAAGTTAGCCGGTTTAATCAAAATCTTTGTCAAAGTGCGCTAACAGCTTAGCGGCCAAACAGCTTGTTGATCGCTCGCACTTTTACAAGATGCTGCCGATAAAGCGAATTCGTCCTGCCATCGGGGAATTCGTCTTCAACACCAAGCCGCAAAAACCGCATGATAGAAAACCGGCCGGATATTCAAAATTCTGTCTGTTCGTCGCACCGGTCGGACAACACCTGCGCCACAAAAATCTTGAACATCATCACCGCAACAAAAAGCGGGCAACCGCCTCTGGATTGATCTGAACGCTTGAGTGCCTTCTCACAAGGACTTGGGAGAACGCACACGGCCAACAATCGTCAAGCTTTTCCAGCCGATTGCGGGCCTTGTCCGGCTTTTTATAACGATCCTTGACATCAAACAATCGACGCTGACCAAACAGCAAAATCTCCAAACTAATAAAACTTTGAGAAAAACATTGAGCCACAGTTTAACAAAATCCAACAGGTTTTTAGCGGTGTCCGACTGACCTCGTGCTACAGCAAATAGCCTTCCAGAATTATTAAAAATGGCCGAAAAATATGCGCGTTTCGTCCATCCCTTGTCCAACGGTCTTGATAACTTCATTCGTCAACAACGAACATCTATTGGCAATATTTGCTGTTGCATTCTCGTATTTTGCTGCGGCAACTTGGCCATCTTGTTCCATTTTGGGTAGCAGCGACAGTAATTGTTAATCAAAACGGCAGAAAAATAGATCCACGGCAACACCATTCCTTTCCAAGCAAATGCCTTTAGAAAACATTTTTCCGCAAATTCTGGTTTGGTAGGAACTTGCCACGATTTAATGTCAGAACACCAAATGATTTCAGGCTTGGACTCTGCCAATTGAACAGACTAGAGCGTTTTTCAATCATTAGGTTCATATCCGCATGAAATGGCGGAATTTGCGCGATCATCGAGCTGGAAGATTGTGACAAGTATGGCGGTAGCGTTTTACAAACCGCCTGCAAAGCGTTTATCGATTTTTCTGGGCACAGCCTCGAGGTGTGAGGAGGCCTTTTGAGCGGGGTGACGTCAGGGCTATGGGACGACAGGAACCGTAAAATTGCGTCAGCCGCATTGATCTTTTCACGCACTGATGATCTTTTTGGCAGGATAGATTATCCGTGCTAATGATACCATCATACCACTATTGGGGAATAAGCATCTCGGTCGGATAAGTCTCAAACCAGTCGTCATTGAACAATCCGTCACGCACCTTGGGGACGACGACACCGCTCATGGGCGAACCTGTGACCAATATCGTGGTCTTGCGATGTTCGTGCGCGAGGCCGATATGCAAACGTTGTACTCTGGCGCAACGACGATCGCTATTGGTCAAGCTGGCAGCATTCCACGTTTCTTCTATGGAGAGCAGACATTCGCCATCCTTGTCCATCTGTTCCTCAAACCATGCCTGACGCTGCCTTAAAATGTCAAGGCGATGCTGCTCAATTGCGCAACCTGTTTTTTCCCGTGTTATGCCATGGCGTACAAAGAAACGGTGAAACGGTACGAGCGCAACGGCCAAACCGACTTTGCTCGGCTTCAGGTGCAGTGTTCGACGCGCAGTTTTCCACGCGTTATATCCTTTTGGGCTTTCCAATGTGTCAGAATATCAGCAACGCATTCTCAAATTGAATGTAGGCGCGTATCGCCCCGTTGACGTCTACCGGCGCAAAACCTTGTCTTGTCAAAGCGAGTCTGCCAACAGATCGCCGTCGAGAATCAACCACCAAAGCACAGCGCAACCGCGCGACGACTTGCTGCTTCTTTAATCGCCGAAATACCCTCTGTTGAAAGTGCAAAACCCTTTCGTTCTGGCCTCCTTAACCAATGCAAATACGGAATCAGAAATCAAATTCATTGAAAATCCCAAATGATTCAGTCAGCATAAAGAGCATTCCAAATTTTAAAACCGGTTAGCATTATTATTCCCGAGGCGTTTAACGACGATAAAATAAAGTTGACTTGAGTTTTCAAGTTAGCTGCAATAACAAGCCCGTACCTTGGCATAGGGAACCAGTTTGAAATGTTTGGATATTTTTTGCAAAGAACTTTGAAAAGCAGCCGCCATTATTGGGTGGCATCTATCGCCGGCATCGCTGGTGGCATTATTTCCGGTTTTGTCAAATCGGGTACGGAAAGTATTCTTCCGCCGCGAACGCCGGATCGGCCGATACCGCCGGCGGAAGTCTTGCAATCATTTGGAATTCATACCGATGATATGATCTATCACTATTCCGACCATATCGTGAATTGGGGTATATCAGGTGTCCACTACCTTTTCTCGGTTGTTTTTGCAGTATTTTATTGTTTAGCCGTCGAAATTTTTCCGATTGTTAAATTATGGCAGGGACTTTTGTTTGGTGTGCTGGTTACCCTGGCTTTTCACGGCGTCGTTTTGCCTCTTGGAGGCTGGGCTCCGGCTATCTGGAACCTGCCTTTCGACGAACTGTTTTCCGAAAGTGTCGGCCATCTCTTATGGGCATGGACAATCGAAATTTTTCGTCATGATCTGCGAAACCGAATGATAAAGGCAAGTGCTGGCTAAGCTTTCGACGCATAAGACGATCGAAAAAAATATGATTGTTTCGGTCGTAACCAAAAAAGTCAGGATAGTATTTCTCTATCCTCATATGTGGCGGTACATAAAACGGCGATGGCTCAAAACTCTAGCTTGGCAAATAGTTTTTAACTCTGCTCGCGGGTCTGCTTCGCTTGATAGACGGCATGCCCCATATGTAGTTGGTTTTGCTTTTTTTGACGCAATTTTTTCCTTGCACTTTTCTGTTCTGCACTGCGCGTTTGCCAGCTCGATAGCTGCTGTCGGATCCGAATTGCGGTGCACCCGATCAAACCGCCAGAAAACCGGTTGTCCTAATGCGTTCAACCGTTTTTCCTTCGGTTGGTAACAATTATATCCGGTTAATACCGATCATGGATCATGCATATGAAAAAAATCGGCTTCCAATCGGGCTTCAGGCCGCTCGCATAAGTCTGAAACATTTTTCCCAAAAAACGTATTGAACAGCGCCGGTATAAAAAATTGATTCTATTAGTCATCAAGTACTCCAGCTTCCGGTGTGGGGCTATCTAACATGTCGACATGGCAAAGCACCCTTATCGGGCTTTTTGTCCGGGAAGTAGCGACAGCGTGTTTTAATTGTTTTCATGTTAATTGTTTTAATGTCGACACTGGCAGAAGGTGGCACTTTTCCATTGCCATTAGTGTGATGGAATCAACAATGCTGCTTACTTTATGTCGCTCTTTGACATATACAAAACCACCCGACAATAAAGCTATCCACTATTTGCCCCCCCCGATCGGGCGTAATAAGTCAACCCTTGATTTATCTTTCACTTAAACCAATGAAATGCAAATCACGCGAGCCCCACCTTACGTTTTAATTGGCTCGGCGTCCAGTAGGTTTGAAGTTTAGCACAAACATATATGTAAATTGACTTAGCCGTTATTTTTGGAAAACGTCGAATCTTTCTTGTTCCAAACTTGGATTGGGAGTAAAAAGAAAACATAATTTAGCCAGTTTTGGCGAAAGCACTATTGAGAAATAACAGTTCTGACTGAAGGCGGTTATTTTTAAGTAGCGTATAAAACTTCGTGCTTTATATGCTCAACCTTATTGGAGGAGGCTCGATACCTTATTGGGGGGAATTTACAGAGGGTTATGTTGATGCAATCCATAAGCAAACTAAACCAGAAAATATCGGAATACGTTCCTTTCCGCGTTATTCCGGGTATTATCTGCGTACTCGTCTACTGGGCCTTATACATGTTTCCCAAACCCGACGGACTTACAACCGAGGCCTGGCACTTTGTAGCTATCTTTGTCTCTGCAATTCTGGGCATTATCCTCAAAGTTATGCCTCTTGGTGTCATGTCCATGATCACCATTGCGGTGGTTATGCTTTCTAAGGTCACGTCACCGACTTCGTCAAAAGCGGTCGCCGATGCCCTTGGTTCGATGAATAATGCACTAATCTGGCTAATCGTTGTTTCCGTTTGCGTATCGCGTGGCTTGATTAAAACGGGACTGGGCTCGCGTATTGGCTATTATTTTATTCGCCTTTTAGGAAAAAGAACGATCGGCATAGGCTATGGACTAGCAATATGCGAATTGCTTCTTGCTCCTTTTACACCAAGCAATACAGCAAGATGTGGTGGCATTATCCACCCGATCATGCGTTCGATTGCTCATGCCTATAATTCTGATCCGGATAAAGGTACTCAAGGCAAAGTTGGTACCTATCTGGCATTGGTTAACTATCACGCCAACCCGATCAGTTCGGCGATGTTTATTACTGCAACAGCCCCTAATCCGCTGGTTGTGAACTATATTGCCGAAGCAACTAATCAGAATTTCACGCTTTCGTGGAGTACTTGGGCATTATGTATGCTGGTGCCGGGTCTTATCGCCATGTTTGCTATGCCCTTTGTCATTTATTTGATTTCACCACCAGAGTTGAAGACGACGCCGAATGCCGTGACTTTTGCTCATGATGAATTACAAAAATTGGGCAAGATCAAAGGTGCAGAAATTGTAATGCTGATTACTTTTGTCATCATGCTTTTATTGTGGGCAGGGCTTCCGGCAGCTTTGTTCGGACCTTCTTATGTTGTTGATCCCACAGCTGTGGCTTTCGTCGGTCTTGTTATTCTACTGCTTTGTGGAACATTAACATGGCAAGATGTTCTGCAAGAAAGAAGTGCCTGGGACACACTCATCTGGTTTGGTGCATTGGTTATGTTGGCCGGTCAACTTAACAAACTCGGTATTGTTGCCTGGTTTTCCGACGGTCTGCGTATCGCGATCGAATCCAGCGGAATGAGCTGGCCTGTTGCAATGGCAGTGCTTATTTTGACATTCATGTATGCCCACTATGTATTTGCTAGTACAACCGCACACATCAGTGCCATGATGTTGGCCTTCCTGATGGTTGGTGTGCACCTTATTCCGGCTGAATATGTCAATCTTTTCATGTTATTGATGGCTGCTGCCTCGGCAATTATGATGGGCTTGACCCATTATGCCACAGGAACTTCACCAATTATTTTTGGATCCGGTTATGTAACACTTGGTCGTTGGTGGGGCGTAGGGTTCGTCATGAGTATTGTAAACCTGATAATCTTCGCCGTTGTTGGTGGCGTTTGGTGGAAAATACTCGGTTACTGGTGAGCCGTCTGCGATTCGATCTTGTATCTTGACAAAAAATGTTGCGTTTGAAGAACAGCCTAAAATTCAAAGCTGATAAACATTAAAAAATGCCGGCTTTCATGCCGGCATTTTATTTGGAATCGTCATTGGACAAACATGTTTCAGTTCAAATATGTTTTAGCTTTCGTTGTTCTTGTGCATCATTTCAAAATTGCTGATAATTTTCCGCCTTTCTTCATATTTATCTTGCTTCAAAACTTGCTGGACAAGATCATGCGGCGCTTTTTGTGGTGTTCCGCAATCAAATGGAGGTTCGGGGGCATATTGCATTTGCAGTTGAACTTTTTGGGCTGCCTTTTTACCCAATAATTCGGCAATCATGACCAGCCCGAAATCCATTCCGGCAGTGACACCGCCAGCGGTAACGATATTTCCGTCAACAACCACGCGGCGTTGAACCGGAATTGCACCAAACACGGTCAAATAATCCATGGCCGTCCAATGTGTAGTGGCCTTTCGTCCGTGAAGTAAGCCGCTTGCCCCGAGAACAAGAACACCGGTACAAATCGATGTCAGATAACGCACAGATTTTGCCTGTTGACGAAGAAAATCAAGAACCGGTTCGTCGTCAAGAAGCCGATTGACACCATTGCCACCGGGCACGCACAAAACATCTAAACGGCCGATCGTATTTATCGCGGCGGTTGGAACAAAGCCGAGGCCACTTGATGTCGTGACCCGTTCCAACGTTTGGCCGATAAGTGTAACCGACATTTCCGGCACTGCTTTGAAGGTATCGTAGGGCGCGGCGAAATCCAATAATTGCATATTTTCAAAGATTAGAAATCCAACTTTTATGGTCATGTTTTTCTCTTTGTTAATTGTTGTTGGAAAATATGTTACGACAAGATAGATTGGCAGTTATGACAAATGCTCCACAAATCCTGCCAAAATTGGATATATTGGCCAATGAAACGAAAACGATTGCGATTTTCGGCTTTGACGATGCACAGCTTTTGGACATAAGCGGCCCGTTGCAGGCCTTTTCGACCGCCAATGACGTTTATGAGGGCACGCACAAACCCTATAAGCTTGTCACAATTGCCGATAAAACTAAGATCAGAACGTCAAGCGGCCTTGAATTGTGTTGTGCACCGTTCATTTCAAGCCCCAAATCTATCGACACGCTTATTATCAGTGGCGGAAAGGGCATCAACCAGCTCATTGCAAATAATGCCGCGCTCGAATGGATAAAGAACGTTCACCAATCAGCGAGAAGGTTTGCTTCTGTATGCAGTGGGGCTGCAGTTCTGGCCAGGCTCGGCCTGCTTGATCACAAAAAAGCGACAACACATTGGCGCCGGATCGGCGAATTTCAGAAAAACTATCCATGTGTTTTGTGGACAAGCGATGCGATCTTCATCTGCAACGGAAAAATATGGACATCGGCCGGAATAACGGCTGGCATAGATATGGCTCTTGCCATGATCGAGCAGGATTTGGGTTTTGCATTGGCAAAATCGGTAGCCCGACAACTGGTGGTCTACCTTCGCCGCCCCGGCGGGCAAAGCCAGTTTAGCGAAGTTATGAATCTTTTTTGTGAAGACAAGCGTTTTAATATACTCAATAAATGGATTGGCGAAAATTTGTCACAACCTTTAGCCATTGCCGATTTAGCCAAACAATGCGCCATGAGTGAACGGAATTTTTCGCGCCTTTATAAATTGATGACCGGCGTTTCACCGGCAAAAGCCATTGCGCTGTTGCGCCTTGACGCTGCAAAACACTATCTTGAACAAAATTGGCCAATCAAAAAAGTGGTCAGCCATTGCGGTTTTGGTAGCGAAGAAACATTAAGACGCGTTTTCCAGCGCCATCTTGCCATTTCTCCTCAAGCCTATCGTCAACGCTTTTCGACATTATTGGATAATTAAAGAACTACTGGCCAAATTTCCCGTCTTGCCATAATTCATAAAAATGATGCACGGGGCCATGGCCATGACCTACTTGTAATTTGTTTGACGCGCCAAGAGCTCCGGTCAAATACTGTTTGGCAAACCTTACCGAATCAACAAGTGGTGTCGTCGGCAACAGCGCGGCAATGGCAGCAGAAATCGTGCATCCTGTCCCATGATCATTTTTTGTCGCAACGCGTGGGGCCTCAAGCTCGATGATACCATGACGGTCACAAAAAATATCGGGACTTGTAGAGCCATGTAAATGCCCGCCTTTGAGCAAAACCGAACGGCAATGAAGCTCGAGCATATCGGGGGCAAACTTACGCATTTCCGCCAATGTCCATCGCGGTTTAACATTGAGTAAAACCCCTGCTTCGGGAAGATTGGGCGTGATGATTGCCGCCATGGGAACCAAAATATTGCGAATAAATTCTATCGCTTCCTGATTGAGCAACAGGTCGCCACTTTTGGCAACCATAACCGGATCAAGCACAATATTGGTCGCATTATGGTGTAAAAGTCTTTCAGAAATTACAGCCGCTATTGCCGTATTGGCAACCATGCCGATTTTTACCGCGTCAACTTTTACGTCTTCAAAAACCGCATCAATCTGATCGGCAACAAAATTTGCGTCCATCGCCTTGAAACCACGAACACCCGATGTATTTTGGGCAACAACTGCTGTCACCACGCTCATGGCGTAGGTTTTCATGGCTGAAAATGTTTTTATATCAGCCTGCATTCCTGCCCCACCGCTCGGATCCGTACCGGCGATCGAAAGAATGCGGGGAATAAAAGCACTATTTGATTGATCAACTTGTGGAGTCATTGCAGCGTTTTCCTGTCCAAATATATTGGGGAAGCTGCAAGCCTGAACCCCAACGGCCTTCAAATTTTTCCAAAATTAATATCAAATTTCCAGATAGCAAAGCCGGTGCCGTATTTATCTTTCCATTCGATTATTCGTTCTCTACCTTCGTTTTATACCCGTTCCTCGATTGTTCCTTCGGTGACACCATCGCCATCGATCATTTTACCGACAATACGCCCATCTTCCGTTTTATCGAGCAATACTTGGGAACAAACAATATATCCGGCATTGTAAACAAAACCGCAATAGCGTCCGGGCGGTACATAAGCAACAATTTCAGACGAACAAAGCGATGTTATAAAAACCTCCGACAAAAGAACCGATAATCCAAGCTTCAGGTGCTTTAATATCATAGAAAACCCCTACACCCTAACGTTAATTCTCATAAACGAAAATTACAAATTAGCAAACTTCAAAATGTGACAATGACATGAAGGTTTATCACATTTTCGGAGTTCACAGTCTTGTTGCTTAAGAATCAATCTAATTAGTGTAACGAGAGCGTATTAATCCGTTCGTGGAGGGTTTTATGATAGAAAAAAATTTGACAGCAACCAAACTGTCGATAACACGACGGGGCTTATTGTTAGGGGCTGCCGCTTGTGCAGCGACTGCTTTATCGGCTCGTCACCTTATGGCGCAACCAGTGGGCGCAGTACCGTTAGAGAGTTACCAACGATCATTTTTCAATGCCGAAGAATGGGCTTTTGTGATGGCAGCGACCTCCCGAATTATTCCTTCAGAAGGCAAAGGGCCCGGTGCTTTGGAAACGCGTGTTCCCGTTTTCATCGACAAGCAATTGGCAAGTCCGTGGGGGCAAGGCGATCATTGGTATATGCAAGCTCCGTTTGACCGAGATGCACCGCGTTATACCGGTTATCAGGCTGCGCCATCGCCTGCGGAAGCCTATCGCATTGCTATTCCCAAAATTAATGAATGGTGTAAAGACCGATATGGTGCGATCTTTGCCGAACTTCCCGCCGACAAGCAGGATGAGGCCTTGACATGCGTTGAAAAGGACGAAGTGGCAATCGAACAATTGCGCTCGGGTGACTTTTTCACCTTCCTTTTGCAAAACACCAAAGAAGGTTATTTCGCCGATCCGCTCTATGGCGGCAATTATGATATGGCTGCCTGGGTTTATATCGGTTTTCCCGGTGCCCGTGGCAGTTTTCTCGAATGGGTCGAAAAGGACAATGTTCCTTATAAACTTGGCCCTGTCTCTCTCTCCGGTGAAAGGGCCTAAGTCATGACACAAACAATGAAAAAGAAAGATGTTGTCATAATCGGTCTTGGATGGACCGGTGCAATTAGTGGCATTGAACTTGCAAAAGAAGGCATGGAAATTGTTGCGCTTGAACGTGGAGAAGACCGCGATACAGTGCCTGATTTTGCCTATCCGAAACCTGCCGATGAATTGAAATATGGTGTACGTCTTGGTACAGCCGTTCGCCCGCATGACCATACGTTGACAATACGTCGCGGGCTTGATCAAACGGCTCTTCCCTACCGCCAACTTGGCTCGTTCCTTCCCGGTATCGGCGTTGGTGGTGCCGGTATTCACTGGAATGGCATGACTTGGCGTGCCCAGCCGGAAGAATTGCGTGCCCGCTCTTATGTCGAAGAAACATTTGGCAATATTATTCCTGAAAATATGACC
>NZ_CALYQK010000012.1 GCF_945285465.1 uncultured Bartonella sp. | reverse complement strand
ACCTTGGCAAGGTTGTGCTCTACCCCTGAGCTACACCCGCTCACAAACCGGAAGCATATTGCTTCGCTTCGGTCGTGCCTATATGACGCAACATTGCAACGATTGCAACATAAAAAATAAATTTCTTACAATATTCGTTTTTCACCCCTTAAAAATCCTTGAAAATATTGATTTCCCGCCTTCTCTCCAATAAAGCTTTTATAAGTTTTCTAGAGGGAGAAATGATCATGCGTCGATTGGTTCTGGCAGTTGCTGCAATTCTTGCCATGGGCGATTATTCTTTCGCGGCCGACAAAGTGAAGATAGACGTTACACAGATCGTTGCTCACCCTGCCTTAGATGAAGTTCGTAAGGGGGTGGAAGACATACTTGTCGAGCAAGGATATAAAAACGGCGAGAACATGATTCTCACCTTCCAATCGGCGCAAGGCAATATTTCGACAGCAACACAAATTGCCCGTCAGTTTGTCGGAGATAAACCGGAAGTTATTGTTGCAATCGCCACACCCTCGGCCCAGACCATGCTTGCGGCAACCAAAGATATTCCAATTGTATTTTCTGCCGTATCTGACCCGGTGGAAGCAAAGCTTGTAACGAATATGGAAAAACCGGGTGCTAATATTACCGGCGTTTGTGACAGATCCCCGGTCGATGAACATCTCAAGCTATTAAAAGAGGTAAAACCGGATCTTAAAAAATTGGGTTATCTTTATAATGCGGCTGAAGCAAATTCGGTTTCGACGTTAAATGTTTTAAAACAACTTGCCGAAAAAGAAGGCATAGAAATTGTTCCTTCGTCAGCACCGAAGTCCTCAGACGTACAAGCGGCAACACGTGCGCTGGTTGGTAAGGTTGATATGATCTATGTTCCAACCGATAATACGATCATTTCTGTTCTTGAAGGTGCTACAAAAGTTGCAGCCGAAGCCAAAACGCCACTTTTTACCGCCGATCCCAGTTCAATCGGACGTGGTGCATTTGCCGCGCAGGGCATAGATTATTATGATTCGGGGCTGGAAACGGGCAAACTTGTTGTTCGTATTCTCAAGGGCGAAAAACCGGGCGATATTGGCGTTATCACCCCGCAAGGACGTGATGTTGCTATCAACCTCAAGGCTGCGGACAAAATGGGGATAACTATTCCTCAATCTGTTCTTGATCGCGCTGTAACAATTATTGACAAATAGGATATTGCGACATTGAGATTTTCCGATGCTGACATGATTGCAAGCGGGGCGTTTGCTAAATGAGTATGTTTGCCTTTACCGGTGCTGTCGAGCTCGGACTTGTCTATGCATTTGTTGCTATAGGGGTTTATCTGTCGTTTCGCGTCCTCGATTTTCCAGATTTGACTGTTGATGGTTCGTTTCTCTTGGGGTCGACAGTCTGCGGGGTAATGATTCTTTGTGGCTTTAACCCGTGGGCTGCGATGGTATGCGCTTTGTGTGCAGGCATGATTGCCGGACTTGTTACAGCACTCCTCAATTTGCAGTTTGGCATTCTCAATCTTCTTGCATCCATTCTAACGATGTCGGCACTCTACACCGTCAATCTTCGTATTATGGGAATAATGGGGGTCTCGAACGTCAATCTCGGCGAGGCCGACACTGCTTTAACGCCATTTTACAACGCATTCGGTTTACCGGATATGATTGTTCGCCCCTTATTCGTCGGAATAATTGTGTTGCTCGTCGCTTTTCTGGTCTGGCGATTTCTGGAAAGCGAAATCGGCCTTGCCATGCGGGCAACCGGAACAAACCCGCGCATGGCAAAAGCGCAAGGAATTAAGACAGATCTGTTAATCTATTTCGGCATGGGTTTGTCTAACGCTTTGGTCGCTCTTGGTGGTTCACTCTACATTCAAACGGCAATAGCAACTGATATTACCGGTGGTGCAGGTACAATCGTTTTCGGGCTTGCCGCCGTTATTATTGGCGAAACGCTGTTTAGAACACGAAAGCTACTTTTTATAATTTTAAGCTGTATTGTCGGTTCGGTTCTTTACCGTGTTGCGGTGCAATTTGCATTCGAGGGCAGCGGCCTTGGTATTGATACCTCGACTGACCTGCAATTCATTACGTCTCTTATTGTCGTTCTGACACTTGTTTTGCCGCAATATCTGGGGGCAAAAAAGCATGATTGAACTTCAACATATCGGTGTCACATTCAAGGCAGGCACACCGTTGGAAAAACAGGCTTTGATTGACCTCAACATTACTATCGAACGGGGCAGTTTTGTGACGGTTATCGGCTCGAACGGTGCCGGAAAATCGACGATGCTGGGTGTTCTTGCCGGCGACATTTTGCCTAATGAAGGCAAAGTTATCATCAACAAAGTCGATGTCTCTCGCAAAACAACTGCCGAAAGGGCAGGTATGATTGCCCGCGTTTTTCAGGATCCTTTAGCCGGTAGCTGTGGTTCTCTTACGATTGAGGAAAACCTTGCCCTTGCAGCACGACGCGGCAAAAGACGCGGCTTCCGCTCGGCATTGACACGGGAAACGCGCGAGATGTTTCGGGCACGCATTGCCGAACTTGGACTTGGTCTTGAAGACCGTATTCATAACCGGATGGACAGTCTGTCGGGCGGGCAACGTCAAGCGGTCTCGCTCGTCATGGCGACATTGTCTGATGCCGATGTTTTATTGCTCGACGAACATACCGCCGCCCTTGACCCGGGGATGGCTGAATTTGTTATGGACCTGACGGAAAAAGTCATCAAAAATAATGACCTTACCACTTTGATGGTGACCCATTCGATGCGTCAGGCCCTTGATTATGGGGATCGCACCTTTATGCTTCACGGTGGAAAAGTGATCCTTGACGTGCATGAGGAGGAGCGTAAAGGATTAGATGTCGGTGACCTTGTCGGCATGTTCCAGAAGGTCAGAGGCGAAGCTCTTGATGATGACAAGCTGTTGATGGATTAGAGCCTTGGCGCAAAAAAAAGCACATGAGGTGGATAGTTTCCTTTCTCGATTACAAACGCAATATCCGATTGTGCTGGTTTATGGCCCCGATAGGGGACTGGTTGCTGAACGTGCAGCAAAGTTTGCCAAACTGACGGGCATAAAGCTTGATGACCCGTTTTCCAACATCAGACTCGATGCGGGCGACCTTGAACGGGACCCCATTCGCCTCGTTGATGAAACCGGAACGGTTTCGCTTTTTGGCGGCAAGCGGCTGATATGGGTACGAAATGCCGCAAACGGGAAAAATCTTGCCAACGCAGTAAAACAGCTGGCAAAAACCCGGCTTGAAAATGTTTATCTGTTGATTGAGGCGGGTGACCTTAAAAAGGGCACAGCTTTACGTACTGCCATTGAAACAGCGCCATCGGCTATAGCTCTTCCTTGTTATGCTGATGACGGGCGGGCACTGGATGGCCTGATTGATCAGGTTTTAGGTGAATATCAGCTGGCGATTTCTCTTGATGCCCGTAAATGGTTGAAAGACAGTCTGGGCGGCGACCGGCTTGTTTCACGTAGCGAATTGGACAAACTCTGTCTTTATGCAATGGGCAGGAAAGAAGTCACCCTTGATGACGTTAAAAATGCGGTAAGCGATGTTAGTGGTCTGACCTATGATGAAATTATTGATGCGGTTCTGGTTGGTGACCTTGTCGGTTTCAATAACCGTTTTGACCGGCAAGTTGCGACAGGCAGTGCTCTTTTTCTCATCATAAGTGCCGCACAAAGGCAATTCCAGCAATTGCAGCTTTTACGCCAGCAAGTAGAGGTGGAAGGAAAAACACTCTCATCCGTCATAGCTTCTGCCCGCCCGCCTATTTTTTTCCGCCGCCAAAAAATTATAGAACTGGCCATTAGCCGCTGGACCTTAAACCGTATCGCTCAGGCAATGCAGCGGCTACAAAAAACGGTACTCGAAAGCCGGCAAAATGCGCTACTTGCCGAACCGATCATACGACAAGCGCTCCTGGCACTTGCCGTATCAGCCAAACAACAAACAAACTGATATCAGCTGCGTTTGACATGTTCGAGATAAAGCTCGCGTAGACGCAATGTCGTTTTACCGGCCTTGCCATCGCCGATAATACGCCCGTCCACGCTGATCACCGGAGCGGCAAAATTTGTTGTCGATGTGACAAGGGCCTCACGGGCATTATAAGTTTCTTCCAATGTGAAAAGACGTTCTTCAACATTAATGCCATTCTTGCGGGCAAGATCAAGCACCGTGCCACGGGTGATACCCGGCAAGATAGAGTGGTCAAGCTGCCGGGTGACAAGTGTACCTTGATGATCGACAATATAGAAATTCGACGATGTTGCTTCGGTCAAATAGCCGTTTTCAACATAGACCGCATCGCTGACACCCTCGGCATGAGCGCGAGTTTTTGTCAAAGATGAATAAAGAAGTTGCGTTGTTTTGATGTCGCGACGGCACCAGCGCCCTTCTTTCACCGAAATCATTTTTAATTGCGGCATTGTGTGCAGGTTTTTGACAATGCCCGTTTGGGTAAACATGAAAAGCGTAGGCTTATAGTCTTCATCGTCGTAAATGAAATTACGATCACCAGCACCGCGCGACACCTGAAGATAGACCGTACCATTTTCCAAACTATTGCGTTTTATAAGTTCTCTATGGATTGAGAGAAAGCGGTCTCTGTCAACGTCAAGCTTGATATCAAGAGCTGCAAGCGAATTCTTCAGCCGTTTGATATGACCATCAAAATCAAGAAACTTGCCATCGAGAAACGATGTTACCTCATAAACCGAGTCGGCAAACATGACCGACCTGTCAAAAATAGAAATTTGCGCAGCTTTTTCGTCAAACCACTCACCATTGACAAAGACCGTACGTGTCATTTTAATTCACCTCTTGACATTTTTCATTTAAAAAAGTTTCCGGATATATCATCAGACTTCGTTTGACGGCTACGACTTTCAGAACACTAAGCCGCTGATTGACGATATTTAGGCCAACAGCGTTTCCCGCTTGCAAAAAATCCATCCAACTTTTTTCAAAAACTACGGCAGATTTGTAATTCCAGCAATAGACTGATGCAAGGACTATTGCGATCAAACGACGTTTCACCCATGAAAAATCTACTGTGCATCAGGTGCACGGACACCATTTTATTTCAGTGACCGGCTAATAATTATCCCGACAAAGTTTTAAAATAAATTTTGCCCGTCCTTGTTTTTCCAATGATCGTTATATAGTTAGGCTATATAACACCATAGGACACGCAATGTCGATTAAAGCTACATTATCATTTAGCGAAGAACATACCGGTTCGGTGGGGCGCGAGCGTATCCGGCTTCTTGAAGCGGTGGGGCGCGAAGGTTCTATTTCTGCCGCCGCCCGATCGGTCAAAATAACCTATAAAGCGGCGTGGGATGCTTTGGATGCCATGCAAAATCTTGTCTCACAACCACTGTTGGAAAAAAATGTCGGCGGCAAAAATGGTGGTGGTACGGCATTAACGCCACAAGCGTTAAAACTTATTGAAACATTTCATCATCTGGAAATGGGGCTCGCCGCAATGCTGGAGCAGGCCTCGGGCGATCTTACGGAAATCGGGTTGAGTACAACCGGCCTCTTTCAGGGTTTTATGGTCAAGACATCGGCGCGCAATGTTTTGTCGGGTCGCGTTATATCAGTAAGAAACGTACCGCCTGCAGCATTTATAGGTATCGCCATTTCCGACAACATAAAAATTCTGGCTGAAATTACCGAAAGAAGTGCCGGGCAACTCGGTCTTGTCGAAGGACGTCATGTAGCAGCATTGATAAAAGCGCCGTTTGTCCGTGTGGTGCCAATTCACGACCACGTCGATTTTTGTGAACAAAATCGCATTTCCGGAATTTTGCGCACAGTGACTGTAGGCGAAAAAAGTGTCGAGCTTATAGTCGATATCGGTGCTGGCAAAACTCTGACAGCAACAGTACGGCCGAATGACCCTGCTATCGAACAGCTTATCGTCGATATGCCGGTCATTGCCCTTATCAAAGCAGAAAATATTATTATCGCAACAAGTTAGGAAAGAATTATGAAATTCAAAATCGCCTTATCGTTAAGTATATTTTTAGCCGGTGTAAATTTTGCCCATGCTGGCGAAACTGTTGTTGCGGTTGCTGCCAATTTTACCGACCCGGTTAAAGAAATTGCCGAGCAATTTAAAGAAAAAACCGGCCATGGTGCGACACTTTCGTTTGGCGCCACCGGCAATTTCTATCAACAGATCAAAAATGGTGCACCATTTGAAGTGTTTCTGGCCGCTGATACTGAACGTCCGACAAAAGCTGTCGAAGAAGGATATGCCGTCAAGGGGACAGAGTTTACCTATGCTATCGGCACATTGGTTTTGTGGAGCGCAAAAGAGGGCCTTGTTAAAGGCCCGGAAACACTGACCGATAGTAATATTACCCACATTTCCTATTGTAACCCGGATGCTGCCCCTTATGGCAAAGCTTCTGTCGAAACAATGGACGCGCTAAAAGTCCATGACCGGATCAAAGACAAACTGGTCGAGGGACAAAATATTTCGCAAGCCTATCAATTTGTCAAAACCGGGAATGCAGAAATCGGCTTTGTTGCATTGTCGCAGATCATCAATGAAAAAGGTGGTTCAAAATGGGTTGTGCCGCAAAACTATTATAATCCGATCCGTCAGGACGCTGTGCTTTTGAAAACCGGTGAAAACAACGAAGCGGCTAAAGCTTTCATCGAATTCCTAAAAGGGCCGGAAGCAGCAACAATTATCAAGAAATATGGCTATGCGCTACTGGAAACAAAGTAGACAGACATGATGTTTCTGTCCGCCCAAACATGGACTGCGATCAAACTGACGGCTGAATTGGCAACAGTAACAACATTTTTTTTAATGGCTATCGGAACGCCAATTGCTTTGTGGCTTTCACGCTCACAGTCCCATGGCAAGGAAATTATTGCTTCGATCATTTCAATACCGCTTGTCCTGCCGCCGACAGTGCTGGGCTTTTATCTTCTGGTGTTTCTCGGGCCTAACGGCCCGGGAGGTTTTATCGCCCCGTGGTTTGGTATGGACAAATTTGCCTTTACTTTTGAAGGGTTGGTCATCGGTTCAGTCATCTATTCGATGCCCTTTGTCGTTCAACCTATCCGCAACTCTTTTGAAGCCATGGGAAAACGGCCGATGGAAGTTGCCGCAACGCTGCGTGCCTCGCCATGGCAAGCTTTCTGGAAAGTGGCATTACCAATAGCAAGCCCCGGCTTTATGACCGCGGCCGTTCTGGGTTTTGCCCATACGGTTGGCGAATTTGGCGTGGTACAGATGATTGGCGGCAATTTGCCCGGCAAAACGGCTGTTATTTCCACTACCATTATGGGCTATGTCGAAGCCGGCCAAATGCATGAGGCCAATGTTTTATCAACCATTATGGTGATATTTTCGTTTCTTATTATTCTTACGGTTTCGCTGTTACAGAAATATATGCAGGCACGGACATTATGAGCGAAACAATTGCTGTCGATCTCAAAGGGAAATTAGGCAATTTTTCTCTCGATTGTGCCTTTGAGGTGCCGCTTGCCGGCGTTACGGCGCTTTACGGGCCCTCCGGCTGCGGCAAAACCACGGTTTTACGTGCTATAGCCGGGCTTAATCGTTTTTCGGGCGAAATAAGAATTGGTGATGATTGCTGGCAGGATGCAAACAATTTTATTCCCGTCTATAAGCGCCCCCTTGGCTATGTCTTTCAGGAAGCAAGTCTGTTTCCCCACCTGTCGGTCAAGAAAAACCTGACCTTCGGCATGGCAAAAACTGAAAGGAAACGATCCCCGACATTTAACGAAATGGTCGAATTCCTTAATATTTCCCGGCTGATCGAGCGCGCACCACACAATCTTTCGGGCGGCGAACGTCAGCGTGTGGCTATTGGCCGTGCACTTTTATCGCATCCACGTCTTTTGCTCATGGATGAGCCACTTTCAGCACTCGACAAACGCTCCCGCGACGAGATTCTGCCGTTTTTGGTCGGTCTGCGTGATCGGCTGTCAATGCCGATTATCTATATCACCCACGACATTTATGAAGTCGAACGACTTGCCGATACATTGGTGCTCATGGATAGCGGAGAGGTTATCGCTTGCGGTCCGTTGGAAGAAATACAGGCAAACCCGGACCTGCCGCTGGCCGATACCCGCGAAGCTGGCGTAAATCTCGACGGTATGGTAAAATCATATGATAAAAATTCCGGCCTTGTAGAGGTCGATGTTGCGGGCGGCACTTTTGTTGCTCCCTCACAGCTTTTACCAATTGGCAAAAAAATGCGCATTCGCATCGCCGCCAATGATGTAAGTCTAGCGGTCGAAAAACCGTTACAAAGCTCTATCCTCAATATTATGCCGTCACGCATCAAAACCGTGCGCAACAAAGGCAATTTCGAGGTTCTAGCGAAACTCGAACTGGGTATTGAAGGAAAAGGAGCCCATTTTCTTTCCCGTTTGACACGGCATTCATGGGAGATTTTGAGTCTTCACGAGGGGATGAACGTCTATGCCCAGATTAAGGGTGTTGCTTTGATCGAGCGAAATGAGGGTTAAATTTTTCCAAATAGCGACAAGCCAGTTTTACTGTGCCTTTCGGATAGTGTTTTCTTAAAGCCTCAGCCGTCGGCGTTGCGTTGTGGCTTTCAAGCCATGCAGTCAATTGCATCCGCCGCATCATGATAAGATGGGGCACCATTTCTTTCATCACTTCCGGAACGGGCAAAACCGCACTATAACCTTGAAACCATGCCTCGATAAAATCGGCGATCAACGGATTGTCTTCGATGAAACTTAAGGAATTGGCAAGATCAAGACCAAACCACGAAAACCCGCAATCGTCAAAATCAATAGCGCCAAGACTTTCATCATCCAATAACAGATTTGCCAATCGCAAATCGCCATGGATAAGACCATAATGGGCATTATCGATGGGAAATTTCGAGGTGACAGACTTCAGTGTTTTGTCACAAAGTTCAAGAATTTCCAGATCGGTCGATGACAGCCCTCCGGCTTTTTGCCAATGTCCCCAATAGGCATTTTTGCCGATCATTGTCTCGTAGGTCCAGTGCTTTCGCGTGAAGCCTTGCGGTTTTTCCCATCCCCTTGACTGGCAATGCAATTTTGCCGAAATAGTACCGAGCACCTTGAACCAGCGCACAAGGTCATTGTCGGGATAGGGTTCATGACCTTCCATAAACGAGAAACACGCAAGTCTTAGCGAACCGCTTTCAATAAATAATTGCCCTGATCGGGAGGTAAAAAGATGGGGCACCGAAACAATGCCGGACTGTTCGATGGCTTGCAGCCAAAAAAGTTCGGATAATATTTCGCTGTTGGTGTGATAATTCGGTCGATAAATTCTTACAATACGCTGTTGTTGGCCAGTATCGACAAGAAAGGTTGCATTTTCGGATATGGTGATAAGATCAATGCCGGCATCAGCGGCTAAATCCCATTGAAAGAGACTGCCTTTTACCACCGACAAAAGATCTTCACCGAATTTGTCAATCATCGGCGTAATAGAAAAACCGCTTGTTGGCCAAAAAGATTCCATGCCCCGCCGGGCAGTTTGCGTTTGACGGGTTGTCCCTGACGGTTCAACACCACCGCCTCTTCTATTTTTGCACCCACTTCTTTGACAAGATCTATAAAATCGTCAATCGTGCAGAAATGAATATTGGGGGTATCATACCAGCTATAGGGTAATTCCTTTGTTACCGGCATACGGCCAAGAAAAAGAAGATGGGCGCGAGCGCGCCAATAGCCGAAATTGGGAATGGAAACAACAGCCCGTTCGCCAATGCGCAACAATTGTTCAAGCACGGCTTTGGGATTGCGCGTTGCCTGCAAAGTCTGTGACAAAACAACATAATCGAAACCGGAATCGGGATAATAGACAAGGTCGCTATCAGCATCGCCCTGTATGACCGAAAGCCCTTTAAGCAAACACTGGTCAACCCCTTGCTGCGACAGTTCCACACCACGCCCGTCAACATTGCGGCTGGTTTGCAACAAATAAAGCAGGCTGCCATCGCCACAACCGACATCAAGCACACGACTGCCCGGTTTGATGAAATTGGCAATTACTTGAAAATCGGTGCGCGATTTTAATGCCGGTATCAAATCTTGGGTTCCGTTCATAGAGTAAGCCCCCTTTGTTCGGCAGCAGCCGTCAAGAAACTTTGAATTGCCGAAAACATTACCGGTTCATGCAGCAAAAAAGCATCGTGCCCCTTATCTGTTTCAATTTCAACAAATGAAACGCGCGCGCCTGCCGCATTAAGTGCATGGACAAATGTCCGGCATTGGGTTGTTGTAAACAACCAATCGCTGGAAAATGATGCAACAAAAAACCGCCCCTTCGAGCCTTGGAAAGCATCCGACAAACGCCCGCCAAATTCGGCTCCCAGATCAAAATAATCCATGGCACGGGTCAGATAGAGATAACTATTGGCATCAAACCGCTCGACAAAAGTCATTCCCTGATGACGAAGATAGCTTTCTATCTGGAAATCGGCATCGAAACCGAAAGTTATCTGATCGCGATTTTGCAGGTTGCGGCCGAATTTGCGATGCAGGGCTGCTTCCGAAAGATAGGTGACATGCGCTGTCATTCTGGCAACGGCCAGCCCCTTTGTCGGTCTTTTGCCGGCCTCGAGGTAGCGCCCGCCAAGCCAGTTCGGGTCGGCCATAATAGCTTGTCTGCCAATTTCGTCAAAAGCGATATTTTGCGCCGAATGGCGTGCGCCAGTTGCCAGAATAACCGATGAAAAGACCTTTTCCTTATAGGCAGATGCCCATTGCAATGCCTGCATACCGCCCATTGAACCACCAACAACACAAAAAAGTGTGTCGATGCCCAAATGCTCGATCAGCATAGCTTGGGCGCGCACAATATCGCCGATGGTAATAACCGGAAAATCGAGTGCATAGGGACGGCCAGTCTGCGGATTAGTCGAGGCAGGGCCTGTCGAACCAAGACACCCGCCCAAAACATTGGAACAAATGACATAATAACGATTTGTATCAATAATTTTACCCGGCCCCACGAGAACATCCCACCACCCGGGTTTTCCGGTAACCGGATGGGGATTGGCCACATGCTGGTCGCCGGTCAAAGCATGGCAGATAAGTATTGCATTGCTTTTGTCGCTATTTAACGTGCCATAATCCTGATAGGCAATTTGAAAAGGTGATAGCACTACGCCACTATCCAGTTTCAATGGCTTGTCGGCGCCAAACAAGGCCACCTTGCTATCGGGAAAATCGGCCTGCGATTTTTTCTTGCCGGAAGATTGACCGGCGAATTCGGGTTGGGTCATTTCGGTTGCACCGTCTTGAAAGAATATAAGATAGCTAGTCGTCTCATCCAACAAAAGTCAAGATTTTCTCTCGACTTCGGATAAAAGCAAGGGTATTTCCTTAACAATTAAAATAATTGACCGGATAAATCTTGATGAAAAAAGATGCTATTGTAGATCGTCCACAACCCAGAAAAGGTATTCTGAATATTGCTGCCTATGTTCCAGGGTCAAGCGAGGCATCAAAAGCAACGAAAGTCTATAAGCTTTCGTCGAATGAATCACCCCTCGGCCCCTGTCCGGCAGCAATTGATGCCTATCGACAAGCGGCAGCACATCTCGAACTTTATCCCGATGGTTCGGCTACCCCGCTTCTTGAAACAATCTCCGAAGTCACCGGACTATCAACGGGCAATTTGATGGCTGGCAACGGTTCGGATGATTTATTGGGATTGTTGGCAAATACCTATCTTACTGCTGGCGATGAAGGCATCATGACCGAACACGGGTTCAGTGTCTACGAGATACAAATACGCGGAACCGGTGCAAAACCGGTCATTGTCAAAGAAAAAGATTGCCGCATTGATATTGAGGCAATTCTTGCAGGTGTAACTGAAAAAACAAAAATTGTTTTTATCGCCAATCCCGGCAATCCGACAGGTACCTATCTTTCAGCCGCAGAGGTTAAAACACTCCATGCCGGTTTGCCAAAAAATGTTCTTTTGGTGCTTGATGGTGCCTATGCCGAATTTGTGACAGAAAATGATTATGACACCGGAATTGAACTTGTTTCGGCCAATGATAATGTTGTTATGACACGGACGTTTTCCAAAATATACGGTCTTGCCGGGCTACGTATCGGCTGGATGTATGCGCCGATTCACGTGATTGATGCTGTCAACCGCATTCGCGGTGCCTTCAATGTCAGCGTTGCGGCGCAAGCTGCTGGCAGTGCCGCTTTTCGCGACCGCGCCTATCTTAACCGTGCCATAGCCTATAACACAAAATGGCGTGAGTGGCTGACACACGAGATCGAAGCGTTGGGGCTTAAAGTCACGCCTTCTGTCACCAATTTTCTTCTTATCCATTTTCCGGCCGATAGAGTTAAAACCGTCGCTGCGGCTGATCATTATTTGAAAGCCAACGGGTATATTTTGCGCCGCGTCACGGGATACGGATTTCCCAACGCGTTGCGCCTTTCTATCGGATCCGAAGAAGCAAATCACGGCGTTATCGCCACATTGAAAAAATTTTTGAAGTAAAAAAATGTCTGAAGTCAAATTTAATAAAATAGCCCTGATCGGTATTGGTCTTATTGGTTCATCGCTTGCCCGTGTTATCCGGCAAAAAAAACTGGCCGACCATATTGCCATTTCCACCCGCACCAGCACAACACTGGAGCGGGCTCGCGAACTTGAATTGGGTGACAGTTATACAACCGATAACGGTAAAGCGGTCGAAGATGCCGATCTTGTTATTGTATCAGTCCCTGTCGGTGCCTCCGGCCAGGTAGCAAAAGAAATAGCGCCACATTTAAAACCCGGTGCCATTGTAACGGATGTCGGTTCGACCAAAGCATCCGTTATCCGGCAGATGAAACCGGAATTACCAAACAATGTTACTTTTATTCCCGGTCATCCCATTGCCGGTACCGAGTTTTCCGGCCCTGATTCCGGTTTTGCCGACCTTTTCATCAACCGCTGGTGTATTCTGACCCCTCTTCCCGATACCGATGAAACGGCACTTGCCGAATTAAGCGCTTTCTGGGTAGCCTGCGGAGCAAAGGTTGACCAGATGGATCCCGAACATCATGACCTTGTTTTGGCAATCACCTCGCATTTGCCCCATCTTATCGCCTATAATATCGTTGGCACAGCCAGTGATCTTGAAAAAGTGACCAATTCTGAAGTTATTGCCTATTCTGCATCCGGTTTTCGCGACTTTACCCGTCTTGCTTCTTCCGATCCGACCATGTGGCGCGATATTTGTCTCAATAACAAAGATGCTATCATTGAAATGTTGGGGCGTTTTAGCGAGGATCTGTCTTCGCTTCAGCGCGCTATACGCTGGGGCGACGGGGAAGCTTTGTTTGACCTGTTTACCCGTACCCGCGCTGTAAGACGCGGTATTATCGAGGCCGGTCAGGAAGTCGATGCACCGGACTTTGGCCGTCAGGTTGTCCGCAAGCACCCGGAAGATTTGAAACGCCAATAAATTGGCTTCGACAAATCTGGCAGACAAAACTGTCGGATGTGATTGAAAAACAAAAACCGGAATGCGTTTATTGATCTATTGATGGGTAAATGCATTCCCGGACTTCTGATCCATTTGTCGAACGTAAATTCGCTGATGATTATTTCAAATTTCTATCCATGCCAGATTGTTCGAGAAGTTGTTGGGGAGTGGGAAGCGTTTCGTCAATTTCATGGTAACGCATGCTCTGGGGAAGTTCTTTCGAATTGGATGACTGGTCGCGTTGCATTGCCGCGCGTGACAGCAACATCAACGTTACCGGTGTTGTCACAATAATAAAAATAGCAAGCAAAATCGAATGGGAAATAAACTTGTGGCCGGCCATTGTCGAATAGATGATAGAGGCAATAATAATACCGCCAATTCCCCAGCTTGTTCCCAGCGTCGGCATATGCAACCGGTCATAGAAGCTTTTTGCACGCGTCAAACCGATAGCACCAAGCAAAGTAAGACCCGATCCCAAAACCAGAAATGCGACGATGATTATAGAAACCCAAATTGGAAAATCATCATTCATTCGATCACTTCCCCGCGCATAAGAAATTTGGCCAGAGCAGCACTCGAAACAAAACCGAGAAGGCCAATGACCAAAGCAGAATCAAAATAAACTATCGTTCCCGAGCGCATACCGAAGGTTACAAATAGCATCATTGTAGCAATGTAGAGCGCATCAAGACCAACAATCCGGTCTTGCGCGCGCGGGCCTTTTGCAAGGCGCAGAAATGCCAAAATCATCACTATCCCTAAAAATAGTTGTGAAATATTGATGCCCCAATAAAGTATGACGATACTCATTGAAATATCTCCAGAAGTAAGCTTTCATAACGATTTTTAATGAATTGCTGCCAATAGTTTTCATCAACAAAATCAAGAATATGGACAAGAAGATCACTATTTTTGCTGTTATAGGCAATCCACGCCGTCCCCGGTGTTGCGGTCATAATACATGACAAAACAGCAAGACCGGTATGACTTTTCAGTTCAAGTGGCACAGTAATAAAACCGGACTTTTTTTTCTTTACTCCGCCAAACAGAATATAACGGGCAACAGCAAGGTTCGACAATGTTATATCGATACATACCCTAAAAGTTAACCGGACGACGGCAATCCAACTATGAATATGCACTTTTTCGGGTTTCAAAAGCCGCATCAAAAAGCCACCGGCAAGCCCGACAACAAGGCCAATCAAACCTTGTCCGATGCTAAAGCCATTCAGGATCATCCACATAACAAGGAGTGAAAGTGTCAAAAGCGGATAGGGAATGATACGTGTCATCTCGCTGTTCCTTTCACGTCAATAATTTTATCTGGCAAAACACTGCTAATATAATTTTTCGGATGATGTAATTCATCTGCCGCCCGGGCCATATAATTGGCAACAGGACCGGCAGCAATTGTCAAAACCAGACATA
The DNA here is from genome assembly GCF_945285465.1 of uncultured Bartonella sp. GTDB lineage: Bacteria > Pseudomonadota > Alphaproteobacteria > Rhizobiales > Rhizobiaceae > Bartonella. Next base: position 28,125 of record NZ_CALYQK010000012.1, on the reverse strand, counting down.
AAGCAAGAAGCCCGGCAACAGGAGCAAACTCGATAATCTGCACCCGTGGCACCTTGCCTTCAATTGATGCCCAAAACGTACGAATGCCGGTTCTCGTCATAGAAATCAGCGCCGCAAAACCGGAAAGAATCACAAATGTAACGAAAACCCAATCGCGCAGTGCCGGCATATAACGGTCGGCATCAAGACCATTCGGGTTGAAGACGCCGGTAATCATCATAAATTTTGCAACAAAGCCCGAAAATGGTGGCATGCCGATGATAAGAATTGCCGAAATGCCGAAACAGGCACCGAGAATGGCGATGGTTGCCGGAAGGTAGGTTCCGACTTCATCTTCTTCCTCCTCTTCATCTTCGCCATAGACTTCCATTGTGACTGCCAAAACATTGGCGGCCGTATCCTGGCTGCGTTCGACAAGCTCGACAAGCAGAAAAAAAGCCGCCAAAGACAGGGTCGAAGAAACAATATAAAATAGTGCACCTGCCGTAAGCGAGGCGTTTCCGGTACCAATGGCGGCAAGTAATGTGCCCGATGACACAAGTACACAATAAGAGGCAAGTCGCCCCAATGCCTGACTGGCAAGAACACCAATAAACCCGAAAATCAATGTAGCCAGCCCGCCATAGAACAAAACATCATTGCCAAAACCGGCCAAATTGCCACTCGATGAGCCAAAAACCAGCAATGTCAGTCTTAACACAACATAAATTCCGACTTTGCTTAAAATGGCAAAAGAAGCACCCACCGGTGCGGCCGCGGCACTATATGCGGGTACGAGCCAGAAATTGAGTGGCCACATACCGGCTTTGACGACAAATGCAATGCCCAGAAAAGCGGCGCCTGCTTCAAAAACAATACGGTCTTGCGCGCCCAATCGAGCCAGTTTTAATGCCAGATCGGCCATGTTGAGTGTGCCGGTCACGCCATAGATAAGTGCCGCACCAATAAGAAAAAATGATGAAGCAATAAGGTTGACGACCACATAATGCATTCCCGCCCGCACTTTTGCTTGCCCGCTGCCATGAAGGGCAAGAGCATAAGAAGCCGTCAACATCACTTCAAAAAAAACAAACAGATTAAAAAGATCACCCGTCAAGAATGCGCCATTAACGCCAGCGAGCATGAATTGCATGAGAGAATGGAAATGGGGGCCAGCTTTATGCCAATGGGCTGCTGAAAATACCAGCGAAGCGGCTCCAAGAATGCTTGCCAGAAACACCATCACTGCGCTTAACCGGTCAAGTACCAAGGTGATACCGAAAGGTGCCGGCCAATTGCCAAGAGAATAAACTTCGGCTTTCGGAGAAATGACAATTGCACGATCGATCAGTCCCATAGCAATCAGAATAAGAAGGCCGATAGACGTTAAACTGACCCATAATTTCAAACGCCGAAATCTCTCGTCATAAAAGAGTAAAACGGCACCTGTCGCAATAGGAAGCAGGATAGGCATAATTATGAGATGGTGGAGAAAACTGTCGATCATTTATTCTCCCTTCCATCAACATGGTCGGAACCGGTAAGACCGCGCGAAACAAGCAAGATCACCAGAAATAGCGCTGTCGTTGCAAAACCGATGACAATAGCCGTCAATACCAGCGCTTGCGGCACCGGGTCGGCATAATTGGCCGGATTAATGGGATTTGACGGGTCAACGATCGGTGCGGCATTCGACCGTGGGCGCGCCATTGAAAAAATAAATAGATTAACGGCATAAGAAATAAGCGAAAGGCCGAGAATGACCTGATAGGTTCGCGGGCGCAAAATGAGCCAAATGCCGGAACCGGCGAATACTCCTATACCCAGAGACAGAACAATTTCCATTAATGTTCCTCCTCTTTGGCATTCGGCTTTTTCACAACACGATAATGACGAATGGATTGGTGGGCAATTGCTATCAACATAAGAACGGTCGCGCCAACCACAAGTGAAAAAACACCAAGATCGAACACCATAGCTGTCGCTGTCGGCATTTTGCCGATAAAAGGAATATTTGTATATTGGAAATAGGAAGTAAGAAACGGAAAACCAAAAAACCATGAACCGACGCCGGTCAAAAGCGAAACAAGAATGCCGAAGCCTATCCAGCGTAGCGGCAAAACCGTCAAATGGCTTTCCACCCAGCGCGTTCCCGATGCGACATATTGCAAAATGAAACCGATAGCCATGGCAACGCCGCCGGCAAAACCACCGCCGGGCAAATCGTGTCCACGCATGAAAAGATAGACCGCAAAAGCCATAATGACCGGAAAAAGCCAATGCATGATAATGCGAGGTATAACGAGATAATCAGAAACTGTATCACCGACTTCGCGATCGGGCTGGGCCTCGTCAAAAGCCGATTGTACCCGCTGTTGAGGTGGTGCTGCAATACTTTCGATCGCTGGACGGAAGCGTCGCAATAGGGCAAAAACCGTCAGGGCAACAATACCCAACACCGTTATTTCACCCATTGTATCAAAACCGCGAAAGTCAACAAGAAGCACGTTGACTACATTTCGCCCGCCTGCATCCGAATAAGCGTGGGTCAAGAAAAAATCCGCAATTGTTGTGCCTTGCGGCCGGGTCATAACGACAAAGGACAACCATGCCAAACCACCACCGCCTATTATGGCAATGAACAAATCACGACCACGACGCAGCCATGGTGAGAAACCGGCAGGCACCGGATCAGGATCTTGAAGCCGTTTGGGCAACCATCGCAAGCCCAGAACCAATAAAACTGTCGTCACAACTTCAACCACCAGTTGTGTGAGAGCCAGATCGGGAGCCGACAGCCACAGGAATGTCGCACACGTCATCAGACCGGCAACACCCAAGAGCATGAGCGAGACGAAACGGTGAAACTTGGCCTGCCATGCCACAAGTACCGCACAAACGCAGCCGATCAACCAGATGATAGCAAAAGGCAGATCAAGCGGAAAAAGTGGCAATGGTCCGGCCGATATGGCACCATTTTGATAAATTAATAATGCTATAACGGCGACAGGGGCAAGAACAATCCAGCGAAGTTCGACCTGCAAGCGCCGGGTGGAAAGAAAAGCTTCGCCGGTACGCGCCCATTTCCATGAAATTGTCACAAGCACACGCTCAAAGATACGTTGGCCCTTCAAATGACGGAAATATGGCGGCCCACCTTCAAGAGTTTTCAAATATTTGCCGATAACGATATAAAGTAAAAAACCGCCAAAAAGTGCGATCAAACTCATAACCAAAGGTGCGTTGAAGCCATGCCATAATGCGAGGTCATAATTGGGTGTTGCATGTCCTAAAATAGCATAGACTGCGGTTTCAAGTATTCTGCCAATAGCAAAATTGGGAAAAATACCGATAAGCAGACATAAAAACACCAAAAGCTCGATCGGAAAGCGCATAAAATGCGGCGGCTCATGGGGAATTTTAGGAAGATCTTGCGATTTGGCACCGAAAAACACTCCGTGAATAAACCGCACCGAATAGGTAACGCTTAAAAGACCGGCCAATGTCGCAATATAGGGAGTGATTCTGTCAAGCCATGATTCGACGTGAACTTCGACCGCTTCGGCAAAAAACATTTCCTTTGACAGGAAACCGTTGAGAAGCGGCACCCCGGCCATAGCCGCACTTGCAACAAGGGCAAGCGTTCCGGTAAAAGGCATATAGCGAAAAAGACCCGATAATTTGCGCATGTCACGGGTGCCGCTCTCATGGTCAATAATACCTGCGGCCATAAACAGCGATGCTTTGAAAATAGCGTGATTGACCATATGAAAAATAGCGGCAACACAGGCTAACGGGCTTGCCAGACTGAGAAGTGTCGTAATCAACCCGAGATGGCTGATGGTCGAATAGGCAAGAAGGCCTTTAAGGTCTTGCTGGAACATGGCAAAATACGCACCGATCAACAAGGTTGTTAAACCGGCCAAACCGATAATCCAGAACCATGCTTCCGTTCCGGCTAAAACCGGCCAGAACCTTACCATAAGAAAAACACCGGCTTTCACCATTGTTGCCGAATGAAGATAGGCGGACACCGGTGTTGGTGCGGCCATGGCATTGGGCAGCCAGAAATGAAACGGAAATTGTGCGCTTTTTGTAAGTGCCCCTAACAAAAAACAGATAAGAGCAGGCAAATAAAGTGGACTTGCCTTGATGATATTTCCCGATTGTAACACTACATCAAGGTCATAGCTTCCGACAATATGGCCGATAATCAACATACCGACGAGAAGTGCAAAACCACCCAGGCCGGTAACGGTCAAGGCCATGCGCGCACCGTCGCGCGCACTGACATTGTGGTACCAATAGCCAATTAATAAAAATGAAAAAATGCTGGTCAGTTCCCAGAAAATAACCAGAAGCACGATGTTGCCCGATAACACCATACCAAGCATCGAGCCCATAAAAGCCAGCAAAAACGAAAAGAAACGCGGTACCGGATCGGCCGGATCCATATAATAGCGCGCATAGACAACGACAAGAAGGCCAATGCCGGTAATGAGAAGCGAAAACAGCCAGGAAAAACCATCCATCCGCAATGTCAGATTTAGCCCCCATTGCGGCAACCAGACAATATCAAGCCTGATTATATTGTCTGCCACAATTGCCGGATAAAGCATAATTGTGCATAAAAGTGCCAATAGAGCTATTGCTCCGACAAACCATGCTTCATTATTTTTTGCTGTAGAACGAAAAAAACCGATAATGGCACTACCAACAAAGGGAAGTATTACCAGCAATATCAACATTGCTTCCCGTGTTGTCATTGTCTACACACCATCCCGTTTTTTGCAGCCTCGTCATATGTCCACTCACCGAAAATGAATCGGTTTTATCCATAATTTATATTGGATGGCTATCATCATAGGATGCAAGCCTTTTCAAAAGTTTAACGTAAGAAAATTTTGGTTTTTAAACCAGAAAAATAGCCGACTTTATATAAAGCACAACCTTTTGCCGGTTGTGCTCCTGCTCTTATTGCCGTCTGTCAACCGACAGAGCTTTTCCTTTGTAATAGCGTGAAAGGCACTGCTTGCGGGAGCCTTCCAGTGGTTGATAGGAATTGTCGGATCTTTTATAGGATTTGTATTTTGCCGCACAATAATCAACGTGGGGTTTAATCAGCCACGGCTTTTCATCATCCTTTTGTTGCTTATGTGTTGTTTTTTTCGGTTTTGCGTTGCCGTTATCGGCAGAAACGCCGGGCTGAAATGCCGCTTCCGGATACCACCAGCCGTCTGTATGTTTTTTGTAGCCGCTGCGATGATGGCGATACCCTTTAAAGCCATTCCACTCGCCACGACTTTGATTTGTTACTGCAGAGGATGAAACAGATTTAAAATCCTGGGTAGCGACAACACCATCTCCAAAATCGACCGCCTTGGCAATTGACAATGACATAAGCGCAAACGGCACTACAACTGACAAAATTTTGAAACATGGCTTGAAGTTACGCATTAAGAATCCTTCCCATAATGACATGAGAAGACTATAGCAAACATGAAAAAGGAAAAACTGCTATCTTTTTTGCTATAGTTAATAAAGAACATATTTGCGCTTCAACCATTGTGTTTTTATATGTGACACAATTTTTGAACGCCATCATAAAAGGCACCACTTATTTAGGAAAATCCGATGCTTCAAACCCCCTATTATCTAATTGATAAAGCGAAACTTTTTCGTAACATGGAAAGCATTGCCCGGCTTCGCGATCTATCGGGTGCAAAATCTTTGCTCGCTTTGAAGTGCTTCGCAAGCTGGGGTGTTTTCGATTTTATGTCTTCCTATATGGACGGAACAACGTCTTCTTCGCTCTATGAATTGCGTTTAGGACACGAAAAATTCGGTAAAGAAACTCATGGTTACTCTGTAGCATGGGCCGATTATGAAATAGACGAGGCTGTTCAATATGCCGATAAAATCATTTTCAATTCGACAAACCAGCTGCAGCGTTTCAAAGAAAAAACAAAAAATATCGAACGCGGCCTGCGGTTAAATCCCGGAGTAAGTTGTTCCGGTTTCGACCTTGCAGACCCGGCGCGCCCCTTTAGTCGATTGGGCGAGACAGACAGTTTGAAAATCGAAGCTGTCCTGCCACTCATTACCGGTTTTATGATTCATTATAATTGTGAAAATGGCGATTTTGATTTGTTTGACAAAATGCTGTCCAAAATTGAAACAAAATTCGGCAATCTTTTCCACCGTGTTCAATGGATCAGCCTTGGCGGCGGAATTTATTTTACCGGCAATAATTATCCGCTGGCAGCGTTTGCCGATAGGCTCAAACGCTTTTCTGACACATATAGTGTCGAAGTTTTTCTCGAGCCGGGCGAAGCAGCCATTACCAACAGTACAACTTTAGAAGTAACCGTTCTTGATATCACGCATAATGGCAAAGATCTCGCTATTGTTGACAGTTCCATAGAAGCGCATATGCTTGACCTTCTCATTTATCGGGAAAAAGCGAAAATTGCCCCCAATAATGGTGCTTACGAAATTATGATTTGTGGCAAATCATGTCTTGCCGGCGATATTTTCGGAACGTTCCGCTTTCCTGAAAAACTGAAAGTCGGGGATCATTTGTCAATTCAGGATGCGGGTGGTTATACTATGGTTAAGAAAAATTGGTTCAATGGCCTTAATATGCCCGCAATTGCCATAAAAGAACTGGATGGAACCGTCCATCTTCAACGTGAATTCGGGTATAAAGAGTATCGCGACAGCCTTTCTTGAGCAATTATTTTTAAAAAACGTATATGGAAAATCAGTAGTTAGGAGACAAACCGGGAATGAAAAAGAATATCCTGATCATTGGCGCAGGCGGCGTGGCACAGGTTGTTGCCCATAAATGTGCTCAACATAATGATATTCTCGGTGATCTTCATATCGCATCCCGAACATTGCAAAAATGTGAAGCCATTATAGCTTCGGTCAAAGAGAAAAAATCCATGAAAGTGAAAGGCGTTTTTGAAACCCATCACCTTGATGCGATGAATGTCAAAGCGACAGCCGATCTTATTCGTAAAACAAAGAGTAAAATCGTCATCAATGTCGGTTCGGCTTTTCTCAATATGTCGGTTCTGTCGGCCTGTATCGAAACGGGTGCAGCCTACATTGACACAGCTATTCATGAAGATCCGCTAAAAATATGTGAAACGCCACCATGGTATGCCAATTATGAGTGGCCGCGCCGTGAAGAATGTGAAGACGCAAAGGTTACAGCGATTTTAGGTGCGGGTTTTGACCCCGGTGTTGTCAATGCCTATGCCGCATTTGCGCATGAAAACCTTTTTGACAAGATAAGTGATATTGACATTATCGACATTAATGCCGGTAGTCATGGGCGTTGGTTTGCGACCAATTTTGATCCCGAAATCAACTTTCGCGAATTTACCGGTCAGGTCTGGTCGTGGCAAAATAGCAAATGGGTTTCAAACAAAATGTTTGAAATCGGTCATGAATGGGATTTGCCGGTAGTGGGCAGGCGCAACACCTATATGACGGGCCACGACGAAATTCATTCTTTGTCGAAAAATCTGGATGTGCCGAATATCCGTTTCTGGATGAGCTTCGGCGAACGCTACATTACCGTTTTCAATGTATTGAAGAATCTTGGCCTATTATCGGAGCAGCCGGTAAAAACAGCTGAAGGATTGGACGTTGTTCCGTTAAAAGTCGTCAAAGCTGTTCTGCCTGATCCTTCTTCACTTGCGGCCGAATATAGCGGTAAAACCTGTATAGGCGACCTAGTTAAAGGTGAAAAAGACGGTAAAAAACGCGAATTATTCATTTATAATGTTGCCGACCATAAGCAGGCCTATAATGAAACCGGTTCGCAAGGTATTTCTTATACGGCCGGTGTTCCGGCTGTTGCCGCAGCCATTCTCGTTGCCCTTGGTCAATGGGATGTCAAAACAATGGTCAATGTCGAGGAGCTACCGCCAGAGCCATTCTTGAAATGGCTTGATGAAATGGGCTTGCCAACGCATATTCGCGAAGGGAACGAAGATAAAAAGCTGTCTTTTTAACATTGGAGATTGTTAAGACATGGCGGTAGATGACAAAGGTGCTGTTACCGACGACAAAAAACTTGCTGTTTCTAGAAAGGCGCGCAAGTGGCTGAGAAATCTAGTCGGCTTAATTGGCGCTTGTGCCAGCGCCGTTTGTCTTATATTTCCGGCATGGAGTGAAGAGCCGCCAGTACAAAAAATCGGCTTTTTTGAAAATCTGCTCGGAGAAAAACATCAACCACGATTGCCGACGTGCGCCGGTCAGGATTTAACGGAAAATTTTTCGTCTTCAGAAAAGCGCACGTTTTTAAGCCGCGCCGGAAAAGTCATCAATGGTCATGCACGGTTTTGGAAGGTGGAGAAGGCTGGCATAAAACCATCCTATCTTTTTGGCACGATGCATGTAACCGATCCGGATATTGTCAATCTTGCAGAGCCGGTCAAACTGGCTTTTGACCATGCCGATCGTGTCATCCTTGAATTGCGAGAAATTGCTGACGACAGCGGCAAAACCATAGCCGGAAGATTGGCAGGTTCTGACGATTTTATGACTACAAAAAAGGGCGAGAGCTTTAAAGACAAGCTGTCACCCGAAGAGTTTCTCAGGTTCAAAAAGGCTCTAGAAACACAGGGCCTCAGCTATAGTCTGGTTGCCAATAGCAAACCGTGGCTGATCTTCATGATGTTGAGCGTTCCAGCCTGTGAAACACGCCGCCAGTCAAGTGGCTATCAGGCGTTGGATGCAAAAATCGGACAGGATGCCATAAAACTTGGAAAACCGGTCATCGGATTGGAAACAATTGACGAACAACTGGCAGCCCTTGATGAGTTGCCATTGAGCCTTTTTGCGCGCGCCATTGAGGACTATTTGAATAATCCCGATCTTTATAAAAATCTGTTTTACACGCAGATGCGCCTTTACAAAACAGACCGGATTGGTGAAATTCTGGCGTTGAATTCAATGTTCAACTCCGGCATCCGTGCGTCTGACTGGAATATTTTCAACAGTGTTATGATTTCCAAACGCAACTTGCGTATGTGCAAACGTGCGCTGCCGCTTGTGAAACAGGGTAACAGCTTTATAGCGGTCGGTGCGGCCCATCTTGTCGGTGAGAGCGGATTGGTCGAACAATTGCGCAAGCATAACTATCACGTCACGCCGGTAAATTTAGCACAATAAATCTCGTTGCCGATTGCAATGGCGTTTAACAAATTGCCGTTGGTTATATGACTTTATCATGCACGATTTAGCGTTTTTCCTAGATCAACAAGATGACAAAGCAGTATTTAGGATTTTGCAAGAAAATAGACTTTTAAAAATTAAGCGACAGCAACGAAGCTGGAAAAATTTTTTGTCTTTTATTCAAATGGAATGATTTGGCTTTTTGACCAACAAAAAAGGCCGCCCGAAAGCAGCCTTTCTTAAAGACATGACAATTGTTTACATATTGATGGGTTTGGCAAAAGCCGCCAAAGCTGCTTCTTTAATGGCTTCCGACATGGTCGGGTGTGCATGGCAAGTACGAGCCAGATCTTCTGCTGAACCGCCAAATTCCATCAAGACAGCAATTTCATGAATCATTTCTCCGGCACCAAAGCCCAGAATATGGCCGCCTAAAACCTTGTCGGTCTTGGCACAGGCTAAAATTTTTGCAAAGCCATCGGTTTTCAACATGGCACGAGCGCGACCATTGGCCGAGAACGGAAATTTGCCAACACGATATTCGATACCGGCCGCTTTAAGTTCTTCTTCTGTTTTACCAACCGACGCTACTTCCGGTTCTGTATAGACTACTGCCGGAATTACGTCGTAGTTGACATGACCTTTTTGACCAGCAAGAACTTCGGCAAGAGCCACGCCTTCGTCTTCTGCCTTGTGCGCCAGCATCGGCCCTTTGATAACATCACCAATAGCGTAAATGCCGGCAACACTGGTTTTCCAATGCGCATCAACGTCAATACGCCCATGCTTGTCAAGCTTGACACCGACTTCTTCGAGACCTAGCCCATCGGTATAAGGGCGCCGACCAGTTGCGACCAAAACAATGTCGGCCTCAAGCGCTTCGGCAGCTCCACCATTTACCGGTTCAAAAGTAACTTTGGCGCCACTTGCGGTTTTCTCGATACCGGTCACTTTGGCACCAAGCTTATATTCGATACCTTGTTTTTCCATCAATTTCTGGAACTGTTTGGAAATTTCGCCATCCATCGTTCCTAACACTTTATCGAGAAATTCGACCACTGTTACTTTAGCGCCCAGCCGGCTCCATACCGAACCAAGCTCCGAGCCAATAACGCCGGCACCGACAACAACCATGCGCTGTGGTACTTTTTCAAGAGATAATGCACCGGTTGACGAAACGATGACCTTTTCATCAATGTCAACTTTCAGCCCCGGTATACCAGCAACATCAGAACCGGTAGCGATAATAATGCTCTTCGTTTCCAAAGTCTGCTTGCTACCGTCTTTGGCCGTTACTTCGAGTCTGCCGGTCCCAAGAATTCTGGCTGTGCCAAAAATCGTATCGATCTTGTTCTTCTTCATCAAAAAGGAAACGCCAGCGGTATTGCCATCGACGGTTTTCTTTTTATGCGCCATCATACCGGCAAGATCGAGTTTAGGCTTGGAAACGGAAACACCCAAAGCCTCGAAACCATGTTGAGCCTCGGCAAAAATTTCTGATGAATAAAGCAACGCTTTGGACGGGATACAGCCGATGTTCAGGCAGGTGCCACCCAATGTATCACGTTTTTCGACAATTGCTGTCTTAAGGCCAAGTTGTGCAGCCTTGATTGCTGCGACATAGCCACCCGGACCTGCTCCAATTACGACAACATCATAAGACATTCTTTTTCCTTTCGTTAAGGCCGCACCGACCAAAAAATATTAAAATTTACGAGACTTTGTGAAACATAAGCCTCATACTTAATGCTATAAAGATGACGCCACAAAGACGATCTATCCATTTAGAAGCACGACAATACAATAACCGGATTGCTGGCATCGTCATGAAAATACAGACCAAGACAAACCATCCGGTTAATAGCGATGATAGAGATAAACCATAGCAAAACTTGACCGCCATTGGCGTAAATGGTGAAACAAGCGTCGAAAAAATAGAAAGAAAAAAGAAAACCGCTTTTGGATTGAGAAGATTGATAGCAAATCCGGTCGCAAAAGCTTTTTTTTGCTTTGATCAATACCAATGGTTTTTCCGCTTTCTGTTTTTTGAACTGTCGTAGCGTGTGGTGAGAAGCTTTTAATACCAATATAGAAAAGATAGCCGACACCAAGCCATTTGACGATGGAAAAGACGATGAGCGATTTTGCAATGATTAGTCCTAACCCGAGGATTGTATAACTCACATGAAATAACAGTGCCAAACCAATGCCAAAAGAAGTAGCAATGGCATTAGCGCGCCCGTAAACAACCGATTGGCGCACAACGAGGGCAAAATCCGCACCCGGTGTGATTGCTGCAATGGCAAAAACGCCCATTAATGTTGACCACTCGACAAGATAGGTCTGCATAATCTATCTCCAGCACAAAGAGGCAAGCATAACGCCCAGTCCGGCAATTGAAATTGCCCAAACAAAACTACGAATAAACGGAATACCAAAGAGATAGAGCGGGATATAAATGACCCTTGCTATTGCCCAAGCAGTTCCGCCTGACACAGCCATCATCACATTGACAGGCTGAAATTCCATCAACAGCATCAGAGCGAGAAAGGCAGGGTAGGTTTCACGAAAATTGGCACTTGCCCGAGCTGCGCGGCCAGAAAATAACGATTTTGCAACAACGTTACTGTCTCTTGCACCGGCATTCCAACGCATGCCCAATTCGCGGGTGGCAAAAAAAGCCTGCAAAAAGATATGCACCAATAACAATACGACGCTAAAGGCCAATAATGCTGCTGGTGCATTCATTTGCGGCTTACCCTTAATTAAAGATCAAGAACCAGACGTTCCGGATCTTCCAGGGCTTCTTTGACACGAACGAGGAATGTAACAGCTTCCTGACCATCAACAATGCGGTGATCGTAGGACAATGCCAGATACATCATTGGACGGGCAACGATTTGACCGTTAACAACCATCGGACGTTCCTTGATGGCGTGCATACCCAAAATACCCGATTGTGGAGCATTGAGGATGGGTGTTGACATCAACGAACCGTAAACCCCACCGTTGGTAATGGTGAATGTACCACCCTGCATGTCGGCGACCGAAAGCTTGCCATCGCGAGCCAGACGACCAAGACGGCCGATTTCTTTTTCGATTCCGGCAATTGAAAGCTGGTCGGCATCACGGACAACCGGAACAACCAGACCCTTGGGTGTGCCAACGGCAATACCGGCATTAACGTAGTTTTTGTAGATAATGTCTGTACCGTCGATTTCGGCGTTAACAGCAGGAATTTCCTTCAAAGCATGGCAAACGGCTTTGGTAAAGAAGCCCATAAAGCCGAGTTTGACACCGTGTTTCTTTTCAAAAACTTCCTTGTAACGCTTACGCAAATCCATGACAGCTGTCATATCCACTTCATTGAAAGTGGTCAGCATTGCCATTGTATTTTGTGCATCTTTCAGGCGACGAGCGATAGTCTGGCGAAGTTTTGTCATGCGAACGCGCTCTTCGCGCGCAGCATCTTGCGGTGCCGAGGCAGCACGCGGCGTCGCCGCCGGAATTGCAGCGGAAATGCCTTTTGCAAGAGTATCCATTACATCACCTTTCAGAATTTGCCCGCGCTTGCCCGATCCTTCGACCTGTGCAGAAGAAAGATTGTTTTCTGCCATAAGTTTGGCAGCCGACGGTGCCGGTTGCATTGCCCCGGAAGCCGGTGCGGGTGCTGCAGGCTTCGGTGCAGGTTGAGCTGCCGGCTGAGAAGCTGCCGGTTTAGATGCTGCCTCACCGGCAGCACCCGCTTCAATCGTACCCAGAAGAGCGTTAACTGCTACGTTTTCACCTTCTTTTGCAACGATTTCTGTCAATTTTCCCGCGACAGGCGAGGGAACTTCGACCGTTACTTTATCGGTTTCAAGTTCAACCAGCGGCTCGTCCATAGCGACAGCATCGCCAACTTTCTTGAACCATTTTCCAATGGTTGCTTCAGTAACGGACTCGCCCAGAGTAGGAACGCGAATTTCATTAGCCATATTTTTTTTCCATACTTCAGAGTGATTAAAAAATTAAGCCAACGCGTCTTCAAGGAACGCGGCAAGCTGTTGTAGATGTTGTGACATAAGCCCCGCTGCCGGCGATGCACTTGCCGGTCGACCAGCATAACGTGCACGCGGATATTTCGCTTTAATCTGCGCAAGTACCCATTCGAGGAACGGTTCCATAAATGTCCAAGCACCCATATTTTTTGGCTCTTCCTGACACCAGACAATTTCTGCCTGCAAGAAACGGGAAAGCACTGTCATCAAGGCCTTGGCAGGGAACGGATAAAGTTGTTCGACACGCAGCAAATAGACATCGTCAATACCGCGTTTCTCGCGTTCTTCATAAAGATCGTAATAAACCTTCCCCGTGCACAGAACAACACGACGTATCTTGTTGTCTTTCTGCAACTTGATTGGCTGATCTTTGAGCTGTTGAGCATCATCAAGCAACAGACGATGGAAAGTTGTGTCTGTCCCCATATCACTCAACGAAGAGATGGCACGTTTGTTACGCAACATTGATTTCGGTGACATCAAGATCAACGGCTTGCGGAAATCACGTTTAAGCTGACGGCGCAAGATATGGAAATAATTGGCCGGTGTCGTGCAATTTGCCACCTGGATATTATCTTCCGCACAAAGCTGGAGATAACGTTCAAGGCGAGCCGAAGAGTGCTCCGGTCCCTGCCCTTCATAACCATGAGGCAATAGGCAGACAAGTCCGCTCATACGCAACCATTTGCGTTCGCCCGAAGAAATGAATTGGTCGAAGAGAACCTGTGCACCATTTGCAAAGTCGCCGAATTGGGCTTCCCATAATGTCAAACCATGCGGTGCCGCCAATGAATAGCCATATTCAAATCCCAAGACGCCTTCTTCCGAAAGCATCGAGTTGACCGGTTCATAAACCGCCTGACCCTTTTTAATATTGTTTAATGGAATATAACGCTTTTCGTTTTCCTGATCATAAAGAACAGAATGACGCTGACTGAACGTACCACGTTCGACATCCTCGCCGGAAAGACGAATTGGCGCACCTTCGATAAGAAGTGAACCAAAGGCTAAAGCTTCACCTGTAGCCCAATCAAATCCTTCACCCGTTTCAAACATTTTCGCCCGATTATCGAGGAAGCGTTGAATTGTTTTGTGAACATGAAAATCGGCCGGAATATCGACAAGTCGTTCGCCAATTTCTTTCAATGTCTTGATTGGCACACCTGTTGAACCGCGACGTTGATCATCAGCATTGTCGGCAGCTTTCAGACCCGCCCAGTTTCCTTCAAGCCAATCGGCTTTATTCGGTTTATAAGAAGAAGCGGCTTCAAACTCTTCCTCGAGTTTGTTGTGCCAGTTGCGCTTTTGCACATCAATTTCTTCTTGAGTGACAACGCCTTCTTTCTCCAGTTGTTCAACATAAAGATCCAACGTCGTTTTATGGCCGCGAATTACTTTATACATCAGTGGCTGGGTGAATGATGGTTCGTCACCTTCATTATGTCCAAACCGACGATAGCAGAACATGTCGATGACAACCGGTCTATGGAAAATCATGCGAAATTCTGTTGCAATTTTCGCTACGTAAACAACCGCTTCCGGATCATCTCCATTAACGTGGAAAATCGGTGCATCAATCATCTTGGCAATGTCAGACGGATAAGGTGTCGAACGGCCATTGCGCGGATTTGTCGTAAAACCGATTTGGTTATTGATGATAAAGTGGATTGAACCGGCAACAGTAAAGCCGTCAAGTCCCGAAAGACCAAGCGTTTCCTGAATGACACCCTGACCGGCAAAAGCAGCGTCCCCATGAATAAGTACCGGCATAACTTTTGACCGTTCACTCAATGGCACAGCGTCAATAGCCGTCGGGCCAGCAAGCAAATCCTGCTTCGAACGTGTTTTTCCTATTGTAACAGGATCGCCGATTTCAAGGTGTGAAGGGTTTGCCAACAATGACAAGTGAATTTTCTTGCCATCAAATTCGCGATCGGAAGACGTTCCCAAGTGATATTTCACATCACCCGAACCGGCGACGTCATCAGGCTTATACGAACCGCCCTTGAACTCGTGGAAAATCGCACGATGCGATTTCGATAGCACTTGTGACAATACGTTAAGACGGCCGCGGTGTGCCATACCGAAAACAACTTCATCCACGCCAAGCGCACCACCGCGCTTAATAATTTGTTCCAATGCGGGAATAAGAGATTCACCACCATCAAGGCCAAAACGTTTTGTACCTTTGTACTTGGTATCAAGAAATTTCTCGAAACCTTCAGCTTCGACCAATTTATGAACAATCGCCCTTTTACCCTCACGCGTAAAAGATACCCAATTATGTGGTCCTTCAATGCGATCCTGAATCCATTTTTTTCTTACCGGATCAGAAATATGCATGAATTCGACACCAATTGTGTTGCAATAGGTGTTTTTCAGAATTTCCAACATTTGCGGAATTGTTGCGTATTCAAACCCCAATTCGTTATCAATGAAAATCTTCCGGTCGTAATCGGCCGTCGTAAAACCATAGTTTTCTGGAGATAATTCATTATAATCTTCTGGTGGAACGCGCAGTTGCAACGGATCCAGCTTCGCATGCAAGTGGCCACGAACGCGATAGGCACGAATCATCATGATTGCGCGTACAGAATCGCGTGTCGCCTGAATAATATCGGCTTCACTTGCCGCAGGAGCACCCTTTGTTGCAGCTTCTGCTGCTTTGCCTTTGAGCTTATCGCCTATATGTTTTTCGACAGCTGACCAATCGCCATCAAGAGCCGAAACAAGCTCACCACTGGCCTTTACCGGCCAATTTTCACGTTCCCACGATGCACCTTGGGCGTTTTTCAGTACATCTTCTTTATTATCTCTTAGATTGTCAAAAAATTCGCGCCATTGTGGGTCAACGCTAGCGGGGTTTTTTTCATATTCGGCGTAAAGCTGATCTATATAATCAGCATTTCCACCATATAAAAACGAAGTTTGTTCAAAAAGATCGTTTGTTTGGTCCTGCCTTGCCATATACTCTGCCGGAACACTAGTTCCGTCTCCTTAATATTCGAGGGAATGAATACCCAACGAATTACAGTTGAAGAAGCACATGCTTCTGTGAAGTAGTGGAGCCACCCGAATTGATAACCGGATGGCTTTTTTTGCGTACTCAACCCTTGATAAGTTCGACAAGAGTCTTTCCGATTTGTGCCGGCGATGGAGAAACGCGAATTCCTGCAGCTTCCATTGCCGCTATTTTATCTTCCGCGCCACCTTTGCCGCCTGAAATAACCGCACCGGCATGGCCCATGGTACGGCCTTTCGGTGCTGTACGACCGGCAACAAATCCGACAACCGGCTTCTTACGGCCTTTTTTGGCTTCATCAATTAAAAATTGCGAAGCATCTTCCTCGGCAGATCCACCTATTTCGCCGATCATAACAATCGACTTGGTGTCATCATCTGCCAGAAACATTTCAAGCACATCAATAAACTCGGTTCCTTTGACCGGATCGCCGCCAATACCGACAGCCGTTGTCTGACCAAGCCCTTCAACACTGGTCTGATAAACAGCTTCATAGGTCAAAGTACCAGAACGGGAAACAACGCCGACCGAACCTTTTTTGAAAATCGAACCAGGCATGATACCGATCTTACATTCATCGGGAGTTAATACGCCGGGGCAGTTCGGGCCGATCAGACGTGATTTCGATTTTTTCAATTTTGCTTTAACCTTGACCATATCAAGAACCGGTATGCCCTCGGTAATGCAAACAATAAGGCCGATTTCAGCTTCGATTGCTTCCATAATGGCAGCGGCTGCTCCTGCAGGTGGAACATAAATAACAGATGCATCCGCGCCGGTTTTTTCTTTGCCTTCGGCGACTGTCGCAAAAATTGGCAACTCTTCACCATGAGAACCGTGCCATTGTTCGCCACCCTTTTTCGGGTTAACGCCGCCGACCATCTTTGTTCCATGATAGGCAAGCGCTTGTTCCGTATGAAAGGTACCGGTTTTACCGGTCAAACCTTGCACGAGAACTTTTGTATCCTTGTTGACGAGAATCGACATGACTTCAAGCTCCCTTCACGGCTGCGACAATTTTCTTGGCGGCATCATCAAGATCATCCGCCGAAATCACATTGAGACCACTTTCGTTGATAAGTGCTTTACCTTTTTCAACATTCGTACCTTCAAGACGAACCACAAGCGGTACTTTCAAACCAACTTCCTTGACCGCAGCCAAAACACCTTCGGCAATCACATCACAACGCATGATGCCGCCAAAAATATTGACCAATATGCCTTTGACATGAGGGTCTGAAGTAATAATCTTGAAAGCCGCGGTAACGCGCTCGGTCGAAGCTCCACCACCAACATCGAGGAAGTTTGCCGGTTCGCCACCATAAAGCTTGATAATATCCATCGTTGCCATAGCAAGACCGGCACCATTGACCATGCAACCGATATTGCCATCAAGAGCAATATAGGCAAGGTCATATTTGGAGGCTTCAATTTCCTTTGGATCCTCTTCGGAAGTATCCCGCAACTCGGCAATATCAGGATGACGGAACAGCGCATTATTATCGAAAGAAACTTTCGCATCCAACAAACGCAGATGACCATCCTTCATCACGATCAACGGATTGACTTCAAGAAGGCTCATGTCCTTCTCAACAAAGGCCTTATAAAGAATCGGGAAAAGTTTCATCCCGTCTTCGCGGGCTACGCCCTCAAGTTTCAAAGCATCACACAGTTTGGCACTGTCCTCGGCTGTAACCCCTTTATCAGGATCAATAGGCTGGGTTAATATCTTTTCAGGAGTATCGTGCGCTACAGTTTCAATATCCATGCCGCCTTCTGTCGATACGACGAAAGCAACCTCGCCAACTGAGCGATCGACAAGAATTGACAGATAAAGCTCGCGTTCAATATCAGCGCCATCTTCAATATAAAGACGATTGACCTGTTTTCCGGCTGGCCCTGTCTGTTTGGTTACGAGTGTTTTGCCAAGCATTTCTTTAACATTAGCAACAACCTCGTCTATCGACTTTGCAAGACGGACGCCACCTTTTGCATCGGGACCAAGTTCTTTAAACTTACCCTTGCCGCGTCCACCAGCGTGTATCTGGCTTTTTACGACATAAAGTGGTCCGGGCAATTTTTTTGCCCACTCCTCTGCCTGCTCAACAGAATAAACAGCGACACCATTTGCAATGGGCGCGCCATATTCATGAAGCAGACGCTTGGCCTGATATTCATGGATATTCATTCATTTTTCCTTTTCGTTTATGGGCCGATCACTCGGTCCCGAAAAATCGGTATATCCGACTTTGGTGAATGAAAAAGTGAGAGACTCCCACTTATTTCAAATTCGGTGCAATCTTTTCACAAGCCTCGCAAAGGCCGTGAACAGCATGAACAGATTTATCAAAAGCTTCTTTTTCAGCCTTATCAAGTTCTATTTCAATGATACGTTCGACGCCGCCAGCGCCCAAAACAACAGGCACGCCAACATATATGTCCTTAACGCCATATTGGCCAGAAAGATGCGCTGCAACCGGAACAACACGCTTTTTATCTTTAAGATAAGCTTCGGCCATCGAAATGGCTGACGCTGCCGGAGCATAATAAGCTGAACCGGTTTTCAACAAACTTACAATTTCTGCACCACCATCGCGGGTGCGCTGGATGATCTGATCCAGTTTCGCCTGACTTGTCCAGCCCATTTTGATCAGATCGGGCAAAGGAATGCCAGCAACAGTTGAATAACGGGCAAGAGGCACCATGGAATCACCATGACCTCCAAGAACAAAAGCCGTTACATCATCGACCGAAACTTTGAATTCCTCGGCAAGAAAATAACGAAAACGTGCAGAATCGAGAACTCCCGCCATTCCGACAACTTTATTGACAGGTAAGCCTGAAAACTTCTGCAAAGCCCAAACCATGGCATCCAGCGGGTTGGTGATACAGATAACAAATGCATCAGGTGCATATTTCTTGATACCGGCACCGACCTGCTCCATGACCTTCAAGTTAATACCGAGAAGATCATCACGGCTCATTCCGGGCTTACGCGGAACTCCTGCAGTAACAATAACAACGTTAGCACCCTCAATTGCAGCGTAATTGTTCGCTCCTGTGTATTTGGCGTCAAACCCCTCAACAGGCGAAGATTCGGCAATATCAAGACCTTTTCCCTGTGGCACACCTTCGGCAATATCGAACAAGACAACATCGCCAAGTTCTTTCAGTCCGATTAAATGTGCTAATGTGCCCCCGATCATACCTGACCCAATGAGAGCTATTTTATTGCGTGCCATTCTGATTTCTTCCCTAAATTGTTGTCGGGAAAATAATGGAAAAACCGCCTTTTCCCGATAAAGACCCATACACCCCATCATTCTATCTAGTAATCAATATCAAACAGAACAACGGGATTTTTAAAACTCCCGTACAGCTTTTTCAGTCAATTTTCACTGACTACCAAATCTATACCTGTAGTGTGGATAAGCCAAATCGTCAAAAAATACAATAGATTCTTCTAAATCTAATAAATTCAATTGGTTATATTATTTTCACTTTACGTAAACGTCAATTTTTCTACGTAATTATGCCTCAAAGTGACACATTTTAAACAAGATTGGCACTTTTTTCCTTTAATTGGCGTTTATTTCACACCATCTGGTCAAATAATCTTCACTTTGCATTTCAAATAGGCGTGATGCTGTACGTTCAAATTCAAATGTTTCTGTTGTGTGATTATGACCTTGATAAAGTTTTTCAGGGGTTTCAGCCGCAGAAATGAAAAGCCGGCTTTTACGGTCGTAAAGCGTATCTATCAGCAGAATGAATCGCTTCGTTTCGTTGCGATGTTCGTCGTCCATTATTGGCACATTCTCGACGAAAAAAGTATGATAACGCGCCGATAATGCCAGATAATCAGCCGCCGCCAACGGTTTACAACACAAGTCTATATAGTCGAAACGCGCCGCATTGTTGATTGCCCTGGGTATCTGAATTAAATGGCCACGAACATCGACGGTTTCGGGTTTTGCTGTTTCACCCTGTTCGATCAATGCCCATGCAGCGTCCATTTTTTCTTGTGTCTGATGCCCCAGCGGCGTGAGATAAACGGGTTTGCGATCTGCTTTCTCCAGCCGATAATCGGTATCGGCATCAAGATTTAAAACTTCAACGTGTTTTTTTAAATTATCTATAAAAGGTAAAAATAACGAACGATTGAGACCGTTTTTATAAAGATTATCCGGTGCGACATTGGACGTCGCAACCAGCGTCACTCCTTGATTGAACAGCGCACTGAAAAGCCGTGAAAGCACCATAGCATCGGCAATATCGGTCACTGTAAATTCATCAAAGCACAATATTTTCGCTTCTTTTGCCAGACTGGCGGCAACTGGCAAAATAGGGTCGTTCAGCTTGGTCTCGCCGCGCGTTAACGCTTGTCGATGCTGGTTGATCCGGTCATGAACATCGGCCATAAAGTCATTGAAATGAGCCCGCCTTTTATCCCCGTTCGGCAAACAGGAAAAAAACAAATCCATCAACATGGTTTTGCCACGCCCGACTTCGCCATAAATATAAAGGCCTTTAACCGGAATCCGGCTATCTTTATTCTTGCCGAACAACCAACCAAGCGGGGAGCTTTTTTGCGATATCCTTTTTACCGAGAGTTCATCAAGAAGGCGATCGAAATGGGCTATTAAAATAATCTGAGCTTCATCGCGGCTTATTTCACCGTTTTCAACCAACGCATCATATCGTTCCCGCATGAATCCCATCAATAATATCCCCATTGGTCAGAATAATAGAGGCCGAAAGCGGCCTCCGAATTTCTATCTAGCGGCTCAGGATAACTGCCTGGCCGGTTGTTGTATTTCCTTCAAACCGGCTTGGTCCCGCAGAATAGAGTGTTGCAACCGGATTTCCCGACCCATCATAGAAATTAAGCTGCTTACCATTAACCGCCCAGGACGAAACTCTGGTAAATGCTTCAGGACAATGGAGAGGACCGGCGCGATACCCTTGGCCAAACTTTGTCTGCGGCGTTGCAATTTGGCAATTCAATCCGCCAATTGACGCTTTCCAAACACCGGCAATACTGCCCGGTGTCAGATCGGCTGCATTAGCCGACGGCTCGAGACTCGCTACCGTTGTCTGTTGAGAAGGCATACTGCTATTACCCGTATTATTGGGTACATCAGGAAAATTATCCGGAGGTGGCAGCTCTGACTGGCTAACAATACCTGATCCGGCAGGCCCCGGCATAACCACCTGTGGTGGTTCCCCACCGCCATTATTGCCAAACCGGGAACTCGCACAACCAGCAAGAACCGTTGCCAAAACCGTCAAAACCAGAAGTGAATTCCTCGAGATTGTCATATCTCCTACTTTCTTCATCTCAATAAACACCTATTATATCGTACAAGTTAAAGTACGATGTGTCTTTAAAATTCTGCTGGGAATTATAAATAACAAAAACGCATCAGAAAAAAAGGAAAACATATCAACTTTCCCGACATTGCCAGTCAAACAGGCTTAAAAAAAGAAAACCTCAATCGACGACGTTTTTTTGAAACACGTTATTATTTTATATACCTTATTGAAATTATTGATGTTTTTTAACTATTCGTTTAATCGTCGGCTTGTTTACCTTATTTTAACAATTTCTCGCTGTTGTCTTTTTTACAAGACTTAAAAACCGATATTTTGCAGTTTGAATATTACCGAAATTTTCGCTACTGTGTTTTTTGGTAATAATTTTGGTTGGGTTGCGAGTTTTAGGTGCCAATACTGGTAATTTTATGGACCTTCAGTCATATTATAGCGACAAACATCAGGTAAATGACAGGAATGATCCCTTTTTATAAAATGAATGGCTTGGGCAACGAAATTATTGTTGCCGATATGCGGGAAGTCAAAACAGATATAACGCCGCAAGCCGCTATAGCACTGGCCAAAAAAGATGATACCGCTTTCGACCAGATTATGGCTGTTCATAACACTGTTTTGCCGAATAGTAGCTACCATATCGAAATATGGAATGCCGATGGTTCGAAGGCACAAGCCTGTGGAAATGGTACTCGCTGTGTTGTTGAATGGCTTTTTAAACAAAATCTGGGGGACAGTTTTCAACTTGATACCGCCGCAGGTATTGTTGATGCCCACCGCCATCATAATGGCCTTGTCTCTGTCGATATGGGGATGCCGCATTTAAAATGGCAAGATATTCCTGTTGCTTATGCAATCGCCGATACCAATCATGTCGATATTGGTTGCGGCCCGCTTCACGATGCTTCGCTTGTTTCTATGGGAAATCCTCATGCAATCTTTTTTGTTGGCGAGAATATTCAAAATATCGCACTTGAAAGATATGGCCCGATACTCGAGCATGATTCTTTTTTTCCTGAACGTTGCAATATTTCCATTGCCCATATTACCTCCCCTGAAACATTAACATTGCGCACATGGGAACGGGGAGCCGGTCTGACGCGTGCGTGCGGCACCGCTGCCTGTGCGGCAACTGTTGCCGCCAACCGGCGCACACTGACCCGACGCAGTTTGACTGTTAACCTGCCGGGCGGGCAACTCGGCGTTACGTGGAACGAAAATAACCATATCATTATGACCGGGCCAACGGAGTTCGAATTTTCAGGACAATTTGACCCGCTTTCGGGTGACTACCAGAGGGATGCGTAATGGCCACGGAAATTGTCACCTTTGGTTGCCGCCTCAATGCTTTTGAATCCGAGGTCATGCGAAAAGAAAGTGCCGCAGCCGGACTGGATGATCTTGAAAATGGCGCTGTTATCTTTAACACCTGTGCTGTCACGTCTGAAGCGGTACGGCAAGCCAAACAAGCCATTCGCAAGGCTCGTCGAGAAAACCCTCTTGCCCGCATTATTGTGACCGGTTGTGCCGCCCAGACATTGGGGCAGGATTTTGCCGATATGGACGAGGTCGATCTCGTTTTAGGCAATGAAGAGAAACTGCATTCCCGTTCCTACCGTCAGCTTCCTGATTTTGGTGTCAATAATTACGAAAAGCTCAAAGTCAACGATATTATGGAGGTTAAGGAAAACGCGCCACATATGGTTGATTCGATTGAAGGCCATGCCCGTGCTTTTGTGCAAGTGCAAAACGGTTGCGACCATCGCTGCACTTTCTGCATCATTCCTTACGGTCGCGGGCCATCACGCTCGGTTCCTATGGGGGCAGTTGTCGAACAGATAAAACGTCTTAACGCCAACGGTTATCAGGAAGTCGTGCTGACTGGCGTCGATTTGACAAGCTACGGTCCTGATCTTCCCGGGAAAGCAACACTTGGCAAGCTGGTCGCGTCAATTTTGAAAAATGTGCCCGATCTTCAACGGCTGCGTTTGTCATCCATTGATTCTATCGAAGTCGATGAAGAATTGTTAGAACTGTTGGCCTATGAAAAACGCATAATGCCGCATCTTCATCTATCGCTGCAAGCTGGCGACAATATGATCTTGAAGCGCATGAAACGGCGCCATTTGCGTGACCAGTCTATCCGCTTTTGTAATGATTTGCGGAAAAAACGTCCCGAAATGGTTTATGGTGCCGATCTTATCGCCGGTTTTCCAACCGAAACCGATCAGATGTTTGAAAATACGTTGGCACTTGTTGATGAATGCGGGCTGACACATCTTCACGTATTTCCTTTTAGCCCGCGTGATGGCACACCGGCAGCACGAATGCCGCAACTTGACCGTAGCATTATCAAGAAAAGAGCGGAAAAACTGCGTTTGGCTGGCGAAAAAGCCTTTCAGACACATCTTGAGCGTTTACAAAACACCGAACACATGATTCTTGTCGAACATGATGGAATTGGCCGAACGGAAGATTTTACCCTGACCAAGATTGACGGCACTATTGCCGGAACAATCGTAAAGGGGCGTGTTGTCGGTCATGATAGTAACAAGCTCATTGCCAAACCCAATCAACCCAACGCAGCTTGACCGAGGATTTTTATGGCTAAAAGTTTATTGAAAAAAGTTTTTTCTTTTGGTGGGGAAGCAAAGAATGATGAAAATGATGAAGGATCAAAAAAAGCTCGGCCGCAGCAAACTTTCCTTTCGCCATTTGAAGCTTATCAGGCAGAACAATCCAGAAAACAGGCGCTAGAAAATACCGCTGGCGGCAAGACCGCCGAAGAAAATCGGGATAGCTCGCAAGAGCAATTGCCAAAACCGGAATTTATCGGTCAAAAGCCGATTCTCGAACAAGTTGGCGAAAATAAAACTCCACCTCAATCATCAGCAAAGAAGGTAACCGTCACCGATACTGTTAGCGACAACAAGGCGAGCTTGCCGCCACCGGAAATAAAGGCTGCCGAAACAAAAAAAATGTCTTGGTTCGAGCGGCTCGAACATGGTTTGTCCCGCTCATCGCGTCAGCTTGGCGATTCAATCAGCTCGATTTTTACCAAGCGCAAGCTTGATGAAGAAACGTTGCAAGACCTTGAAGATGTGCTCATTCAGGCGGATCTCGGACTTGAGACAGCATTACGTATTACCGATACATTATCGGCCAGCCGCTATGGTAAAGACATCTCGACCGATGAAGTACGCAAAATTATGGGCGATGAAATCAAGAAGGTGCTGGAACCGATAGCCCGGCCGCTGGAACTGGATCTAAGCCATAAACCGCACGTTATATTGGTAGTTGGTGTCAATGGTACCGGCAAAACAACGACCATCGGAAAATTGGCAGCAAAACTGACAGCAGGGGGATTGAAAGTGATGTTGGCAGCCGGTGATACGTTCCGCGCGGCAGCGATAGAGCAACTTCATATCTGGGGCGAGCGGGTCAATGCGCCGGTGGTCTCGACCAAACTTGGTGCCGATGCGGCAAGTCTTGCTTATGATGCCTATGAAAAGGCCAAATCTGCCGGAAGCGATGTCTTGATTATTGATACTGCCGGGCGCCTTCAAAATAAAACCGAATTGATGGAAGAGCTTGCCAAGATTGTCCGTGTTCTCGGCAAGCACGATGCGGATGCGCCACACACTGTGCTACAAACCCTTGATGCCACTACCGGGCAAAATGCGCTTAATCAGGTAGAGATATTCCGCAATATTGCCGGTGTTAACGGCCTTGTCATGACAAAGCTAGATGGTACAGCACGAGGCGGCATTCTTGTCGCCATTGCGGCGAAATATAAATTACCGGTCTATTTTATCGGGGTAGGCGAGGGGATAGATGATCTTGAGCCTTTCGCCGCATCCGATTTTGCCGAAGCAATTGCAGGACAACACGAATGACAAAATCCCTGTTTGAACCCGATCCACAAGACGTAAAAGCGGTAAAAAACCTGCATATGTCGCCAACGCTCAAACTTATTCTCGAGATGGGGCCTTTGGTGGTGTTTTTCCTTGCCAACTATAAAGGTGAATGGCTGATCAAAAACATCGCCATATTTCGTGGTTTTGAAAAAACTATCTTTCCCGCCACAGCCATTTTCATGGTTGCCATTGTCATTGCGCTGGCAGCCTCATGGACGATAGTGCGAAAATTACCGATAATGCCGCTGATATCAGGTATCTTTGTGTTGATTTTCGGTTTTCTCACACTTTGGCTACATAATGATACATTCATCAAAATGAAACCGACAATCATCAATACGCTTTTCGGTCTCATTCTATTTGGCGGCTTAGCTTTCAAGAAGTCGCTTTTGGGCTATGTGCTTGATTCAGCTTTCCAGCTTGACGAAGAAGGCTGGCGCGTTCTAACCTATCGGTGGGCGTGGTTTTTTATCTTTTTGGCTGTATTAAACGAAGTTGTGTGGCGCAATTTCAGTAATGATTTCTGGACAACATTCAAAGTCTTTGGCGTTATGC
Source organism: uncultured Bartonella sp. (assembly GCF_945285465.1). Lineage (GTDB taxonomy): Bacteria > Pseudomonadota > Alphaproteobacteria > Rhizobiales > Rhizobiaceae > Bartonella. Next base: position 2,089 of record NZ_CALYQK010000012.1, on the reverse strand, counting down.
CGATTACTATTATCTTCATGGTAGCGCAAATGCCGTTAATCATGAAACACGCTACCGCACCAATTGGCGGTCAACAGGCGAAGCCTGAGGATTAGGCGCAAGGCGCGGCTAATTTATTGGAAGAAATAAGATGGAAATAAAACAGTTCATCTGCTGTAAAGATAATTTCGGGGTGCTTCTCCATGACAAGGAAAGCGGCTTGACCGCAGCTATTGATGCGCCGGATGCTTCGGCCATCATAAGGCAGCTTGAAGCAAAGAATTTTCATCTCGATGTAATTTTTGTCACCCATCATCATTTCGACCATATTGAAGGGATTGGCGCACTGAAAGAAACTTATGGTGCGAGAGTTATCGGACCAGCACTGGAAGCTGACAAGATTGGCGGTCTTGATGATGCTGTTGGTGAAAAAACGCCATTAAAATTTGCACGGCACCCTATCAAGGTAATCGAAACTCCCGGTCATACGTTAGGTTCCATATGCTATTATTTTCCGGAAGATAAACTGATTTTTACCGGAGATACGCTGTTTTCTTTAGGCTGTGGGCGCCTTTTTGAAGGAACCGCCGAAATGATGTTTTCGTCGCTTATGAAACTTGTAGCACTGCCTGATGACACCCGGCTTTATTGCGGCCATGAATATACAAGAGAAAATGCCCGTTTTGCCCGCACAATCGACCCCGACAACATAAAACTTATCAATCGGGCGGCAGCGGTTGACAGGCTGGTTGCTGTGGGAGAACCAACTCTGCCCAGTTCACTTGGTCTGGAAAAAGCGACAAATCCTTTTTTGCGGTGTAACGATGAAGCGGTTCGTCATAAACTCGGAATGGAAAATGCCTCGGATGTTGCTGTTTTTGCCGAAATTAGACGACGTAAGGACCAGTTTTGAATGTCTATAAAACAGATTATAATCGCCTGTTGTTTTTTACTCGTTCCGGCAGTCGCTTTTAGCGAAGACGCGGCAAAACAAAATGACAAGCAGAACGAATTTTATCTTTCGCCAACCGGAAATCCGAAGATCGTCGCCGAATACCCACTCAATGAAGAATTTTTGCAAAAAATGGAAAATATCCAGAAAGAATTGGCCGATGCCTCAATAACACTGTCGGAAGCTGAAACAGGAAACGACGGAAGCATAGACGGGCTTGTTGCAACTCTCTCGAAAAATCAGAAAGTGATGGCAATTTTGACGAAAAATTCGCTTGCACTGAAAGATTATATTGTCGGTTATCTGGCCTTACAGGCCGCGCTTGCTGCGGCGTCTTCGCTTGATGATCAGGATGCGATTTTTGACGATAGCACAACGGTTTCCAAAAAAAATCTGGAATTCGGCAAGCAATATGCCGACCGAATCCGAATTCTGTTGGAACAATCGCTTTAGAGAAGATTTTGAGAAAAAGTTTAATAGTTTGCCGCGCAAACGAGTTCATGAATTTAAAACAGAACGTTTGTGACATTTGCATCGTTGCGGAAAAAGAGTGTGTCGGTCAGTCATATTATGGCAATGCGCCAATGGCTTTTCATCGTCAGACAAGAATTTCTTTTTTTTGCAAAACCGTGAACTTAGCCAGTTAAAAAGCGATTTGGGGTTTGTTCCTTTAGCTTATTGGCCTTGCGCTTTCGCATGTAAGACATAATCATGCTGTCGCGTACCATGTATTATCAGCCGCCTGTGTAGTAGTCCTGGGCAGCAATGCATTTTTTGGCCGTTGTCAATGCGCGAACTAAAAAATGCTGTCTTTGTCGTTATTTATCGGCGGCTGATAAATGACGGTTTTCCGGGCGTGCCCTCCCTATTGGCGATGCCATTTATCAGTTTGGTACCACCTTTTAACAATCTGTCAGGTCCAGAAACATTTTCAAGCTGCTTGGCTGCCATGCCGGGAACATTTGTTGATATAATATCACTCATCAGGCACTGATGCTTTTTGCACTTTGATGAAATGAACAACAAAGATTTTGGGGCGGGCATAGCTAGCGTAAGGTAGCTTTCGGTGTCACAGGATAAGGCACAACGAAAAAAAAGCCACAGTAGATTCACACGCCAAGTGCAACACAGTTTATTTAAAGCATAATTTGATATCGG
>NZ_CALYQK010000011.1 GCF_945285465.1 uncultured Bartonella sp. | reverse complement strand
GTCCAATTGCAGACCAGTAAAATAGTTTAAATTGGACGTTGCGCCCAAAAAGACTGCGGCAATGTGCTCTTTAACCATCTTTTTCCGCATTTGTTCGATGCGAGTTAAACGTTCACCATCGGTTATTGGATTTGGCTTTTGCAGCATGGCATTTCCTCTCATTCAACATTTCTACCTATTTATTCATCTTTTCGATGCAAATACAAAGCTAAATTTTATAACTTTGTTATATTTTTTAAATGATTGACACTTATCGCGTTTTTAATGGGTAGGATATTTTTCTATTAACTTTGTTTTAATCGCTTTATTTTTCCTCAACCGCAAAACTATTTTTGGCTTTAAAAAAACGGAATAACTAACTTAAAATTTGCTTTTTCAATTCAATCATTCAATTTTTGTTAAAAAATAAAAACTTAATATTGTTTGTTTATGTGATTTTCGTACTTTTCTATCTCTTTATGAAATAAAATTATATTAAATTTAAAACTAATATTTTCATATATCGTTGTACAGATATCATAAGATAAATTTTCACTTTATATAATTAAAAATATATAATATATATTATTATTTTTATTTAAAAACACAATATTTTCAAGTAAAACTGACATTGATTAATTTTTTGTTCCGGCTTGAAAATTTTGCATTACTTCAAAATTCTGGCGATTAATGAACGTTTCAGCGAAACAGAATTCGTTTGACGCGCATGCCTTGTCGAAGGTTCCTGCTTTAGATGAATGAAGTCAAGCCACAAATTGTATCATTGGCCCTTTTAATCGCGTCACCAATTGTATCAAACGAGACAACCGGTAAAACCGGCAAATACTTGATTATAGATGATTTTCATGTTTTATTTGCAATGGCCAAACATGGCAAGTTGACAGAAGCTTTTTTTCTGCCGCTTTACTACCGACAAGACACTTCACCATGTTCTCCGATTACTCTTGCAGCAAAACCCTACACAGGCGAAAACGCCTTGTTAATCAACGACCCTATATCCGCGTCTACCATTTTTCAGGTTCGCCATAACGCTCTTTTTCCATTGCGTTGGTCATTTTTTCGAGAAAAGTACTTTCAACACGTTAATCGGCATAAAACCCGCCCGGCGTAATTGCAAGCCTAACCGGTATTTATGTTGCGCTAGGCCAAAATAGCGCCCACGGGATGGTCAGGATCAACACCGCCTGCAACAAACGCCGCTGCATTTCTCTTTCTCTTCGAGTTCGACTTTGGTGATATTTTTGACCGCCGCCGCCATAATATGTGCGCGTATCGTTTGAGCCAGTCAAGCTCGGCAAACCAGTATCGGGATTATCGCAAACAGCCTGACCGGTTGCCGAACCTCAGCCAAAGACCATGTTGAACACTCTTTTCAGCCAATCGGTTTTACAGTTTGTCAAAGATTGTCGCCTCACGCGGTGTTCTAACTCTTCGTTTGATCGCTACCATATTGTCGATAAAAAAAGCCGTCGTCATTTATCGGCAATGAGAAAGAATGGAGAATTTCACAGCGATATACCACCGACAACACCAATTGCTGACATATTAATAGTATTGTTTCTCAATAATATTGTTTCGCCCAGATGACCGAAATGCATCATTTCGCCATCACTGCAATCTATTCAACCTTGTCATATAATCCGGATAAACTGCCACAAAATTATCTACATTATCAAGAGCTAGCGTTTTACCCTGCTCGCAAACCAAAATTGCCGCAATTTATGACGCAACGGGTGTTCGGGAAAATGTAACGGATTTGAAATCGTGTCTTCACAATGTCATAAGCTGTTTGCTATTGTTTTCATCTTTTTCGGGGCGAACGTTTATTCAATTCGCATTATAAGACGACTTAAACGGCACCGTCGATCGCACCGTTTCAGCGTGCGACTACTAAAATTGCCCGTATCAGTTTGGACATAATATACGCAGTAAACAGCTTAATTTGGCACCCAGTCACAATTGCGCTAACCTAACGACAATCCGATTGTTAAATCGCCCCGATGCGAAGTAGATCATGGAAGTGGACAAGACCGACCGGTTTGTTGTTTTCAACAACAAGAAGTGCGCCGATTTTATGGTCATTGATCAACGCGGTCGCAGCCCCTACCATCATATCCGGACTTACGGTTTTCGGATCTTTGGTCATGACATCGTCGACCGTCAACTTGGACAGATCCCGATTGATATTGCGCGCAAGGTCACCGTCGGTAACGATGCCTTTCAAATAACCGTCATTATCAACAACGCCGACACAACCAAAATGTTTTTCGATAAGAACCTGCATGGCATCTTTCATCGCGGTACCGCTTTTCACAATTGGAATACGATCACCGCGGTGCATAATATCGCGAATGAATTTCAGATTTGCTCCGAGCGAGCCACCGGGATGGAAAATTTTAAAATCATTTGCGGTAAAACCGCGCATTTTCAAAAGGGCAACCGCCAATGCATCACCCATAGCAAGCTGCATGGTCGTCGAAGTGGTTGGCGCAAGCCCATGCGGGCAAGCCTCTTCGACCTTCGGCAAAAGCAGTAAAATATCTGCAGCGGTTCCAAGAGCCGATTGTGCCCCCGAAGTCAATGCAATTAACGGAATACGAAAACGAGCCGCATGGTTCAATATGCCGCTAAGTTCAACCGTTTCTCCCGACCATGAAATTGCCAGAATAACATCGCCCACTTCAATCATACCGAGATCACCATGGTTTGCTTCGGCAGCATGAACAAAAAATGCCGGTGTGCCAGTCGAAGCCAGAGTTGCGGCAATTTTCGTTCCGATATGGCCGCTTTTACCAAGACCTGTGACGATTACCCGCCCTTTCGATTGCAAAATTTTTCTCACCGCCTCGCCAAATGGCTCGGAAAGTCCATTTTCCAGAGCATTTTCGATAGCTTCAAGACCGGCTTTTTCGATCGAAATTGTATGTTTTGCGCAGTCGATTGCATTACTTGCAGAAAACGGTGGAGCTTCATGTATCATCATAGCTCAATTTGATAAAACAAATTGAGCCACGCGTCTAGAGTCGATTTATTTTTTTACCGTTGTCAAAAGTGCTGACAATGGTGCAAAAACCTTATCACGCATATCCGCGCGAGACAGGGCAAAAGCAACATTTGCTTCAATAAAGCCTGTTTTTGAACCGCAATCATATGTTGTCCCGTCGAAGCGGTAGCCGTAGAAATTCTGGTGTTGAGCAAGGGTGCGCATTCCATCGGTCAACTGGATTTCATTGCCCGCCCCCTTTTCCTGCCGTGACAGAATATCGAAAATTTTCGGCTGTAAAATATAGCGTCCGTTAATATAAAGATTTGAAGGTGCCGTACCCTTTTCCGGTTTTTCAACCATCTCGGTTATTTCAAAACCATGAGCAACATTTTTACCCTTGCCGACGATACCATATTTGTGTGCCTCCTCGGGGTCGCATTCCTGTACGGCGACGATATTGCCACCTGTTGCCTCGTAAAGACGCACCATTTCCGATAGACAGCCCTTCTCAGCCTGCATGACCATATCGGGTAATAACAGGGCAAAAGGTTCCTCGCCGACAAGCTCACGCGCGCACCACACAGCGTGTCCCAACCCTAATGGCTGCTGTTGACGGGTAAAAGATGTTGTACCGGGCTGTGGTTGCAAATCTTTTAAATGTGCCAGTTCTTCCTTTTTACCACGTTCGGCAAGCGTCGTATAAAGTTCAACCTGAGCATCAAAATAGTCTTCAATAACCGCTTTATTGCGCCCGGTGACAAAAATCAGATGCTCGATGCCAGCATTGCGCGCTTCATCAACAACATATTGGATAACAGGTTTATCAACGACAGTTAACATTTCCTTTGGCACCGATTTCGTTGCTGGAAGAAAACGTGTTCCAAGTCCCGCCACGGGAAAAACTGCTTTACGTATTTTTTTCAAATCTGCTCTCCCAAAATTATTCATTTCAGTTAATCACTTTGTTATTCTACAAGTAAAACGTGACGAAAGTCGGCAACCTGATCATCATCTTTTTTCGCATGGTGAAATCTAAAGTGATGACAGCTTATTGGGCAGCCGGTAAACAAATAGCCAAGTTTTCCATAAAAAATGATAATTTCCTATTTTTATTTTTTCAATTAAGATAAAACAAATGCGCTTATAAAACTGAAATTCGGATTTTAGTCATGGGCAATTGCATTTGTAAACGGCATTGATGCGATAAACGCGTGGAGAACATGCAGGAAAATGGCAAAAAATAACATCATTCATCTATCCGGAAAACCGATAACAAGACGTTTTGCAATGTTTGGTGGTGCATGTTTCATTGGCTTATGTCGCTCTTTTCCGGTCATGGCAGCAAGCACGAATATAGAGTTTAAACGGTGGATTGCCGATTTTAAGAAAACGGCACTCAACGCCGGCATTTTGCCTTCCACCTTTGATCTTGCTTTTAAAGGCGTAGACACACCAGACCCCGAAGTTTTGAAAAAAGCGGCCTACCAACCCGAATTTATCGATCCGACATGGAATTATTTTGATAATCGCATTCAAGATCATGCCATTGCACTTGGTCGCGCCCATGGCAAAGAATGGGCAAAGTGGCTTAATGCAATTGAAAAACGCTTCGGTGTCGATCGCAATATTCTTCTCTCAATCTGGTCAATCGAATCCGATTTCGGTGAAGCAATGGATCGCGATACTGCCATGCGTGATGCCATCCGTTCTCTGGCGACACTTGCCTATGGTGACAAGCGGCGAACAAAATATGCCCAAACACAATTAATAGCGGCATTAAAAATTCTTCAGTCGGGCGATATTGACCGGTCTCATTTACAAGGTTCATGGGCTGGTGCTCTTGGACACACCCAATTTATTCCAACAAGCTATCTCATTTATGCTGTGGATATGGATGGCGATGGCAAACGCGATATCTGGTCATCTGTGCCCGATGCTTTGGCGACTGCGGCTAATCTTTTAAAGAAAAATGGCTGGCAGGAAGGGCGCACATGGGGGTATGAGGTCATACTTCCTGAAAACGGCAAATTTCCCCCCGGTTCGATGCCCGTCGCCGAATGGGCAAAAATGGGTGTTCGCCGGGCCAATGGCAAGCCTTTTCCCAACCTTTCCGACAAGGCAACTTTAAAAATACCTGATGGCAGAAAAGGCCCTGTTTTTTTGGTGTTGAAAAATTTTTTTGTGATAAAACGCTATAACAGTGCCGACCGTTATGCCCTGGCTGTCGGTATTCTGGCAGACCGTATTGCCGGCTATCCAAAACTTGTCAAAGACTGGAATCGTCCATTTTCTCCTCTTAATATCGAAGAACGACAGGAATTGCAGACAAAATTGGCCAAGCTTGGTTATTATCGCGGCAAAATAGACGGCAAAAATGGCGAAGTGACCAAAAAAGCGATTGAAGCTTTTCAAAACCAGAATGGGTTGCCGCAAGACGGAAATCCGAGCCGCGAGCTTTTGACAATTTTACGAAACCGTTAATTCTGGAAAATTGTCAATGCGAAATTTTGTGCGTATTCTTTTGTTGTTTGTGCCAATGATTGCAGCCCTTGCTGTGGTGCCGGAAACTGCCGATGCACGCAACATTTTCGATATATTATTCGGGCGCAAGCAAGAAAAACCCGTTTACCCGCCGCCACCTGAACCCGTCAAGAAAAAACGGGTCAAAGCACCGGTTCCTGAAAAAACCAATCAAAAGGCTGCCAATGCCAAACGCATTCTGGTTCTTGGCGATTTTGTTGCCAGCGCCGTTGCTGATGGCCTGAACCAACTTTATGCCGATAATGCAAATATCGTTGTCCTGACAGCAACAAATAATGCCTCGGGCATGGTGCGCGATGATTATTATAATTGGCCTGCAAATATAACAAAATTAGCCGAACGCGAAAAGCCTGATGTCATTGTAATGACATTGGGTGCCAATGACTACCAACCGATAAAAGCCAACGGCCAAACCATTAATGTTGATGAAACCGCATGGAACGATCAATATCGCCAGCGCATAAATATGCTTGCGGACAACTTGAAGAAAACCGGAAAACCTTGGGTCTGGGTCGGTCAGCCTGCCTTTAAAGACCCCAAACTCAGTCTTGCCATCGCCTCTTTGAACCGGCTTGATAAGCAACAGATCGATAATGCTGGTGGCCATTTCATTGATGTCTGGGATGGTTTTGTTGACGATCAGGGGCTGTTTGCCCTTTCCGGCTACGATGTTAATGGCCAGACTGTTCGTCTTCGCACCAATGACGGTATCAACTTTACAAATGCGGGAAAGAAAAAACTTGCCTTCTATCTTGAAAAGCCTCTGGAAGGCATATTCAATCTTAAATCCGGTCACGACGATGGTAATGTCTCTGTTGACCCGAATGGCCCTGTCATTACCTTATTGCCGCGCGATGTCGATCGTGTTGCACCAATTAACTTTTACGATATGGCCGGTCAGAATAACGGACTGTTAGGAGAGACTGAAACACCGAAACCTGAAACAACCGAGGAAAAATGGAGCCCCAAATCAGGGAAGCATAAAGGGCGTGCCGACGATTTTTCGCTTAACCAATAATCGGGCAAATACAAGTCATTGACAGCGAAAGAGCCAAAAATCGGTTTGCACAACAGGCAATGCGGCGCCGAGAATTTTACCGGCTGCTTCTGACCTATCCGCCTGTTAGTGACTAACCCCGATACAATAACATTACAGAGACAGTTAATCGACAGCATCTTCAATCTCATCCAACATATCGTCGGATAACCCGAAATTTTGGCCGATTTCCTGAATGAGAACATGAGTAACTATATCGCCTAGAGCTTCGTCATTTTCCGACCAATAATCAAGAATAGGTCTTCTAAACAATGTTATGCGATTGGTTTTATCGCCGGTTTGCAGCGAAAAACGCTCGCTAATTCCCGTTCCCTCAAATAACCCCAATAGCTCGAAAGGTGATTCAAGTCCCATATCATCCATCATCTGGTCATCAGGAAAATCTGTTACAAGAATAACAAGATCATCACAAAGGGTGCGAAACTTCGTCGGCAAATGCGCAAAAGAATCACGGGCAATCGAATCGAGCTCGTTCAAACTAGGAGACAAGCGAGAAGCCCAGTCATGACTTCGGTCTGGTCTAGCCATCTAAAAATTTGCTCCATTGAATTTGCAATTCATAACAGCTTCATATCTGTCATTTTCCATTGGCGTTTACCACCACCGGCTCTTACAAAACCGACAAGTCCGGCCAATATTAAACCCATGGGATTAAACCCATGGGTGCTCTTTTGCGTTCTTTTTTTCAAAACTGTCAATTTCTGATACTTTGCGCATAGTCAGCCCGATATCATCTAATCCATTCAACAGACAATGGCGACGGAATTCATCAAGATCAAACTTTAACGTCCCACCATCTGGGCCACGGATTTCTTTTTTTTCAAGATCAACAGTTAGAGTTGAATTGGCACCGCGCTCTGCGTCATCCATCAGCTTTTGCAAATCTTCCGGACTGACAATGATTGGGAGAATGCCATTCTTGAAACAGTTATTATAAAATATATCGGCAAATGACGTAGAAATTACGCAGCGTATGCCGAAATCGGCCAATGCCCATGGCGCATGTTCACGTGAGGAGCCACAACCAAAATTATCACCGGCTACAATGATTCTGGCATGGCGATAGGCCGGTTTGTTTAAAATAAAATCCGGATTTTCCGAACCGTCATCAAGATAGCGCATATCGGCGAACAGCCCTTTACCCAAGCCTGTCCGCCTAATCGTTTTCAGGTAGTTTTTCGGAATGATCATATCAGTGTCGATATTAACAACCGGCATGGGCGCCGCTACGCCCGTCAGTGTCGTAAACTTTTCCATTTTTCTACAATCCGAATTTAAAGTTGTTTTACTTTTTACTACTGCATGATCGAGCTGTCAAAGACAACAGAAGTTTCGTCATCTGTGCCTTTACTTTGCTCGCAAACAAACAAAAATATTTGTGGCATTTTTGAAAAACGTTTCGTTGCCCATATCGCTTTTGTTTTTCATATATTACCAAATTTCGCCTTATCAAATTTCGTTTCCTCAAGTGAAGAAAAAAGACACCCCTTTTCCTGATGTTTTCACCCGAAATTTGTTTTTAGCATAACTCATATTCCGCGTTTTCTCATCAATGCATCGGGAGAAGGCAAGCGTCCGCGAAAATCTTTGTAAAGCTCTTCAGGATCTCTGCCTCCGCCGGCAGAATAGATGAATTTTTTCAGTCTTGCGGCAGTTTGCTGATTAAAAGGATCGCCTGTTTCTTCAAAAGCCTCGAAAGCATCAGCATCAAGCACTTCCGCCCACATATAGGAGTAATAGCCGGCAGAATAACCATCACCGGTAAAGACATGGGTAAAATGTGGCGGGCGATGACGCATGATAATCGCTTTTGGCATGGCCAATTTTTCCAATTCAGTTTTCTCGAATTTTGTTGGATCGCCTACTGTGCCGCCACTGTGAAAAGCCATATCGACAAGCGCCGAAGAGGTAAATTCAACTGCATCGAAACCGCCATTAAACGTGCGTGCCGCCAACAACTTGTCAAGAAGCGCCTGCGGCATCGGTTCACCCGTCGTAATATTTTTTGCATAAGTTTTTAGTGTTTCAGGTACGGTTACCCAATGTTCAAACAATTGGGAAGGCAATTCGACAAAATCGCGTGCTACCGATGTCCCTGAAACAGATGGCCAAGTGACATTGGATAAAAGTCCGTGAAGGGCGTGGCCAAATTCATGAAAAAGAGTGCGCGCATCATCCAGTGACAGCAATGCCGGACTTCCCTTTGGCGGTTTGGCAAAATTACATATATTGTATATGATCGGCTTGCGCCCGTGACCGAGATGATGCTGCGTTTGCAATTCACTCATCCATGCACCCGAACGTTTGCTTGAACGGGCAAAATAATCGCCGATAAAAAGACCGCGCAAACTTCCGTCAGAATTTTTTACTTCAAAAAGACGCGCATCTTCATGCCAGAGCGGCACACCTTTCTTTTCTACAAAATGGACACCGAAAAGTTTGGTGGCGGTTGCAAACGCGGCTTCAATCATTTTGTTCAATTCAAAATAGACTTTGACAGAAGCTTCATCAAAAGAAAAAAGCCGGGTGCGCAATTTTTCGGCATAATAACGCCAATCCCATGCGGCCAATTCGTCATTGCTACCAGTTTGAGCCGCGAGCTTCTGCAATTCCGCCTGTTCTTTTTCGGCCTTTGCAACAGCGCGTTTCCAAACCGGCAATAACAACTTCATAACGTTTTCTGGCGATTTCGCCATCGTATTGTCCAGTTTGAATGCGGCGAAAGATTTAAACCCGAGTAGCTTTGCCTTTTCATCACGCAAAGCGACCATCTCGCTGATGATTTTGCGATTATCGTTTTTATTGCCGTTTTCACCGCGTTTTGCCCATGCCTCGAAAGCAATTTGGCGCAAATCGCGCCTGTCGGAAAACGTCAAAAATGGCTCAACAATAGAGCGCGCAAGCGTTAGTGCGTAAGAATCCTTTTTGCCCCTTTCGCTGGCTGTCTCTTTCATCGTTGCAACAAGATCATCCGGTAAACCCGCTAAATCTTCCTTTTCAAGATAAAGAACCCAGTCAGCCTCGTCATTTAAGACATTCTGGCCAAATTGCGCACCAAGTAGTGCAAGACGTTCATTAATTTCGGCAAGCCTCTTCTTGTCATTCTCGTCAAGCAGCGCACCATTGCGAACAAACCCTTTCCATGTAAGCTCAATTACACGGCTTGTCTCGCCATCGAATTTACCATTTTTTGACTGTTCATGAAGTGCATCTATCTTGGCAAAAAGACGCGGATCCATCATCAGTCTAGACGAATAACGCGACAGTTTGGGAACAAAATCCTGTTCCAATTGCTGGATAAGACTATTGCTATAGGCACCCGAACGCAGAAAGAACACCGAACAAACATGTTCAAGAGCCTCGCCTGCCAATTCAAACGATGTTAAAAACCCGTCAATTGTCGCCGGTTCTGTTGCTGCGGCAATATTTTCAATTTCGGCTTCGGCATCTTTCAATGCTTTTTCAAAAGCAAGTTTAAAATCCTCATCATGAATTTGCGAGAAGTCCGGTAATCCTTCAAAACCTGTCCAATTCAACAAAGCCGCTTTTGACATATTTTTGTTATCTCCAATATTTTATCGTTATAAAATTGCATAATATGCTACAAATGTAGTCACTAAACTGGCAAATACCAGCAATAAATCTATTCCCGACCATGTGATTTTTTGAAGGTACAATTCTATCCGGTTTGGCGTGACAGCAAATATGATAAAACCACATCATCATTCATATCTTTTTTATATACTGCGATACCTTTATGCGTTTTTGCAAAGCAATAGGTCGACGCCCGCTTTTTCGAAGATTTTTTGTAAAATTCGTCTGCAAAAAAACCGTAATATCACGGCAATGATTTTCTAACTTTTCCGCTCAATCTTTATACATATTTGAAAATCGTATAATGCCATCCGGATAAGGCTCAAAGCCATGCAGCTTTCGTGTATAGGCATAACTATAGCTGGGATATCCAAGATAGATAATCGGCAACTCGTCTGTCAGAATGGCCGAAGCCTGATGGTAGAAATCGGCACGTTGGTCCGGATCCTGCTGCTGACGAGCCGAAGAAAGCACTTTGTCGAGTTCCCGATTACAATATTTACCGATATTATCATCACCATCACAGGTAATGAAACGGCTGACATTGCCATCTGGATCAACGCGACCGCTCCAGATTTGCGCGGCAACGGAAAAATTGCCTTTTTCATTGTCCAAATCGAGTTTTGCCGCTTCTTTTGGCAGAAGTGTAACATTAAAACCAGCGTCGCCGACCATTGTTTTGACCAACTGCATGGCTTGCAAAATGACAGGGTCATTACTGTGGGAAATTTGTACGTCGATTTCTTTGCCTTCAAAACCCGCTTGTTTAACCAGCTGACGAGCTTTTTCGATATTGCGTGGTAAAACCGGATAGCGCAAATTGAACCAGATTGTATCAGGTGCCCATGGTTGATTGCCGATAGCAAAACTGCCGCCAAAAACGATATCACGAATGGCCGCACGGTCGATGGCAAGTGAGAATGCCTGACGGAGCAATTTTTCCTGTCCCAGCGGCGTTCCCGGGCGGGTTGCGGTTGCCATATTGACGACCAGTCCAAAATATCCATTGCCCGATATTGTATCGGTGGCGAGCCTTGTGCTCATTTTTGTTTTTGCCTGATCGCCAGCCGACAGGCGATCAATGAGATCGACAATTCCCGAGCGTAAATTTGAAAACCGCACCATAGGGTCTTCTATCGACAAAAAAGTGATATGATCAAACCGGATAACATCCTTGTTCCAATAACGGTCGAATTTTTCTAAAACTATTCTGTCACGCGCAACCCGCTCGACAAAACGGAACGGTCCGGCACAAATCGGTTTCAAGCCAAAGTCACCACCCATTTCTCGCGCGGCCTTTGGCGAAACCATAATACCCGCCCTGCCGGCCAAATATGAAAGCAGTGCCGCATCGGCATATTTCAACGTGATTGTTATTTCAAAAGGCCCTGTTGCCTCGATATCCTTGACAGAAGCCATTTCATTGTCGCGAAGAGATTTTGAAAAAGCCATCGACCGTTTCAGGGAATAAACGGCAGCATCAGCATTAAACGGTGTGCCGTCATGAAAAAGAACATTTTTACGTAAATTCATTGCAAGAATTTTTCCATCTTCGGAAAAGTTCCAATTTTTCGCTAGTCCGGGGATAAACTGCATGTCTTGCGAAAGATCAATCAACCTGTCACACATTGCCATATAGACTAGGCGTCCGGAAAAGGTTTTGGCTAACGCCGGATCGAGCATATCGGGATCGTCTTGCAGCGCTATCTTAAGTTCGCTAGCCAAAGCAGCCGGGTAAAAACAGAGCGTTGTCAAGCTCGCCAATAGCAATGTTAATATATACCACAACGTTTTTGCCGACAACATAAATGGCAATTTTAAGAAGACAGGAAAACCGCTTTTAAACTTCACTTCGTCCCCTTCTCTGTTGTCGCGTTCTTGTCTGACGGTACTTTACAATCTCGTCTTTCATTATTATTGAATTTTTCAAAAATTGCACTTTTTTTCATATATAAACTACAAATATAGATAATGCCATTTGAAGCTTTTTTTACCAATAAAAAAGTCGGTGTTATTGGCGATTTCTTTTTTACAAAATTTGATAAGTTTTGGTGTTCTATTAAACCGGAAAAAATCAACAATACAATCCCTATACCGCGTCAAAAATATTTCCGACACACTATAAGACTTCTGATTTGTGAACTTTTACCCGTGCAACCTATTTCCGTTACAGTCTTGTTTTAATACAACTGGCGCAAAAAATGGGAACACTGTTGCTAGAAGTCACAAGCTTTTTGTCCATCACTACAATAAAATTGATAGACCGCCAATCAGTGCTTGACTTTCGTTAAAAACACAACAATTGAAACATCTGCATAAGAAAATGCTCCCCCCCACTGATCATCTGCAGGAGGTTTTTGTCTCGCAGGATGGGTGGCCGCTATGAACTGTTCTTGAAGGAGCTTTATCATGACCGAAAACTCGACTTCAGCATTCGATATCAAAACGCTGTCTGCTGAGGCGCTTGCCGAGCGCTTGAGCCGTCTGCATTTTGCCGACGCTGTGGATGTTATCAATGACCTTGACATCGTCGAACGTGTCAATGTGTTCAAATTTTTGCCGGTTGAATATGCTATCGAATTATTTGATAAGCCGGAACTCGACCACCCGGGACAAATTCTGGAATTGTTGCCGACAGAGCGTGCTGTTACGATTCTTGACGGGATGTCGGCCGACCAGGCTGCCGATGTTTTTCAGGACATGGATGAGGTTCCGCGCGCAAAACTCTATCCGCTTTTAAAGCCGCTGACGCGAGCCGAGATGAAAAAACTGTCGAGCTATCCGGATGGCAGTGCGGGGGCATTGATGACCACCGAATTTATCGCTGTTCCCTCATCGTGGACCGTTCGTCAGACACTTGACCATATCCGTGAAGTCGAGCGCACCCGCGAGACGGTTTATGCAAGTTATGTCATTGATCCGGAAACGAGCGTTCTCATTAAAGCCGTTTCACTGCGCAATCTTATTTTAGCCAACCCTGATGAGACGATTCTCAACGCTGCAACCAATGGCGAACCGATCAAAATATCACCGCTTACCGATCAGGAAGAGGTTGCGCGGCTGTTCCGCCGGCACGATTTGCTGTCGGTACCTGTCGTGGACGACACAAACCATGTCATAGGCATTGTAACGGTTGACGATGTGCTTGATGCCATGACTGAAGAAATGAGCGAAGACGCCTATAAGTTCGGTGGTATGGAAGCACTTGACAAGCCTTATATGGACATCGGCTTCTTTGATATGATGAAAAAGCGCGGTGGCTGGCTCGCGGTCCTTTTTCTGGGTGAAATGCTGACGGCAAGCGCCATGCAATATTTTGAAGTCGAACTTGAAAAAGCGATTGTGCTGACGCTCTTTATTCCGCTGATCATGAGTTCTGGCGGTAATTCCGGTTCACAAGCGACATCTTTGATCATTCGCGCTTTGGCACTTCGCGAATTGGCGCTTAGAGATTGGTGGAAAGTGGCTTTGAGGGAAATTCCAGCAGGCCTTTCCTTGGGTGCAATGCTCGGTATTATCGGTGTTATTCGGATTATAATCTGGCAAAAGACGGGCATATACGACTATGGCGAACATTGGGTATTGGTCGCTATAACTGTTGGCGCGGCTTTAATCGGCATTGTCATGTTCGGTTGTTTAACCGGTTCTATGCTGCCATTTCTCCTCAACCGGATGGGATTTGATCCGGCAAGTGCTTCTGCGCCATTTGTAGCAACCTTGGTCGATGTGACCGGCATCGTTATTTATTTTTCTGTTGCCGCTCTTATCTTGCGAGGCACACTTCTTTAAAAATGCTACCACCATTGCTTATCTGTTAGGCAATGGTGTGCATCACAATACACTTGCGATACAACAACACCTCGGAAGTTTGCTTCTTAAAAAAACAATCTTGCGGACACATTCTGTTTATTCTGACCAATATCGAATAATCCAATCAACCATGATATTGATAAAATTTTATGCAAATATCATATGGATGATACAGTGACTAAAAAGCTTCACAGCGATGTGAAACGCTTTATCTTAGGCAAAATAGGTCTCACCCTCTTCCAAAAACACGAAAAAACTTGTAAGAGGCATGCGACCTTATGCGGTGGCGCAATCTGTTACCGTATTTTTCGAAATTTCAGTAAACGAAAAGAAGAATTATATGCAATTACGCAATATTGCCATCATAGCCCACGTTGACCACGGTAAAACTACCCTTGTCGATGGGTTATTAAAGCAGTCGGGTAACTTTCGCCAAAATCAACGCACCAGCGAACGTATGATGGACTCCAACGACATCGAAAAAGAACGTGGAATTACCATTCTTGCCAAAGTAACCTCGGTCGTATGGAAAGATACACGCATTAACATTGTTGACACCCCGGGACACGCCGATTTTGGTGGTGAAGTTGAACGTATCCTTAATATGGTGGACGGGGCGATCGTGCTTGTTGATGCCGCCGAAGGCCCGATGCCACAAACAAAATTTGTTGTCGGCAAGGCCTTGAAAGTGGGATTGCGCCCAATTGTTGCAATCAACAAAATTGACCGGCCGGATGCCCGCCCCGAAGAAGTCATCAACGAAGTTTTTGATTTGTTTGCCGCGCTTGATGCAACCGATGAACAGTTGGATTTTCCTATTCTTTATGGTTCGGGTCGCGACGGCTGGATGGCCGAAAGCCCCGAAGGTCCGAAAGATCAGGGGCTTGCGCCACTTTTCGATATGGTTGTGCGCCATGTACCGGCTCCCACTATCGCACCGGGGCCGTTCACGATGATCGGCACCATTCTGGAGGCCGATCCGTTTTTGGGGCGTATCATTACAGGGCGAATTCATTCGGGCACCATTAAGCCCAATCAGGCGGTAAAAGTTCTCGATCAACAGGGAAACCTTGTCGAGAACGGTCGCATTTCAAGAATTCTTGCTTTCCGTGGTCTCGAGCGTCAGCCGATCGAGGAAGGTGTTGCTGGCGATATAGTGGCAATTGCCGGTCTGCAAAAAGGCACGGTTGCCGATACATTTTGTGACCCGTCGGTGAGTGAGCCGTTGCAAGCCCAGCCGATCGACCCGCCGACCGTGACAATGAGTTTTCTTGTCAATGATAGCCCGCTTGCTGGCACGGAAGGCGATAAGGTTACAAGCCGTGTTATTCGTGATCGTTTGTTAAAAGAAGCGGAAGGCAATGTTGCCCTGAAAATCGAAGAATCCAAAGACAAGGATTCTTTCTATGTTTCCGGTCGTGGAGAATTGCAGCTTGCTGTTCTTATTGAAAATATGCGCCGCGAAGGATTTGAACTTTCGGTATCGCGCCCGCGCGTCGTGATGCATACCGACGAAAACGGCAACAAGCTCGAGCCGATCGAAGAGGTCGTTATTGATGTCGATGAGGATTATTCGGGCATCGTCGTGCAGAAAATGTCCGAGCGTAAGGGCGAGATGATCGAGTTGCGACCATCAGGTGGCAATCGTGTACGTATGGTCTTTTATGCCCCCACACGCGGTCTTATCGGCTACCAATCCGAACTCTTGACAGATACCCGTGGTACGGCGGTTATGAACCGGCTTTTCCATGACTATGAACCTTATAAGGGCGATATTGCCGGACGCACAAATGGCGTTATGATTTCCAATGATAACGGAGAATCGGTGGCTTATGCTTTATTTAACCTTGAAGATCGTGGACCGATGATTATCGATTCCGGTGTCAAAGTCTATCAGGGGATGATTATTGGCATTCATTCACGCGATAATGATTTGGATGTCAATGTTTTGAAGGGTAAAAAACTGACCAATATTCGCGCCGCCGGAAAGGACGAAGCTGTCAAGTTGACGCCACCTATCAAAATGACTCTGGAACGTGCTCTATCGTGGATTCAGGATGACGAGCTTGTCGAAGTTACGCCGAAGAATATTCGCTTGCGCAAGCTTTACCTCGATCCCATTGATCGCAAACGCAACGGAAAGCCTCGCCCTTCCGATAGTGCTGCCTGATTTTTTCTCCATTTATGCCGGATATCGAAAATATATCCGGCTATTTTTATTCTGGAAAGGATGTCTCTATGAATATTGATTTGATACCGATTGGCAAAAATCCACCTGAAGATGTCAACGTTATTATTGAGGTCCCTGTTGGTGGACAACCAATCAAGTATGAAATGGACAAAAAGTCAGGTGCACTGTTTGTCGACCGCTTCCTTTATACCCCGATGACTTATCCGGGCAATTACGGATTTGTTCCGCACACATTATCCGAAGACGGCGATCCTATTGATGTTCTTGTTCTCAATACCCGTCCATTGGTGCCCGGATGTGTTATCAACTGCCGTCCTATCGGTGCATTGATTATGGAAGATGACGGTGGCAAAGATGAAAAAATCATCGCTGTACCGACACCAAAAATGACACAACGCTATGTTGATGTCCATGACTATGCCGATATGCCCGAAATCACGTTAAAGCAGGTTGAACATTTTTTCCAGCATTATAAAGATCTAGAACCAGGCAAATGGGTTAAGATCAGCGGCTGGAAAGACGAGGATTTTGCTCGCGAATTGATCAATCAGGCTATCAACCGCGCTAAAAAGAAGTGAACCGGCAAAAATAGCTGATTGTCAGCTATTTCAATTATGGTTCTGTCCTTTTTGGTTTATATTTCATTCAAACGCCCTTCAATTTTTGACGGGCGTTATTTTCTGCAATCAATACGATATAGATGTTTATTCTTGCTGATTTCTCGTTCTCGGCTCGAATGTACTGTTTCCCTATTAAAGACAGTTTCGACAAAATTATGTTCCCACCTGCAACTTATATCAATAAACATAAACCTACCAAATTTTTATCGTGGCTGCAGTTAACATTCTATTCTATTGTTATTATTTTTGTTTTCACTACTTTGGCTAATTTATCAACATTATTTAAACGTTTATGACACGAAAGTTTTTAGGCTCGGAGAGAGCATTTGGCATTACCTTCAACTAAAATTTTCAACGCAATCAACAGGCTCCAGAAATAGTTTTAAAACGTTGAACAATACCGGTGCAAGGGAATTTGGAAATTATGAATGTTCAAAGCAAAAAACCGATGCAAAAGACATATATTTCCAAACGTGATGTTGCCGCCGTCGCTATTGGCAATGCTGTTGAATTTTATGACTTTATCGTTTATACGACATTTGCCGTCATGATCGGTAAAACGTTTTTTCCCTCGAACAATGAATTTTCCAGTCTGCTTCTATCCGTTTCAACATTCGCCATCGGATTTATTGCCCGACCGCTAGGTGCAATTTTTTTCGGTTCATATGCCGATAAAATGGGACGCAAACCCGCGATGATTTTAACCATGTTCCTTATGGCTTTAGGAACAGCGGGCCTCGTCATTCTTCCCGGCTATGAGACAATCGGCATTTTTGCACCAATATTGCTTGTTATAGCAAAACTGGCACAAGGACTTGCCTGGGGCGGAGAAGCCGGGCCAGCAACAACTTTTATCATGGAAGCCGCCCCTAAAAATAAACGCGCATTTTATGCCAGTTGGCAAATTGTAGCACAAGGTGCAGCTGCTATTGCTGCCGGGCTTGCTGGCTTTATTCTTTCCTATTTTCTCGACTCTCGACAATTGGCAGATTGGGGATGGCGCATTGCATTCTCGCTCGGGCTTGTCATCTTACCGATCGCCATTGTTATGCGCCGTCATCTGGGAGAAACACTCAAGATTGAAGACAAGGCAGAAAATTCTACAACAAAAAGCCTGCTGAAAGAAATATTTGAGCATCATCAGGATTTAATCATTATTGGCATTTTCATCCTTTCGGGAAGTACCATTACCCAGTACTTTTTGAATTATATGACAACTTACGCGCTGACCGAACTGCGCTTTAGCGAAAGTTTTTCAATGCTTTCGACTTTTATCGTCGGCATAGGCGTTGTCATTTTTGCACTTATCGGCGGTTATTGTGCCGACCATTTTGGCCGTCGGCTGACAATCGTCATTCCGCGCATTATATTGCCCGTCATCCTTTGGCCGGGGCTTTATCTGGTTAATCAATATAATAACGTTTGGCTTTTTTTTATTGTCATTACCATTTTTACTGCGCTGCAAAATATTAGCGGTGCCGGAATTGTTGTATTTTTATGCGAGAGCTTTCCCAAACGCTTGCGAGCAACCGGCTTTTCTATCTCTTATGCTCTCGGCATAACCTTTTTTGGTGGCACGGCGCAAATCGTTGTTTCATGGTTGTTGGATGTTACCGGCAACCCGTCTTCGCCCGCCTATTATCTTATTATCACCAACCTGTTATGTTTGGGTGCAGTTTTTTGGAGCAGAAACAAAAAACCAGGCTAGAGCTTTGCGTGCGCCCAACATTGCAAATATTGTCAGGCAAAAATGTCTAAGCCCACTTCTATCAGCACAGAAACATCAGAAAAACAGACCGGCATAAGCGCGCCACATGAAAATTCGGATAAAATAGATAATCAGAAAAACGACAATTGGCGAAATATCAATCGACCCCAAATTCGGTAAAAACCGTCTGATTGGCGCAAGCACCGGCTCTGTTGCCAGATAAAGAAAATTGCCAATAGCGGCGATCAACGGATTGCGGGGATTGACGATATTGAACGCATAAAGCCATGAGAAGATTGCACTGGCAATGAGAATGAAAATATAAACGTTAAATATAAGATCAATTACCTGAAGCAATGCAAAAATCATTCTCTTTTCCTTCGACAACAGCGTTAAAGTGGAAATTGCCATTCAAATCGGCAATGAGCAAGCCCTTTTCACAAGGATTTAGTGCCTAGGTTAAAAACTGGCAAGAGCCTTGAAATCTCATCGGCGGTTATCCTGTTGCGCAGAATGACGGAATTTATGATTGGTGTAACTCTTCTATTCCAATCGGCATTTGTTTTCTTTCGCCATAAAACAAGAGATATAGACCGACCAGACTTGCAAGAAGTGAAATAACAATCAAATACCACATATGAACCATCGGAAAGAGCGGCTGAAAAAGGTTGATTGCCCAAGGTGTCAACCCGCCAAAAATTGCATATGAGATATTATAGGAAAATGACAGTCCGGAAAACCTTACCGAAGCCGGGAAACTCCGGACGATGACATAAGCGACCGAACCGACATAGCCGGCAAAAAAACCGAGTATTGCAGAACACAAGAACAAAACTGTTACTGAATAGCCGGCAAAATTGTAAAAAGTATAGGCAATGACAGCAAAACAAGCGCCGCCAAAGGTGAAAAATCGTCCGCTTCCGAAACGGTCGCACAGAAAACCGGCAACCGGCGTTCCCAAAATCAGGAAAAAACTTGTTATCGAATTGGCAGCAAGAGTTATATCGCCCGAATAATTATACGGTGCCGCTTTCATATAATTTGGCGTAAGCAAAGTACTTATCATGACCGTGGCCGACAACGACCATGTCAAAAGCACAGCTACAATGACACCACCAAAATATTTGGTCAAAACCACCTTCAACGGAATTTCTTTGGCAAGTGCTTTTTTGGCTTTCATTTCCCTAAATATTGGCGTTTCGTCGAGATAACGCCTGAGCCAGACAGCGATTAACCCGAAAGCTCCACCAATAATAAATGCAACGCGCCAGCCCCAGAAGTCAGTTATTTCTTCCGGCCAAGGCAAAATACCATTATGGACAATATGGTTGATAGCAAATGCAATAAACGAGCCGATCAAGATTCCCAACGACAGACCGGATGTCAGAACTCCCGTCGCTAATCCTACATGCCGCTCGGGAACATGCTCGGCAACAAAGGTCCACGCCCCTGGCACTTCTCCACCAACGGCCAAACCTTGCATCATGCGGCATAAAAGCAGGATAAGCGGTGCGGCAATGCCAAAATGGTCATAAGTCGGCACAAAAGCCATTCCCAATGTTGCCAAAGACATCAGCAATACGGAAAAAGTGAATATACGCTTGCGTCCAAATCTGTCACCAAGATGGGCCATGATAATTCCACCGATCGGGCGCATGAGATAACCGGCCGCGAAAATGCCATAAGTCCATGTTGTGGCAAGCCATACCGACATTTCAGCCGGCAAAACCGTATGGGAAATTTCACTGGTGAAAAATATAAAAATGATAAAATCATAAAATTCCAGCGCACCGCCAAGCGATGCCAGTCCCAGAGTGCGTATGTCGTTACCGTTTAATTTGCGCATAGGCCTTCTCAAAAAAATTTCTGAGGTTATCGGAATTTGCTGCGATCTTTCCCTTGACCTTACCCTATAGGAACCCCTCATATTATAGTAAATAGCCAATGACCAAAGGAATAGAAAAATGTCCGACAAAAACACAGCTATATTCAAGGTAGAAGATATGACATGCGAGCATTGTGTTAAGACAATCACCAATGCCATTAAAGAGAAATATCCGGTTGCCAAAGTCGAAATCGAACTCGACAAACACTTGGTAAAAGTTTCCGGAGTTGCCGATAAAGCTGCTCTTGCAGAACTTATAAAACAGGAAGACTACACGCCGCAAGCGGTGTAAAATCTATTCACCTTTTCAGGTTTTAAGTCTCGAAATTGTGGGTAGCAGCATTATCGGCAAGACTTTCAATGACCTTGCATTCATGGATTTTATGTCCCTTGCAAGGTCTGGTGATTTTGGCAAGCTCTTTTTCGAGAATTTTCAGGCGGGCAATTTTTGCCCGCGTTTCTGACAATTGGCGATGGGCAATCGTATCGGCCTCTCCACACGGGTCATCCGGATGTTGGGAAAGTTTTATCAACTGACGAATGGAATCTATGGAAAAGCCGAGGTTGCGTGCGCGCAATACAAACAATAACCGCTTATAATCGTCCTCGACATAACGACGTTGATTGCCTTCAGTGCGTTCGGCTTCGTTTAACAGGCCGATTTTGCCGTAATAGCGAATTGTTTCAATGTTGCATCCGCTATTTTTCGATAGTTCACCAATTGAAAAATCAACTTTTTTCATTTTTGCCCTTGAACCTGTAGTCGCTACAGGAATTATATAAGTATTCGACAATAAAAGCCAGTATTTGATACCAAGATTTAAAGATGGAGCAGAATTCCATGGACAAAGTCGAAAAAGATAGCAATCATCACCACGAACATGACATTGCCGATCCCCTCGTGAAAATTGAAAATTGCAGCGACCGCACACCACCTGCAAACGGCAATCAACACGACCACGATGGTTCAACAAATAACTGCTGCTGCCATGACGAGCATGGTCGTGACCTCCCATCTGGCAACCATTGTCAAAATCACGAGCATGCAGAACATATGCATCATCATTGCCACAGCCAACATGATGATCATGACGAAGATAATGATGTCGTCGTTGAAGATGAAGAAAAATTGGAAGCTGACAATAATTCCATATGGCGGGTTGAAGGAATGGATTGTGCGGCCTGTGCCGCAACAATTACCAAAGCTCTGGAACGAATGGGCGGCGTTGAAAATGTCCATGTTTCGCTTGCGCGCGAAAGACTGTCTTTAAAAGCTGACAAAAACCGGATCACAGCCGAACAGATTGAAAAAACTGTTGCTTCGCTCGGTTATCGTTTGCATAAACTTCGTTCCAATAAAGCGGCAAATGATAGTGCAGAACGCACATGGTATAAAACACGCAAAGGCGAGGCGGCAATTCTTTCCGGAATTCTATTGGTTTTAGCTTATTCTGCATCGGCATTTCTACCGCGTTTTTCGTTCTGGTTTTTTACCATCGCCGCACTAGTTTCATTGTTTCCTGTTTCCAGACGTGCCTTTGCGGCATTGAAAAACGGCAGCCCCTTTACCATTGAAATGTTGATGACAATTGCTGCAGTTGGCGCGATCTTTATCAATGCCACGCAAGAAGCTGCCGTTGTTGTTTTTCTTTTCTGTGTTGGTGAAGTCCTTGAAGGCGTTGCAACAGGACACGCACGAGCCGGCATAAAGTCATTGAGTAAACTGGCCCCTAAAACCGCCTGGATAGAAAACGCCGGTAATCTTGCAGAAGTTGCGGCCGACAGCCTTAAGATTGGAAATATTATTGTCGTTCGACCCGGTGATCGTATTGCTGCCGATGGAACCGTTATCGAGGGTACGTCAAGTGTTGACGAGTCCCCTATCACCGGCGAGTCACTTCCGATTAGCAAAACGATCAACAACAAGGTTTATGCCGGAGCCATCAATCAAGAGGCACCGTTACGCATTCGTGTTGAAACAAAGCCTACCGATAACACGATTGCACGAATTGTCGCACTGGTTGAAGAAGCACAGGATGCCAAAGCACCAACGCAGCGCTTTATCGACTCCTTTGCCAAAGTCTATATGCCTATAATTGTCGGCATTGCGATTCTTGTGGCAATTATTCCACCTCTTTTTGACGGGCAATGGAAGGAATGGACCTATCGCGCTCTGGCTTTGCTGCTGATCGGTTGTCCATGTGCACTTGTCATTTCTGTTCCGGCAGCCATTGCATCGGGGTTATCGGCCGGTACCCGCCACGGGCTTCTTATCAAAGGTGGCAATGTCGTTGAAACCTTATCCAAAGCCGACCGCATAACTTTCGATAAAACCGGTACACTTACCCAAGGTATCCCTGTTGTCACCGATATTGTAACAACTGAATATTCGGAAAATGAACTGCTACAACTTGCTGTTGCACTTGAACGTGAATCAAGCCACCCCTTGGCTGTTGCAATTATTACCGAAAGCGGAAAACGCAAAGTCGACGCCCTGTCTGTTACAAGCGTCAAGGCGGTTGCGGGTAAAGGTATTATTGCCGAATGGCACGGAAAACCGGTATTTATCGGCGCGCCAAGATTTTCAACTGATTACGGTATTATCGGTAAAAATTTGCAAGATAGCGTCTATCAATTTGAAAGCGAAGGAAAAACTGTTATTGTGGTCTACCATGACAGAAAAGCTATCGGCATCATCGCAATGCGCGACGAGCCGAGAAATGATGCGGTTGATGCAATTCAACGTTTGCACCAGCTTGGTGTAACTTCCATTATGTTGACAGGTGACAACCAGCGTACAGGCGAAGCGATTGCCAAAAAACTCGGCCTTGCCGTCAGAGCAGAACTTTTGCCCGAAATGAAAGTCAAGGCGATAAAAGAAATAGGTTGCAACCACACCGTCGTCATGGTTGGTGACGGAATTAACGATGCACCTGCACTTGCTGTTGCCGATGTCGGTGTTGCTATGGGATCGGGCACAGATGTCGCACTCGAGACAGCAGATGCCGCCATATTGCGCAACAGGATGAGTGATATTCCGACACTTATTCTGCTTTCACGCACCACAATGCGTAATATCAAAGAAAATGTTGCTATTGCTCTGGGTTTGAAAATGATATTTCTTATCACCACAATCTTCGGCATGACCGGACTTTGGCTTGCGGTGATGGCAGACACCGGAGCGACAGTTCTAGTCACTCTTAATGCATTGCGATTATTGCTGTTTAAAAAATAAAAATGGTTCTCTCGAACCATTTTTAGCGCATTGACTTTAAATAGGGAAAAAATTCTATCGGCTATTTTTTCAGGGCCGTCAGACGATCAAGAGCCGAACCAAAACCGTCAAGCTGAACAAAGAGATTATCAAGCACTTGTTCGTTATTGCCAGCGGAAGTCGCCTGAATATTAAGCTGTTTGCCACTACGCAAGCTCGCGATAGCATTTCTATCGAATGCGATCGGCACTATACAACCGGCTGGCATACATGTGCGTACGCTCGTCTGAATGACGGCCTTCGTGTCATCAACTTTCAAATGAATTGGCTTAGTGACAAGAATACCGAATGGTACAACCAGAACGCCGGATACAGTGTCGTCATTATTGCTGGAAACATTCATGCTAATAACAGGCTGATTTTGATTGTTGACTTCCTGACGCACCAGAGCACAAGCTTTTTCGCCGTTCTGCACGGCACAATTGACAGTCCATAAGCCATAAGTTTCAGTCAACGATGATGCACCATTCGGCAATACTGCTGCATTAGGTTTTGCTCCTTTTTGATTATCGGCCAAAGCAGATGATGATAAAGAAAGCAGCGCAATAGCAAAAAGAGAACAGAACAAGCGTTTCATTTTATTTTTCTTTCCAGAATTAAATTTATACCCAATTTACAAACTCCACCTTGTTATAGAAGACTCCTCTTCTATAAACTAGCCGAATTTTAACTTTGATGGCTCTATTAACAAGCAAAATGGCGGAATTGCGCAACAACCTTTTCATAAACCGCCTGTTTAAACGGTACCACCATCATCGGAAGAGCTTCAATATCTACCCATTTCCACTGATCAAATTCAGCTATATTGTCTTCCGGCGGCGGATTAATTGCTATTTCTTTATCATCACCGATAAAGCGGAAGGCAAACCACTTTTGTGTCTGCCCGCAATACTTTCCTTTCAATGCAACGCCGACAAGTTGTTTTGGCAAGTCATAGTTAATCCACCCGTCTGTTTCACCAATCAATTCTATTGAACGGATACCTGTTTCCTCATAAAGTTCACGTCGCGCGGCATCGATAGGCGATTCATTTTTGTCGATACCCCCTTGCGGCATTTGCCAAATTTTGGAAGCACCATCCAACTCGCTAAGCCGTTTTTTGATGCGTCGTCCGGCCCAGACCTTTCCCTCTTTATTGAAAACCGCAATACCAACGCATTTACGGTAAGGCAAATCAACCGGAACCTTTTGTTTCACATTTTCGTCTTTTGTCATCGCGCCACCTTTAGTTTTCAGATTTGGTAAAAACCGGACGGACTATTACCACCCATATTTTCTAAAATAAAAAACGCGAAAATCGCGTTTTTTATCGCTTTCAATTAGGCACACCTTTTTGCGGATCTGGTGGAAATGCTGCGTTTGCCATTTCACCACGAAGAAGCTTGTAGGCCTCGTTGAGCTGAATATCATCTTTGGGATCTTTCGGAACAAAGGCGGCTGAACCAGAGCCCTTATCATCTTCCTGATTGCCCTTGATATGTCCTTTCAACTCTGATTCACCCAAATTCACATCGTAGCCTTTGTATTCGTCAGGCAAAGGCTGGTCGACTTTTATGTCAGGTGTAATTCCTTTACCCTGAATTGATGCACCCGACGGCGTATAATAAAGCGCTGTGGTCAAGCGCAGTGCACCATTATCGCCAAGTGGAATAATAGTCTGGACAGAGCCTTTACCAAAAGACTGCGTGCCCAAGACCGTGGCACGTCGATGATCTTGCAGGGCACCGGCAACAATTTCCGAAGCACTTGCCGAACCACCATTGATAAGAACGATCAATGGTTTTCCATTGATGATATCGCCCGATTTTGCGTCAAAGCGCATCACCTCTGCTTCATCTCTGCCGCGGGTGGAAACAATCTCTCCCTTATTCAAGAAAGCATCCGAAACACTGACAGCCTGATCAAGCAGACCACCCGGGTTCAACCGCAAGTCCAGAACATATCCTTTCAGCTTGTCGGCGGGAATTTTTGACTGGATGTCTTTAATTGCAGCCTGAAGGTCATCATAGGTCTGTTCGCTAAACTGGATAATCCGTAAATAACCAATATCACCCTCGACACGATATTTAACGGCTTTTACTTTGATAATATCGCGCACAACCGTAATTTCCAGCGGCTTGTCAACGCCGTTGCGGATAATTGTCAATTTAATCGGCTTGCCCACTTCGCCGCGCATTTTGCTGACAGCATCGTTTAATGTCTGCCCACGCACCTGCTCGTCGTCGATTTTGGAAATAAGGTCTCCTGCCAAAACACCCGCTTTGGCAGCGGGCGTATCATCCATTGGTGAAACAACCTTGATAAGGTCATTTTCCATTGTCACTTCTATTCCCAAACCACCGAATTCACCTTTGGTGGAAACACGCATATCCTTGGCTTCCTCGGCATTCATATAGGATGAATGCGGATCAAGGGACGTGAGCATGCCGTTAATCGCATTTTCGATAAGTTTCTTATCATCGGGTACTGTGACATATTGTGCCCGCACGCGCTCGAATACATCGCCAAAAATTGCGAGCTGTTTATAGGTATCTCCTTCGCTATTGGCGGCAAAGGATTGCATCATAATCATCGAACTTGCGCCCAGCAATGCACCGGCAGCTAAAACAGTTATTTTACGAATCATTCTGGTTCCTTCCCGACTTACCGGCTACCCACCAGGGCGCCGGATTTACAGGTTTACCTTGTTTTCTAAACTCAATGTAAAGCATTGGAGCACTTTTGCCTATATCCAAAGATGTAGCGCTAGCAATTTGTTGATTACCCATCGCTCCTAACGGTTCACCGGAAAGCAAAAATTGTCCCTGAACAACATTGATCTTGTCCATACCAGCAAGCAATATATGATAATTTTGGCCGGTATCAAGGATAACAAGCTGTCCATAGGAACGAAAAGCACCGGCATAAGCGACAACACTATCAACCGGTGCTGTTACAATAGCACCGGGCATTGTTTCTATCGTATCGCCCAGAACCGCACCATTATTCGATCCGAATTTTTGTATGATTTTTCCCGAAGTCGGCAATAAAAGGCTATTTTTCTTGCCCTCAAAATCAAGGTTGCGTAACAGCTCGCTATCCTGCCGTGGCAACGGTGCCCGCGCCTCTTGCTGGCGCGATTGGCGCTCGAGCTCCGACAGCAGGTCTTCAAGCGATTTTGCCTTTTCGGCAAGGGCAAAAATTGCTGTTCTTTGTGATGACAGCTCTTCTTCGGAAGTCTTTTGCAACTTTGCCTTTTCTTCAAGCAATAACGTTAAGCGTTTTTGTTGTTCGGCCTGTAATTGAACCTGATTTCTCATCTGGTCACGTTCGCTAACAATTGCTTGTTCAACGTTTGTCAATTCCTTTAAACTTGCCGAAAGTGCCAGCGTTTTTTCACGCATTTCGGGCACCAATGTTCCAAGAACCGCAGCACTGCGCACAGATTTGAGCGCATCGTCGGGTTCAATCAGAATTGCTGGCGGAGGATTTAAACCCATACGTTCAAGCGCTGCCAATACCTCTGAAAATTCGCCACGCCGGCTTTCAAGATTTTTACCGATTTTTAACTTGTCATCCAAGAGTTTTTTGAGCTTTTCCTCGCTTGCAGCTATTTTTTCGGCAACCTCACGCTCGCTCTTGGCCGCATTGACAAGTTCTGAAGTGAGCGTTCGTTGATCTTTCTTTAAACTATCGACCTGACTTGCCAATTCCGAAACTTTTTGCTGTGACAATGTCATTGTCTGGCGGATATCGCTCAGTGCTTTAGTGGCTGCATCCCTGTTTTTATTATCTTCGGAAAAACACGGTGAAGAAGACAAAATTAGAATGCACAAAACCATGATACCCAAAAACTTCAGGGAAAGAGAATGTCCTAAATATCTGAAGGTTGACTGTAGTATCATTGTGCCAATTGCAATGCCTTGCTTGTTTGCTAAGAAATTTATACACTTTTCCCCTAAGACGGCGTTAACAAGGCTGAATTTTGCGACTTAAATCCTCAAACACGATGATAAGGATGACCACTTAAAATAGTTGCCATTCGGTAAAGTTGTTCACTGAGCAAAATACGTGCAATCTGGTGCGGCCATGTCATTGCCCCGAATGACAGTAATAGATCAGCCCGCTCGCGCACTTTTTTGCAATGCCCGTCTGGCCCGCCAAGCGCAACCGTTATATGTTTTGTACCAGCATCACGCCAGTTTTGAAAACTTTCAGAGAAAATAACAGAAGACACCGACTTTCCCCGTTCATCAAGAACAATCAGACGGCTGTTGTCCGGCAAACTTTCGATAAGTTTGGCTCCTTCTTCTTCCATTCTTTGATTGGCGTTTTGCAGCCTGCTCTCGGTTATTTCATGGACATTGAGAAAATTAAGCCCCAAAGAAGGAGCCAATTTTGAAAACCGCTCAAAATAGCGGTTGGCAAGCTCTTGCTCGGGGCCTTTTTTCATCCGTCCGACAGCAAACACCGAAATTTGCATGTCAATTTGCTCCCGCCCCCTTGACTACTGGCGCCTCAATATCAGGAATAATCCATATCTTTTCGAGGTTATAGAATTCCCGTGCTTCCGGGCGAAAAAGATGAACGATAATATCGCCACAATCAATAAGCACCCAATTGCCTTCGGTTAGTCCTTCAACCCTGATATTTCCGGCATTTTTAACCTTCATTGCTGTCAAAAGATGGTCGGCCAATGCCGAAACATGTCGTTGCGAGCGCCCCGATGCTATCACCATAAAGTCGGCAAGCGGCGACCTGCCGCGAAGATCTATTGTTCTAATATCTTCACCTTTCGATTCCTCCAGACTCGACACAACACGGTCCAATTTTTCCTGAACCAGCGCCCCTACCTTGTCATTTGTGGTCGAACGACCGCATATAACGGATTTTTTTCTAGATTGTTCTTGAGCATTAGCTTGAGAATTTTTCAGATTATTCACCTTTCAATCTGCTTGATTATTTCCTTCAAAATAGAATATTTCTTAGCGTTTATCGTCGCAGAATTAACGCTTTTTTTCAAGAAAAATTACCACTTATGCCATTTTCCTTGCATAAATGTATCGTATATTTCTGATAATTTACAAAGTTTTCTGCCTTAATTTCGTGGAAGATGCATATGAACGTTTGCCGTGAATATATCCCCACGCTGGCGGTTTTTTGTAAGGTAAAGCGGCTATATCATAGTCTTTAACGCGAAAACGGCTGAAAGTTTCTGCCATTGGTGAAAACAGCGCCGACATACGAGCGTCCGGCCGGTCAATAATCGCAATCGGTATCATAGCCACAATCTCACGCCATTTATGCCAGTGGTGAAAAGATTTCAGACTGTCTGCCCCCATAACCCAAACAAAATGGACATCTTTATGATGAGCTAAAATATACTCGATTGTCGACACGGTTTTATATGAGCGGATTTTTTGTTCAAAGCCGGTAATTTTTATCCGTGGATCTTCGGCAAGTTTTTCACTTAAACATATTCGTTCGTCAACAGAAAGAAGATCTTTCTGATCCTTCAAGGGGTTTCCGGGTGTCACCATCCACCACAATTGGTCGAGCTTGAGGCGCTGTAACGCAATTTTTGCAACGAGCAAATGCCCTTCATGCGGTGGGTTGAACGACCCGCCGAAAAGGCCGATGCAATTGCCGCGCCCACAAGACGGCAGACGATTTTTGAATAAAAACAAATCTTTCAAGGGCGTATCTGCCCGTTGCCAATGACATGATATTGAAAAGTCGTCAACTGTTCGACACCGATAGGCCCACGCGCATGCATCTTGCCAGTGGCAATTCCGATTTCCCCGCCAAAACCAAACTCGCCACCATCGGCAAATTGTGTCGATGCATTATGCATTAATATTGCCGAATCAAGCGATTTAAAAAACAATTGCACCGCCTTTTCATCCTCGGCAATAATGGATTCGGTATGATGCGAGGAATAGCGGTTAATGTGATCTATCGCCCCTTGCACACCATCAACTGTTTTAACTGAAACTATGGCGTCGAGATATTCGGTCGACCAATCTTCGTCTGTTGCTGTTGTTGCACCCGGTATTTTGCCAACAAGGTCTTCACTTGCGCGAATTTCACATCCGGCGTGTTGCAAGGCACTCATTACCGGAACAACTTTATCGACAATCGCCCGATCAATCAAAACCGTCTCGACAGCACCGCAAATGCCGCTACGCCTGAGCTTTGCATTGATGACTATTTTTTTGGCCATATCAAGATCAGCCGATTTATCAATGTAAATATGGCATAAGCCTTCAAGGTGGGAAAACACTGGAATACGAGCTTCTTTTTGCACACGGGCAACAAGGCTTTTTCCGCCCCTTGGCACCAGAACATCAAGAGAACCATCAAGACCGGTCAAAAGTTCCCCCACAGCATCGCGATCGACCGTGTCGACAAACTGGATGGCTGTTTGCGGCAAACCAGCTGCCTCCAAGCCCAAAACCATTGCGGCATGAATTGCTTTGCAGGAAGAAAAACTATCCGAACCGCCACGAAGGATTACCGCATTGCCTGCCTTCAAGCACAAAGCACCAGCATCAGCTGTCACATTCGGTCTGCTTTCATATATGACACCGATGACGCCTAAAGGGGTGCGCACACGCTGGATTGTCAGACCGTTTGGCCGTTTCCACTCACTGATAATTTCGCCAACCGGATCAGGAAGGCTGGCTATCACGCGCACCGCCTCGCCAATCGAACGAACCCGTTTTTCATCAAGTAGAAGCCGATCAATCAATGCCGCACTCATTGCGTTTTGACGGCCATGTTTTATATCAAGGGCATTTGCTGATAAAATGTCGGGTGTATTTTTTTCGATACTATCGGCTATGGCTTCCAAAGCACTGCGCTTTTGTTCTGACGAGGCTAATGCCAATATTCCCGCTGCCTTAAGAGCATTTTTTCCCATTGTTAAAAGCGTATCGTGCAACCTGTCCATAATTCGTTTTCCATATAAATGAATGTGAGAAACGAGTTAGCCATATCAAACGCTATGACTCAATATAAAAATAATAAAATTATCGCCAGACAGCTTTTATACCAATGAAATAAATAAAACGGTGGTGCACGGTTTTATGGACTTAGTTTCGCAAAACCATATCGTTGCGGTGAACCATTGCCGACCTCGGCTCGTAGCCGAGAACAGCTTCTATTTGTGAATTTTTCAATCCTATAATGCGGTCAACCTCTTCCCGATCGTAGCTTACCAGGCCTCGTGCAACTTCAAGGTTCTTCTCGTCAACAATGGCAACAGTATCGCCATCGTGAAAATCGCCTTCGGCAGCAACAACACCGGCAGCAAGAAGCGATTTTCCTGCTTTTAATGCCTGCACTGCACCTTGATCAATTTTCAGAATCCCAGATGGATCAAGCTGACCTGAAATCCACGTTTTCCAAGCACTTACCGGTTTATCGCTTGCCGCAAAAAAGCTCGCCCGTTCCCCTGCATCAATGGCACGAAGCGGTGAAAACCGTTTTCCCGAAGTAATAACCATTGCCGTACCCGCCTGGTTGGCAATTTTCCCCGCGTCGAGTTTTGTTTTCATGCCTCCACGCGAAAGTTCCGAAGCTGCTGCCCCCGCCATTCTTTCGATAGCAGGATTGATCGCGCGTATATAAGGAATAAACTGTGAATGTTCATCAAGATGGGGTGGTGCCGAATAAAGCCCGTCAATATCTGATAATAAGATAAGCAGATCTGCACCCATCATTGTGGCGACACGCGCAGCAAGCCGGTCATTGTCGCCATAGCGGATTTCACTTGTTGCAACCGTATCGTTCTCGTTAACAACCGGCACCGCACCAAAATGTAACAGCGTATTGATAGTGGCGCGGGCATTAAGATAATGCCGACGTTCTTCAGTGTCGACCAGTGTCAGAAGAATTTGCCCTGTCATTAATCCATGTTTCAATAGTGCCTCACCATAAGCTTTGGCAAGTTCTATCTGCCCGATTGCCGCACAGGCCTGACTTTGCTCAAGTTTTAACGGGCCTGTCGGCAACTTCAGCAATGTGCGCCCCAATGCAATAGCACCCGATGAAACGATAATAATCTCGACCCCTTTTGCCGCCAGACTTGCCACATCGTCGACGAGACTATCAAGCCATTCTTCTTTAAGGCCATTGGTACGATCGACAAGAAGAGCAGATCCGATCTTGACAACAATACGTTTATAGTGGCCAAGCTGTTTTATATTCTGCACCATAAAGGCCTAATCCTCCACCGACTTTCCTGCATCATGGCGACGACTATCCTCAATAATTCGTGCAATTGAACGTAACGTGTCTTCCAGCCCCTCATGTGTCACCGCAGACAGAAGTAAAACCGGTTTTTTTGTTATTTTTTCCAGTTCTTGCTGTTTTTGCTTGCGTGTTTTATCATCTAGAATATCAACCTGACTTAAAGCGACAATTTCCGGCTTATCGGCCAGACCGTGTCCATAGGCCTCAAGCTCATTACGTATGACATGGTAAGCTTTAACCACATCGTCTTCGCGAGCAGAAACAAGATGGAGCAAAACATAGCAGCGCTCGACATGCCCCAAAAAACGGTCGCCAATCCCCACCCCCTCATGGGCGCCTTCAATAAGCCCAGGAATATCGGCAAGAACAAATTCCCGGCCATCGATGCGCACGACCCCGAGATTGGGGTGTAATGTTGTAAAAGGATAATCGGCAATTTTCGGTTTAGCTGCGGTCACTGCCGCAAGAAAAGTCGATTTGCCAGCGTTCGGCATGCCGATAAGGCCGCAATCGGCTATCAGCTTTAATCGCAACCATATGGTGCGTTCTATCCCTTTTTGTCCGGGATTGGCCCGACGTGGTGCTCGATTGGTCGAAGTGGTAAAATGAAGATTGCCAAAACCGCCATTGCCGCCTTTTGCAAGGCAAAACTTTTGACTTATTTCGGTAAGATCGCAGATAAGTGTTTCGTTGTCTTCTTCAAAAACCTGTGTCCCGACAGGTACCTTCAGGACAGCATCGTTTCCTTTAGCACCGGTCATGTTACGTCCCATGCCATGCATACCGGTTTTCGCTCTAAAATGCTGCTGGTAGCGATAATCAATCAACGTATTCAAACCATCGACGGCGACAACCCAAACATCGCCACCACGACCACCATCCCCGCCGTCAGGCCCGCCAAATTCAAGAAATTTCTCATGACGGAAAGAAACTGCGCCAGCGCCACCATCGCCGGAACGAATATAAATTTTCGCTTGATCGAGAAATTTCATTAGCACACTCTTTCCTAGATTTTGCCTCCTCATAACGCAAACTCGAAAATAACACCATAGAGGCAAATGTAATTAACGCTTTAATTAACTTCCTAATTAACTTCCTAACGAATGCTATTATCTTCGCCGATCGGGAAATTTCGTGTCAGGTTTTTGCTCTTGCTGTTTCCTTTAGCCATCAACTTTTCATTAGGTGAAACATTGCCTGACCTAAGAGCCCTAGCGATGGCTTGCCATTCGACAACCTATTTTTCATCAATTGAATAATAACTGGATGATATAATAAGACATAAGAATAAAACATAAGACCGTTTTTGCCAATTTTCTGTGACGATAATTCCCAACAATCGGGCCGCAACCGCCAGGCAGCTGGCTATTTTTTTCTTGCCTGATGGCTGACAGAAAATGTCGGGTTACACCAATCCAAAGCATCTCTG
Organism: uncultured Bartonella sp.; assembly: GCF_945285465.1. Lineage (GTDB taxonomy): Bacteria > Pseudomonadota > Alphaproteobacteria > Rhizobiales > Rhizobiaceae > Bartonella. The sequence goes on along the minus strand of NZ_CALYQK010000011.1, from coordinate 11,010 downwards.
CCGGAATTAAGAAAATTCGTTCATTGTTGCTGTCATCTATTGACCAACGAGGTATGCAAATTTTTCGTTTACAAAGCCGTAATCAGCTGTTGTTGCCTTTAAAATCACACGCGAGTAAATAAAGCTCGACAGATTCGGCACGACTTGCCGGCGGTTTGACATGATAGACTTTTTTAAAATTCTGTTTTAAAGTGGTCAGCAACTCATTTTCGGCACCACCTTGAAAGGTCTTGGCTAAAAAATGTCCGCCGGGCTTTAGCACTGATATAGCAAAATCTGCTGCCACCTCACATAGATGGATTGTGCGTATATGATCGGTCTGACGATGTCCGATCGTCGGCGCGGCCATATCGGAAATAACCAGATCAGGTTTGGCTCCCAAAGTTTCAATGAGCTTTTGTGGGGCATCATCAGCGAGAAAGTCCATTTCCAACATTGCAACGCCGGGCAACGGATCAACATGCAGATAGTCAATACCAACAACCGATGGATGATCGTTACTTGAACCCACAATGCGCGCAGCCACTTGGCACCATCCCCCCGGGGCAGCACCAAGATCAATAATTTTCTGACCTTTTTTTAAAAGATTATAGCGTTCATTGATCTCGATCAGCTTATAGGCCGCACGTGAGCGATAACCGTCAATTTTCGATTGGTGCACATAAGGATCATTCAGATGACGTTCCAACCAGCGACGCGACGACGCTTTAATTGTTCCGGCCTTTTTTTTAACTCTCGTATGAAGGACATGTGACCCCGAACCACCGCGCCCACCAGCATGCGAACCTGTTTTTTTTGTCGTCATAGATGTTCACTTTCACGTTTTTTGCGGAAAAGAAAGCGCGCGTTCGACTTTCTGCACTTTCTCCATGCTCCATCCCGCGACATTAACTCGGTCAATATTCCTTCACGCAATCCGCGATCTGCCACTCGCAAACGGTCACTTGGCCACTCTTCACGAATAACGTCGAGAATTGCGCAGCCGGCAAGAACAAGATCGGCCCGATCATGCCCGATACAAGGATTAGCCATGCGTTCAGCCAGATTCCACGAAAGCAAACGCTTGGTCATGCGCTCGACATCATCATTGTTAAGCCATATGCCATCAATCAAGCGGCGGTCATAGCGCGCCAATTTTAGGTGAATGCCGGCAAGCGTTGTTACAGTACCGGATGTGCCTAATAAGTGGAAATGAGGACTTTTGGCCAATGCCCCCAATTTGTCGCGCCCTTGAAAATCATACAACAATTCGCGGACAAAAGCCTTCATGTTATCAAAATCTTCGGTGCTGACATTACCCCCACCAAATCTCTCGGCCAAAGTTATGACGCCCACCGGCAAGGATGTCCAGGCTATAATATGTTCAGCAAGGCGTGGAGAACGCCGCTTTGACCGGTCGATCAAAACGATTTCTGATGATCCGCCACCTATATCAAATACAACGATTGCATCCGTGTCTTGTTCGACCAATGTTCCACATCCGGCAACAGCAAGACGTGCTTCAGTTTCGCGATCGATAATTTCCAGATTAATTCCGGTTTCCGCGGCAACGCGCTCAATAAAGCTTTGCCCGTTTTCGGCAGAACGGCAAGCCTCCGTTGCAATAAGCCGGCACTGCCTGATCGGTCGTTGATCCAGTTTGGACCGACAGATTTTCAACGCCTCGATGGCACGGTTCATGGCATTTTCATTCAGACGTCCACTTTTGCTTAGTCCCTCTCCCAGACGCACAATCCGCGAAAACGCATCGACAACGTGGAAATGACCGGGCTTTGTCGGCGCAGCGATAAGAAGCCTACAATTATTTGTTCCAAGATCAAGAGCAGCATAAAGAGGTGCATGTTCGCCATCAATATGGGGAAATCTCGTTGGCTTTTTCCGTTTTTTTTCGCCTTTTTCCTGCTTGGTCACGTCAGGAAAAACAGTCGTTTCTTTTGATCTTGTAAACAAATGAGATTTCCGCGACCGCTTTTTATGGTGACGAAGTTTTTCCGGCGCATTTTCGTGAGGGCTTTTATCCTGAACACTCTCGCAGGCGTCTTTCTTTGCATCGTTCTCGTGCTGGCCACCATCGCAAACGGCCAGTTTTCCTTTCTGGCGCCGCCTTGCGCGCTTTTTTTTAACTAGAGGAACAGCATAAGACCCCACCGCGGGCGACTGCCCGTCACCATTTTTGTGCCTTTCCAAGCGGTTATGCAAAGCACTCGCATCAGTTCCGCCGGCCGTCCCCCGCTCCGACCCTTTTAAGGTTTCGATCAACGGAGTCATGTTCTTCTTTCCTTAAAAATGCCGTCGAACCATTTCCTCAAAACGGACACTTCATCATTTGTTGTTACCTTTAATGTAGCAGCGTTGGGCGATTTTACCAATAGGCAGAGGCGGTCTTCCCGACTTTTTTGATAATCTTTGCAGCTTCATCCCCCTTTGTCGAATAATAATTTTTAAAATATGAACTTAGGCTTGTGCAATTTCGCTACATACATTTTATAATTATTCTAATGGTACCATCGCGTCTGCTATCGGTGCACCGATATCGCTTCTGATAAAAAATTCATAAGTTTGTGCTTGTATCTTGAAATGAATATGCTAAAAGCCTTGCTGTTCTGGTATAGAATGTTGATGTTGGGGAATAGTTTAACGGTAGAACTGCGGACTCTGACTCCGTCAGTCCTGGTTCGAATCCAGGTTCCCCAGCCAGTTTCTGTTGCGGTTTTTCCCGATTATTTTCTTTTTAATTTTTTTGCGGAAAATAAAATATTTCCATTAAAACAAATATCGAAATTTCATCATAGATAATTCTATTCAATGGAACTGGCGATTTTCACAGCGCTTTTGACTTCTTGTCAAAGTTCCGGTCAATTTTTGCAAGCTATGAAAATGATCAAAATAATAGACAACATTGTGATGGCTGCTCTTTCAGCCTGCCATACAGATTTTGATTTAGCCAGTTTGACCTGAATTTTGAAAAATCGTTACAATGGTGTTTAATAAATTTTCTGCTGTGTCATCGAACCGTTTCTCAATAGTTTTAATTGTCGTCACCCTACTGCGAACACCAAACTGGTGATGCCACCAAAGCCGAAGCGGCGAGAACGCCGCGCCGTCCGCCTTTTGTTTGGCTGCGTTCTTCTTGACGTGATATCCATTGAAATTGAAAAAAGTGTATTGCACCACTTAAAACTTGAACCATTTATTTGATCTGTTAAAAGGACTTGAGCCTTGTAGTCTATTCTGTTTGACCACACATTCTGATAATTAACAAAAACAGACTAATAATAAACAAAAACTGGGATAACTCTGATGGATGCAGAAAAAAGAAAAAAACATATCAAAATAATTGATGTCGAAAAAATCGACGAACGGGATGATGCTAAAGGAGGCCCCGTCGATACTGTCGATATTTTCGATGATGTGACTGGTGACGATGGTGGACAATTTAGACCGCGCAATAAAAAAGCGGAAGATATTGATAATCCACTCTCTGATGAAGATTTCAATATTGTTAATGAAAATATGTTTACAAGCGAACCCGACAAAGATGAGTCTGAATAACTCTATGAATTATCCAACTAATAAAGTGATATAGCAATCTGAAAACATAGTCTGCTTATTATCGGGATAATATTGGATATTTTTAATCCTGCGATTAGATAGTTTCTTTTAATTTTATAACATTGCAAATCTTAAAATAGATGTGTAATGTTGCTATATATTATAATTTCATTTATTTTTTCTTTTAGAATTCATTAATTATAACATATTATCTATTTAATAATAATTTATTGTTGTCTTAAACTACGTTTTGTTACGATTGTTTTTTCAATAGTACTCAAAATATTGATAAAACGCGTAATAGCGCGTTCAACATCGTGCGAATTATCAATATATTGATAGTCAACCTTTTCCGGGAGTTGCATTGTAAGGGTTGCACGCTGGAGCCTTTCTTTTATATCGTCGGCTTTTTCCCGTTTTCTATCAGCTAAACGTTGACTTAATAGTGCAGCCGGAGCGTTTATTTCAACAACCGTTATATTATCAAACAACGCTGCAGCCAATTTGATCTTGTCGCGGGAAATATTGGCTACAACAATTTTCCCGGCTTTAGCTTCTTCAATACAGCTTTTCGGTAAGGCATAATAGATGCCATGAGCAAACCAATCAAGGCAAAATGCACCGTGTTGACGTTGTTGCAAAAAGTCTTGTTCCGATAGGTCCTCATTATCCTCGTATTGCGGTTTACGGGTAATGATCCGTCGGACAAAAATAAATTCTGGGTTTGCTTCAAGCGCTTTGTGCGCCGCGTTAATGAGTGTGTCTTTTCCCGCACCACTCGGCCCGACGACGGCTACAAACGAACCAATATCTCTTGTTGACGACAATTTATTTTAATCCTGTAGAGCGTGCTACCCGACCTTCATAGGAAATTTTTTAACTTTTTGGTCGAAAATAATGCCGCGTTATTCAAATAGATCCAAAACTCAATCAGAAATTTTTATTCAAAAATGCGATTCCCACGTCCCGTCCATTAGGGCATAAAAGCCGCCAAGTTTGACAATCAATTTCCTAACCATTGATCATTACACTTTTCGTCGCCAGTTTCCGTCAACAAAAAGCTGACTCTTGTAATTAAGCATTGTTGCGGTTTTTTGGTAGGGTATAACATAACAATGGCTGAACGCGCGAAAATTCTATTTTGCACAAAGCTATAGCCAAAGCATTGCCGATCAATCAACAAAATTTTTCGATCAACTACACGAACGACAAATCGTTGAAATATATGGTTTTTGAAAGAAATGATTTTAAATGTCTTTGACAACTTTGACAAAGCGGCACCAAAATCACACCTGTGTTTTTAGACAATAACAAATGGACACTGAAACGATAGCCTTTATTTTCGTATATCTGAATTGACAATAATCTGATATCGACTTCACGCGGCCGACGATACATGCATGACAAAAATGAAAACCGCCGTATTTTGATTGGCTGGGCACCCGCCGCCGATCTGATTGGCCAGCCAATAACAGCTGACGATAAATCTGTATGAAAAATTTTAAATTTTACGGCTCTTTTCCGCTTTTTGTTATCCGGCTCATGTTTTTGTTAAGCTACAAAAAGCATCTTGTTTTTTAAAAAAACTTCAATTTACACCAAAAAAATCACGGTCTTGCAGCTTTTTTTTAAAAAAATACATTACCGTTTTACGATTCAAAAAAATCAAGAAATTGATTAATTTTTTATTTTTGACTTTTTACACCAGCTTCGCACAAGGAAACATGAATATGTTGTCCCCATGGTTCTCAATCTTAGGAGATAATAATGGGCATTTATGGTATGATGCGTACCGGTGTTTCTGGCATGAACGCGCAAGCGAACAGGCTGACAGGCGTCGCAGATAATGTCGCCAACGTTTCTACTGCCGGCTACAAACGCACAGATACGCAGTTTTCCAGCCTCGTTATGCCTTCGACGAAAAGTGCCTACCAGTCTGGTGGTGTGCTAACAACCGTTCGCCATGATATATCCGTAGAAGGCTCCGGTCGTGCGACAGGCAAGGCCGGCGATATTATGATACAGGGTAACGGTTTTTTTCGGGTACAAGATGAGTCCGGTTCGGAATATTTGACGCGGGCTGGATCTTTTCAACGTACTGGCGATGGTTATTTACAAAACGCCGCAGGCTTTTATCTCCTCGACGAGATGGGCAATCGCGTCATAATAAAAGGCGGTGCGGGTGAGCTTATTCCTGGACACGCGACAGAAAATATTAATTTGACCACCAACCTTAAATCTGACGAAGTGGCGATAGACCGCAGTAAAGTGCCATTTTCAAGTACCGACAGTAAATCCTATCATCAGAAAAAGTCAGTGACTGTTTATGATGAACAGGGAACCGCCGTTGTTCTGGATTTCTATTATACAAAAACCAAAGACAATACGTGGGAAATGCAAATTTACACGCTCACCAAGGGGGATACACCGGATAAATCGGTATATCTTGGCTTGTTAAATCAAACTTTGACTTTTGACCAATATGGTAAATTGACCAGTCCGTCCGGTTCTCTGCAAATCAATGTTCCAAACCTCAATAAAGTGGTTAGTGGGCAGGTGACGTTCCCCGTAAAAGTAAATTTTCCGACTGATACTGTAACACAATTAGGCGCAAACTTCTCCTTTGGTACAACACAGGATGGTTATGCTCCAGGAAGTTTCCAAAATTTCACTTTCAGTGAGAAAGGCGAAATTCAGGTTCACTACAGCAATAACCAGACGAAGGTCATTGGTTTGGTGGGCGTCTCGACAGTTACTGCCCCCGACCGGTTGATTCCGATTACGGGAACCGCCTTTCAGGTCACGCCCGATGCTGGCGCCCAGACATTCGGCCATCCGGGCGAAGGTATTTTTGGTACTTTGAAAAGTGGGTTACTGGAAGAATCGAACGCCGATATCGGTAACGAATTGACTGATATGATTGAAGCACAACGTAACTATACGGCAAATTCCAAAGTGTTCCAAACAGGTTCTGAAGTTCTGGATGTTATTTTAAGTCTCAAACGATAAATCGACCTAACTTGAAACAGATTAGCGCGCCGACTACATAACAATTAAGGGGTATGTAAATGACACTTGGTTCAGCACTTTCTACTGCACGTAATTCCCTCAAGACATCTTCTGGTCAGTTGGGTGTTGTGTCACAAAATATTGGCAGTGCGCGTGATACAAATTATACGCATCGCACGAGCCATGTTTTGTCCGGTTCTTATGGAACAATAACTTCGCGCGTCATCCGCGATGATAATCCGCAATTGCTTAACAACTATATGATTAAGTCGAGTCATTCGGCTGCCGCATCTGCTTATGCAGACGGTGCCACGCGCCTTTCCAATATTTATAATGTTAATGACTATGAAAACTCGCCGACCAGGTTAATTGATGCATTCAAAAAGGCTTTACAGCTTTATGCCAATACTCCTAGCCAACGTGCTACTGGCGATGCGGCAATTGATAGAGCCAGAGACCTTGTCACAGCCATTAATTCTGGTTCGCGTGAAATTGAAAAAGTACGCACTGATATTGATAGCGATATTAAGGATTCGGTTGATCATATAAATGACTTGCTGAAGCAGTTTCAGGAGGTTGAAAAAGCAATATCCGACGAAATAGGCTTAGGTCGTGATGGATTTGCTTATATGGATCGGCGCGATGCTATTCTCAAAGATCTGTCTCAAGAAATCGGTATTACAACTGTTACTCATCCCGACGGTTCAATGGCAATTTACGGAATGGACGGGAGCACCCTGTTCGACAAAGTCCCGCGTCAAATAACTTTTTCACAAAGTACGGCGTTGCCAGCTGGAACGGCTGGCAGTCAGGTACTGGTTGACGGCGTTCCTTTGTCGCATGCATCATTTAATTCGCCTTACGGCAGTGGCAAGCTTGGTGGTTTGGTAAAAATTCGTGATGAAATAGCACCACAATATCAAAAACAACTTGATGAGACTGCTGCTGCTTTATACGATATTTTCAAAGGTCCGCCAGAATTGTTTGAAAACGGCGGCGATGCCACAGTTGACGGCATGGCTGGCAGGCTAAGTTTAAATCCGCTGTTTGACAGTAAAACAGCAGGTGGTGGTCCTGAAAATCTCGGAAAAGACCTTCAGAAGCTGGTTGATAGCCTTTCGGAAAGTCGAACATTCACTTCTGAATCAGGACTTGGGGAAGAGCAAAGTTTGATATCTTTTGCCAAACAATCTCAATCATGGATGGAAGGCATTCGTTCCAATGGAGCCAAAGATGCCGAATACCAAAACGCAATGTTTGGCCGTGCTGCTGAAACTTTATCGAATGAAACGGGCGTGAATACAGATGACGAAATGGCTCTAATGCTACAATTGGAACAGACATATTCTGCTACTGCACGAATAATATCGACGGTTGGAAGAATGTTAGATGATCTGATGAGCGCAGTAAAATAGGTGTGAAATGAAGATTAATTTAATTTCCAGTTATGTGTTAAATAACTCGCAACGGCCTATTGTAGCGCAAGCGCAGGCCGATCTTATTGAAGCTTCTTACGAAGCAACAAACAATAGAATTAGGGATCCCGGGTTGAAGCTTGGTCGTCAAACTGGTCGTTTTATAGAGAACGAAAATCAGATATCGTCGCTTAACGGGCTCAAAGAAGGTAACGAATTAGCTGCCAATCGGATGTCGGCTGCTCAGTCAGCTATGCAAAGTCTGATTGGAGCAAGCGACAAAACCAACCCAGGCGGGACTCTGATACAGTTCAATAAAGCATTGATGGGTGATAACGTAACGGCAACGCCGAAGACAATGCAGTCAGCCGCCCAATCGGCACTTGACTCATTCGTTTCGGCAATGAATACGAGCTATAATGGCGAGTATGTTTTTGGCGGTACAAATACGCAGGAGCCTCCTTTCGATTATTACAAAGCAGGCAGCAATACCGGTGCAAGTCAGGTTGTGCTAGACGCATTCCAATCTTTCTTCGGATTTAGTGTTACAGATCCTGGAGTCAATCAAATTACCGATGCACAAATGACTGAATTTATCGACGGTCCATTCAGCAAGCTGTTTGAAGAGCCGAGCTGGTCTACCAATTTCTCGCGCGCCGAAGATGGTGCAGTGGTAAATCGCATTTCGGCAACCGGCGAAACCATTGATATTTCTTCAAGTGCCAATGAAGCTGGTTTCCGTCATGCTATGAAAAATATGGTTCTTGTAGCCGAATTTGGTAATATCGGCCTTTCCGATAAAGCACAGCAGGTCGTAAGTAACAGGGCAAGAGCATCTTCCGACGGCAAAGCAACAGGAAGTGCCATTACGGAAATTATAACGGTGGCATCGACCCTTGGTAATTCGCAAGCGCGTGTAAAAAATGCTATTGATCATATGAATGCTCAGCTTACTATTTTAAATCAAACACGCAATGATATGATCGGTGCCGATTATACTGAAGCAAGTGCAAAAATGGTAGAATTGCAAAGTGTACTTCAAATTTCTTATACTATGACTTCAAAAATAGCGAAATTAAGTTTAGTAAATTATCTTTGAGTTAATGTTTTGCGTTAAAAATTGAACTATATTGGTTAAATAGTTAGGAAAACACTATGTATCAGATGCGATACGAAGATGTCTTGGAAGACGATCAGATGGATGCTCGCGAACGTGAGAGTATGCTTTTTGATCGCTGTATCAAGTTGCTACGTTTGGCTCAAAAGGCCGGACCTAATTCAAAAGAAACAACGGATGCGGTAAATTTTACCCGCAAACTATGGATTGTTCTTATTGAAGATTTAGGGCTTGTTGAAAATACTTTACCGGATGAACTCAAAGCTTCTTTAATTTCAATAGGCTTTTACATTCTAAAAGAAATTCAGAGATTGGAAAATGGAGAAACAACTGATTTTGATATTTTAATTGAAATTTCTGAATCCATTAGAAACGGACTTACCAGTAACCCAGAGGAACTTAAATGACTGATAAAACCATGTATATTACTTTACGTCCAAACGAGAAACTTTATCTTAATGGCGCTGTATTAGCACCTGATCGTAAAGTGACATTAGAGTTGCTTAACGATGCATCATTCCTTCTTGAACAGCATGTTATACAGCCTGAGGATACAGATACGCCGCTGAAGCAACTTTATTTTGCTGCACAGGTTATGTTGGTTGACCCGGAGAACGCTGATAAAACAGTAATGGTTTTTGTCGAAATGCTGGGAAAAATGTTGTGCACTTTTGATGATCCTGTTATTTTGGATGGTTTGCGTAAGTGCATTGATCTGACCGAAGAAGATCGTATTTTCGAGGTTTTAAAAGTTATTCGCGGACTGTTCGACAGAGAAGCAACAATTTTGGGCAAAGGGCTCGATTCCATCGAGGAAAGAAAAACCGCCTGATCAGAGGAGAAGACTCATGAATGTAGGTGCGGTAAATAATACATCACAACTGATGCGGTCGGCTTCCAGTGCCAATGAAAGCAATGGAAGTACTAAAACGCCAACCGCTCAAAATAGCACGGCTTCTGCAGCAAATTTTGCGTCACAGGCAAATTTGAATTCGACTAGCACGTCATATGCATCGGCTGACACAAATACGACAACCGGCACGAATACATCGCCTACATCGCAGTCGTCATCTGATCAATCAACGCAAACAAACAAAAAATCAACCGCCGATTATAATACCTTCATCAAATTGCTTGTCGCGCAGATGAAAAATCAAGATCCAACGAAACCAATGGATTCGACGGAATTTGTTTCACAATTGGCAAGCTTTTCGGCGGTTCAGGAACAGACAGAAACCAATAAAAAACTTGATACTGTTAATAGTGCACTCAACACTCTTATGGTTGATGGATCAATTTCACGTGCGACAGGGTATGTAGGTAAATATTTGTCATATACTGACGAAAAAGGACTGACGACCCAAGGTACGGCCCAATCGGTAACCATTTACAGCAACGGATTGATTGCAAAACTTGATAATGGTCAAGACCTTGTTATCGGTCCAGGTGTCACTGTAATGAATAGCAAGCCTTCCGAGAAGGTTAGCTGACAATGAACGAGGCTGATGCCATTGACATGGTAACAGCGGCCATATGGACCGTTCTCATAGCGAGCGGTCCGGCCGTTGGGGCAGCGATGGCAATTGGAATTGTAATTGCTCTTTTTCAAGCATTGACACAAATTCAGGAAATGACGTTAACGTTCATTCCGAAAATTATTATAATATTTGTTGTACTGGCTTTGACAGCTTCATTTGTAGGTGGTCAAATATATTCATTTACGCAACTGGTTTATGGACGTATCGAAACTAGTTTTTAAATTATTTTACATAAAACTCAAGAAAACTGTAAGTTGTGACTTTCTGCACCATTTTTTATTACCGGTAGATTCACACGCCAAGTGCAACACAGTTTAATTAAATCATAATTTGATATCGGTTCCAAGGTTTTCCATAAAGGAGAGAAATGGCGTTTTGA
>NZ_CALYQK010000010.1 GCF_945285465.1 uncultured Bartonella sp. | reverse complement strand
TTCAAAACGCCATTTCTCTCCTTTATGGAAAACCTTGGAACCGATATCAAATTATACTTTAAATAAACTGTGTTGCACCTGGCGTGTGAATCTACCTGGCTTTGGCGACAACTTGTCCAAAATGTTTTTCAATATGGAACCAAATAGCACCGAATTCGTTTTTCGATGATAACAAGGAATTTATTATGAAAAAACAAATAGCTGCTCTGTGTATGTTTTTCACAGCGACATGTTATGCAGGTGCCCAAGGTACGGATATGGATATGAAACATATGGCTGAAGGTGCTGGATCCGTAGCATCGCAGACTTTATCAGCTTCGTCGCAAGCTTTTGATAAGGTGAATGAAAATATGATGAACAATATGTCGATGAAAACAACGGGTAATGCCGATATAGATTTCATCAAAATGATGATGGCCCATCATAAAGGGGCCGTTGATATGGCAAAAGTTGAATTGCAATATGGCAAAGACCCTCAAGCGCGAAAACTTGCAGAAAAGATTATCTCGGCCCAGGAAGAAGAGATAGTACAAATGCAACAATGGCTAAAGGTCAACGATAAATAAGCGCTTTTAACGTCCGTTTTTAGCATAAACATCAATGGAAATGATGATGTAAAATGGCGTTATTGTTGTAATTTATATTTTAACAAAAGAAGACCGGGGATTGCTTTAATGAATATAGTAAAGTCATTGTGGAAAGAGTTTATTTCTGAAGATATGGATGATAGGGAAAAAAATCCGGATAATTCAAATAACGCTTCTCGAACGGCAAGGCCTCGGCGCACGCGCTCGGATGATGAAAATACTTTTGCCAGCTTGGCGCAATTGCCAACAGGCAGAACAAGGCGCTCGCAAACGGGTGACCGTTACAATAAAGGCAGATAGATTCTAGTCTAGCCCGTCAAAAAGTGGTGTCGAAAGGTATCGTTCGGCAAAGGACGGGATAATGATAACGATGTTTTTGTCGTTGTTTTCCAGACGTCGGCCAACTTCGATTGCTGCCGTCAAAGCCGCTCCGGATGAAATACCAACAGGAATACCTTCAAGAACGGCAAGATCACGAGAATTCTTGAAAGCATCTTCGTTCGATACAGCGATGATTTCGTCAATAATTGCTGTGTTCAATGTTTTCGGTACAAAACCGGCACCAATGCCTTGAAGTTTGTGCGGGCCGGGTTGACCACCGGATAATACTGGCGAATCTTTAGGTTCAACAGCAATAATTTTTACTTCAGGTTTGCGTTTTTTAATGACCTCGCCAACGCCGGTAATGGTACCACCGGTTCCGACACCGGCAATGACGACATCAATCTGGCCATTGGTATCGTTCCAGATTTCTTCGGCTGTTGTGTGGCGGTGGATTTCGGGGTTTGCCGGATTTTCAAACTGTTGCGGAATGATGGCGCCAGGGTTTTGGACGGCCAGTTCTTCGGCTTTTGCAATAGCACCTTTCATACCTTTGGCGCCGTCGGTCAATACCAATTTAGCACCGAGATATTTCAACAATTTGCGCCGTTCAATCGACATTGTTTCCGGCATGGTCAAAATTAGCTCATACCCTTTTGCTGCCGCAACAAAAGCAAGGGCGATGCCGGTATTGCCGGACGTCGGCTCGATAAAAACCGTTTTGCCCGGAATTGCTTTTCCCGACTTTTCCAGTGATTCAATAAGAGCTAACCCGATGCGATCCTTGACACTTGCCAGAGGATTGAAGAATTCAAGCTTGACCAACAAATTGGCGTTGACCCCCTTTTCTCTGGAAAACCGGTCAATACGAACGAGCGGCGTGTTACCGATTGTCTCCAAAATAGATTGATAAATCGTGCCCCGTCCTTTTTTTGAGGAATGTTTATCAGTCATGGCCAGTCTCCGTGAATCTGTTGATAATGAAATTCGGGGTCGAGTGTCTGTTTGAAAGTGGTGAATATTGATGAATATGAGAGTAAGGCTAATTTATAGAAAAACATAGCGAATATATGCCGTTAATTGCACCTAATTAAAAAGATTTTCTAATTTTTCAGTTAAAATAGAAAAATTCAAAGGCAGGTTAGAGTGATTTCTCTAGCCCGGCCTTTGGATATTGCTTTTTGACCGGCAAAAACTGTCATTAATAGGCACTTGCTTTGTCAAGCAGTGCCATGTCTTCGGCACGAAGATCGATCTGCGTTGCTTTGATAAGGCTGTCAAGCTGGTCAAGTTTGGTAGCACTGGCAATTGGAGCGGTAACATTGGGTTTAGCCATAATCCAAGCCAGGGCGATTTCAGCTTGCGTCGCATCATGCTGTTTGCTGACTTTATCAAGTGTGTCAAGAATGCGCATTCCGCGTATCGTCAGATATTTTTCAACTCTTGAACCACGTTGATGTCCGGCAAGATCTGTTTTGGAGCGGTATTTTCCCGAAAGAAAGCCCGACGCCAGGCTGAAATAGGTGATAACGCCAAGCCCGTATTTTTGTGCTGTATCCGCCAGCGGTCCTTCAAAGGAATTACGGTCATAAAGATTATATTCCGGTTGCAGGGTCTGATAGGGTTGAAGATTGTTCTGCTTTGCTACCGTCATGGCCTGTTCGAGTTGTGCTGCCGATATATTGGAACAGCCAATTGCACGAATTTTTCCTGCCTTTAGCAATTTTGTATAGGCGTTAAGTGTTTCTTCAAACGGTGTGTCGGGGTCAAACCAGTGCGATTGATAAAGGTCGATAACATCAACATGCAAACGACGAAGTGAATCCTCGACCGCCTGTTCAATCCAGCGAAATGAAAGCCCTTTATGTCCTTTTACCCCCATATCAGAGCCAACTTTGGTAAAAATGAAAAGTTTATCACGTTTGGCCGGGTTCTGTTTTAACCAGTTGCCAATAATCGTTTCTGACTCGCCGCCTTTGTTGCCGTCAACCCAGGTTGAATAGGCATCGGCCGTGTCAATAGCATTCAAGCCCCTTTTCAACAATAGCGTCGAGCATTGAAAAGGATTGCTTCTCGTCAAGTGTCCAACCAAAGACATTTCCGCCGAAAACCAATGGCGTGATGTGAAGTCCGGTGTTTCCTAAAGCACGATGTTTCATAGGATTTCCTTTCAGAGTTTTGTCATTCGTTTCATTCAAAAAACTATTTTATAAGGTTTCAATATTTTAATGATTCTGTCAGAATTTAACCTTAAATGCATAATTATGCTCCTTTTTTTAACGGAGTTTGTTATTATTGCGCCTTGGCGCGATATTGTGACGAATGATTGGATGAAATTCATGGTCAGGTTAAATAATTTGATTGATGTCAAGGTATTATGTTTACCATGTATTTTATTGGTTTCAGGTTGTGCAACTCAAGCAACGGCATGGACAGAGAAAATTACTACCCAGAAGGTCGAATTGCCTACCGAATGTGTCGGCTGGCAAAAAATCAATGTCAAAAACCGCACACGTTATTTTATGATGAAGGAAGACCAACGGGCACTGGTTGACATAGATGCACATAATTTGCGCGGCAGGAATCTCGGCTGTTGGGACACGAATATGACACAGACACAGCCCGCGCAGCCGGCAGTGCAACAAGCACCTCAAAATGCGGCCTATTAAGATCTAAGGTTTATATTTGGATATTCTGACGTTCAAATCATTTTATGACACGGTACTTGGCGAAAAAGTTTTTTCGACCTTAACAAACAAGATCAATCTTATGGCCCATGATGTCGCGGGCGAGCGTGTGATGGGACTCGGCTATGTTACGCCATATCTGACATGGTTTAGAGAGCATGCCGAACGGTGTTTTGCCTTTATGCCGGCAAGGCAAGGAGCAAGCGTCTGGCCTTCAGCCGAAAAAGTGGCAACGGCTCTTGTATTTGAAGAAGATCTGCCATTACCGGATGCCGCCGTTGATCGTGTTATTCTTGTTCATTCATTGGAATTTGCCGAGAACGCGCGTGAAATGTTGAGTGAAATGTGGCGTGTATTGGCACCTAACGGGCGCATCATTGTCATTGTGCCCAATCGCCGCGGTTTCTGGGCACGCAATGATCATACGCCATTTGGCAGCGGCCAGCCTTATAGTCGTGTACAATTGCTGGATTTGCTTCACGAAACGAATTTTACCATTTCCGCTATCGGGGAAGCGCTTTATTATTCGCCATCGAAAAGCACCGTTGCACGGGGATTTTCAAAAATCTACGAACCTTTGGCCCGCAGTCTGTTTCCTTATTTTGGTGGTGTTATTATTTGTCAGGCACAAAAACGGCTTTATCAAGGGGTGGCCATGCATCGTCGCCAATCACGACGTATTTTTATTCCCGCTTTGTCACCACAGATAACCAATCGCAAATCGTTCTATGTAACAGGTCAACGTATCGTTCAAAAATATTGCCGAAATAGCTGATACGAGAATTTGCCGGTTTTTTAAAAATCCGGCACAAACCAGAGCAAATCAGAGTTTGATAAAATTATAACGGGTACTGGCCAAACGCATTCGACAATTTTGATAATAATTTATTTTTATTGTCAGAAATGAAGAAATCCGACGGTTTGGTGTGGTGCGCTAGTCATTTTGCAAATTGGGTAGCCGTTTTACATCATTGGCAAGTTTGCGTATGCGCTCATTTACATAATCATAGATATATCGGGTAATTTCAGGAAATTCATTTATGAGGCGTAAAAAAATTATGCGGCTAATCTGTAGTGCTATGCAGTTCGATTGAGCCAAGGCTGTGGCAGAACATGTAATTTCGGTAATCAACGCCAGTTCGTTTAATAAAGCAGGTTTGTTGATAATATCAATCGGGTAGATATTATCATTTTTTTGTCGATAAAGGCTGACAATGCCGGAATGGATGACGTAGGCACATTCAGCCTGTTCCCCTTCATGAAAAATAGCATCTCCAGCCTTAAAACTTCGTCGCTCGGCCCCGAAAATCAATAGTCGCAACTGTTCTGTCGTCATTTTGCTAAAAAAATCAAATTTTTTCAATAAAACAATATCATCGTTAATTGGCAACAAAAACTCCTTATCGTGATGAATTTGTTCATTTATTTTATCAGCTTATTGGACCGTTATTAAATTTGTCAAATCAGTTACGACCGTTAGAACTTATAATTTCCAAGATTAAAAAAAACTATTACGGGTTTAATCTGTATCCACCACTATCGGTTATTAATATTTGGGCATTGGCAGGGTCTTTTTCAATTTTTTGCCGTAGCCGATAAACGTGGGTTTCCAATGTATGGGTGGTTACACCCGAATTATATCCCCACACCTCTTCCAGAAGCGTATCGCGACTTACGACATTGTCGCCAGCGCGATAAAGAAATTTTATAATGGCGGCCTCTTTTTCTGTGAGGCGGATTTTGCTGCCCTTTTCGTCAATAAGCAATTTTTGCCCGGGTTTGAACGTGTATGGACCAACTTGAAAAGTCGCATCCTCACTTTGTTCGTGTTGACGCAATTGGGCGCGGATACGGGCAAGCAAAACGGCAAAACGAAACGGTTTGGTCACGTAATCATTGGCTCCGGCCTCAAGCCCCAGAATAGTGTCGGAATCGGTATCATGACCGGTCAACATGATAATGGGTGCACGAAAACCTTCCTGACGGAGTTTCTTAACTGCCTCACGCCCATCCAGATCAGGCAGGCCGATATCCATGATAATCAGATCGACATTTTCTTTTCTTGCAGTTTCAAGACCTTTTGTTGCGGTACTTTCCTGTAGAACATTGAATTCTTCATGCATTTGCAGTTGCTCAACCAGAATAGAGCGCAGGTCTTCATCATCATCTACAATCAAAAGGGTACGATCGGTCATTTTTTGTCCTTATTAAAAACGCTATCATGCGTTATGTACTAACCGCTGACACAATCACGAAAAACTAGACATCATGCAAGTGCCTTTGACTAGAAATTCAATAAAAATACCACATTTTGTTTCGTTTATCGCCGTGCGACGAAGATGCGGTACGAAATCACAGGGAATTCTTGCAATCGGTCAATACCGCTTTCTTTGTGCTTTAGGCAAGAACGGTTTTAGTGCAAGAAAACGTGAAGGCGATGGCGCAACTCCTATCGGTGTGATGCCGATCCTTGGCGGTTTTCAAAAAAATAGTCGCCATATGTTGCCCCGCCACATATTGAACCTTCACCGTTTGAATTTTCGCGATGGCTGGTGTGATAGCGTTGGTGATGCCAATTATAACCGGCCGGTACGGTTACCTTATAAAAATAGTGCCGAAAAACTTGGTCGTCGTGATGCTCTTTATGACATAGTCCTGATACCGGACTGGAATATTTGTCGCCGGGCACAAAACCGCGGCAGCGCAATTTTTATTCATCTTGCCCGCCCGCAATTTACCCCAACCGAAGGATGTGTTGCCTGTTCGCGTCGCACGATGGAAAGAATTTTACCATATATTTCCAGAAAAACGAAACTTGTCACATTTGGTTAGATTAGGAAAAGACAATGGCTTTCTATAAACACTCGCATTAATAATAATAGATCACTGTTGACAAAAATAAGTAATGTTAATATTTACGTTTAGAACTGAAAAACATCTTGATATTGAAAATATTTAACGTCAATGTGCGATGCTTATTAAAGACGAATACTATTCTATAATGTATAGGCTTTTCCGGGAGCGATAGACAGCCATAATAAGCCCACGCCTTTCTTTTTTGGAAAAGTAAGGCGTGGGCGTGGTTTAAAGTGATTATTTTTTTATTTTTTTGTTTTTACAGCTTTTGGAAGAGAACCTTCAACTTTTGCTGTGAAATCGGCGTTGTTTTCCGGCCGGTCTTCAACAAATTCGATAGTGAAATCATGGTTGCCCGAGGTAACAAACTGCCATTCACCACATTTTTGTGGCGTTGTGCTGGAGACAATGGTTAAATCTGGTGCTTCATTGACCATTTTAACGGTGAAATCGGCGGCTTTGTCAACAACCAGAACCTTGCCGTGAAGCGCAATCCCTTTCAATGTGCAATCGGCCGAAATTTTTGCCGAAGTTTCGGTTGTTGTGGTTTTAGCGCCATCAAGCGGGGCTTTTTCGGCGGCATAAGCAAAAGTAGGAAGTGTCAAAAGGCTTGAAACCAAAACCAGTTTTGCGAGAGTTTTTTTCATAAGTAAAGTGTTATTATTATTTGAAATATTCATTGTATTATCACCTTTTATTGAAATATTGCCGTAGTCAATAACAAATTCGGTCATTTTTACCTCCTTTGTTATTTCTACGAATATAAAAGCAATTGTCTGAACGCAGAATGAATAGCGCTTTCAGTTTCAATTTAACTTGGGTGGAACGTTAACAGGTAAAAATGTTCAATAGAATTAACCTAAATATCGGTATTTAATGTGTTTTATAAAACTTATCTTTTAGCGTTTTCACGCCAGGTTACATGAGGTGTTACAAGAGTTGTAGTGGTAATGAAAAAACTGAAAAATAGATTTCGCAGAAACTTTGCACGAAATACAGATTTCTGATGCTTATTTCCGGCGATAATGACAACAGGGCAAATCACCGATTTTCAACAACACAAAGTAGCGCAACAGACAGAGAAAAGCGATGGTGTCCGCGGCGGGATTCGAACCCACGACCCCAGGATTCATACCACTTCGACTTTCGTCGCCGGCCAAAACATGACCGTTCGTGGTCTGGACTGTCCCTTCACCATTGGCAAAACCCTTTAGGTGCTGCCCGTCCAGTCTCTACACCTTCCCTTAAAATTTAAGGGCTTGGCTCGGGATTGGCATATGGCTTTGATGCCACAAGCGTTCCCCGACTTTGAGCAGATCCGCAAGAAAAGTTTCCTTATTCATGCGCCCAATTTTGTTTCAGGAATCCTGTGCTCTATCCTGCTGAGCTACGCAGACTTCATCGCTTCCGCAGCATTAACCAATATAGTTGTGATGATCAATCACTTTCACCAAGTTTTTGTTTAAGAAATGCCAAAACCTTTTCCGGTGGTACATTTTTGGCGATAAATGCTTCGCCAAGCCCGCGTGTAAGAATGAAAGTAAGATTGCCGTGACTAACTTTTTTGTCTTGGGCAATAATTTTCATCAGTGTTTCGGCATTCGGCACGCCACCGGGCACATCTTGCAAAGCCGTTGGCAAACCGACGGTACTCAAATGGCTTTCGACCCGCGTGGCAACCTCGGCGTTACAAAGTCCGAGATAGTTTGAAAATTCGTGCGCCAATACCATGCCGATAGAAACACCTTCACCGTGGACAAGGCGTGTCGAATCATAGTCGGTAACGGTCTCCAGCGCATGACCGAAAGTGTGGCCCAAATTCAAAAGTGCACGCTCGCCTGTCTCGTGTTCGTCAGACGCTACCACGTCGGCTTTCGAGCGACAAGAGCGGGCAATAGCTTCTATGCGGGCGTTGTCGCCAAGAAAAATTTCTTTCCAATTTTTTTCCAACCATGAAAAAAAATCCGGCTGATTGATTAATCCATATTTTGCAACTTCGGCATATCCAGCTTTGAATTCCCGTTCGGAAAGGGTATCAAGAACCATTGTGTCGGCAATAACCAGTTTCGGTTGATAGAAAACGCCGATCAGATTTTTACCCTGACGCGTATCTATGCCGGTTTTGCCACCGACCGACGAATCAACCTGAGCCAGCAGAGAGGTGGGAATCTGGACCAAATTCATACCGCGACGGACAATTCCGGCAGCAAAACCCGCAAGATCACCGACAACCCCGCCGCCAAAAGCAACAACAAGATCGCCCCGCTCCAGACGATTATCCAAAATGTTGTCTGTTACTAACTGCAGTGTTTCAAAACATTTCGACTTCTCGCCCGCTTTGACAATAATTGGTATCATGTCAATGCCAGCATCACGAAAACTTAAGGTAAGCATTCCCAAGTGTAGCGCGGCAACGTTTTCATCGGTAACGACAGCCGCTCTTTTGCCGGAAAAAAGGCGGGCGATTTCTTTTCCTGCAGAGATAATTAAACCCGGGCCAATGAGAATATCATAACTGCGTTTTCCAAGGGTCACATTTACAGTTTGGCGTTCCATGGTAGGCTTCCTCTATTTTTGTTTATCCTGTTTTGAAAGGTGTCGCTCGACGGTGCGCACGACATCACGGGCAACCACGTCACGGCGGGTTTTACGACTGCTCACCGTTAAATCGGCCAACGCATAAACGGGGTAACGCTCGGCCATGAGCTGCGCCATGAACGCCCGTGGATCGGGTTTTTTCAACAAAGGCCGGTTCTGGCGATGGGAAACACGTTCCATCAGTACATCAAGCTCGGCATGAAGCCAGATCGAAATACTATTGTCGGCAATCGCTTTGCGCGTTTCCTCGTTCATATAGGCACCACCGCCTGTTGCAAGCACCATCGGGCCTTCTTTTAGCAGCCGCAAAATAACACGACGTTCAAGATCACGAAAAGCAGGTTCACCGTAAATTTCAAATAATTCCGGTATTGTCATGCGTGCCGCCTGCTCGATTTCATAATCGGTATCATGAAAAGGCAGATCCAACATTGTGGCAACGCGTTTGCCAATGGTTGACTTGCCTGCTCCCATCAAACCGACAAGCACAAGCGAATGTTTGCCTAAACGTGACATCAGTCGGCATGCAGTTTTTGCCATCGGCCCATTTTTTGACAATCTAGTTTTCATGCTTTTGTTTCGACATTTCTCGCGGCGGAAGTCAATCCCTGTTAATATTTATAAGGCATGATACTCGTTAAAAGTCTTTCAGTATTGGATAATTTTAAAACCGTTATGCCCACATTAACTCGTTTAGTATTTGCCATTGTCGTTGTGATAGCACTTATTTATGGAGCTATGGTCGGATTGGTCTATCTTGTCAAACCGGTAACCGCCGATATAACCATCGACATTGCTCCGGAAAATCTTCATTTGCATAACCGCCCGCTATTGCGCCAACAACCGGCCGATCCGGAAGCCTCACAAAACTAGCCTGTTTCAAAAGTTAAAGAGGGTTAAAATGAATCTTGCAGCAACAATAGACAATTTTCTTGAAATGATGAGCGCCGAACGGGGGTGTTCAAAAAATACACTCGAAGCTTATCGGCGCGATCTTCTGTGGGCTCAAAAAGAATTGTCGTTTTTGCGCACAACATTCTTTGCAACCGACAGCAAACAGCTTACAAAAATATTGTCATCCATGCAGGGGCAAGGATTTGCGGCCACCTCTCAAGCACGACGTTTGTCGACCTTGCGCCAGTTTTTCCAGTTTCTTTATGCAGAAGGTTTTCGCCAAGACGACCCGTCGGGCAATATCGACACACCACGCAAAAAGGTAAATTTGCCGAAAATCATCAATGAAAAACAGGTGACCCGTCTTCTCGAAATTGCCGAAGAAAATGCCGAACGTTGTGATCTTTCCCCAGCAGAACAAAAAAAGAATTTGCGCCTTCATACAATTATCGAACTTCTTTATGCCACTGGTTTGCGCATTAGCGAGCTTGTAAGTCTGCCAGTACGCATTGCACGTGGCAACCCGAATTTTCTGTTGGTGAGAGGAAAGGGGGCTAAAGAACGTATGGTGCCACTTTCCGGAAAAGCGCGCGAAGCCTTGGCTAAATGGCTGAAGTTGCGTGACAAAACGGTTGATGGTGCCAGCCCTTATCTGTTTCCTGCACATGCCGATCAAGGCTATATCGCCCGTCAAGTTGTTGCCCGCGAACTCAAACTTCTGGCCATTGCCGCTGGAATTAGCGCGCACAATATTTCACCGCATGTTATTCGCCATGCTTTCGCCAGCCATTTATTGCAACATGGCGCCGATTTGCGCGTTGTTCAACAATTGCTTGGCCATGCAAATATATCGACAACACAAATCTACACGCATGTGCTTGAAGAAAAGCTGCAAAGTCTCGTAAATGAGCATCATCCGCTTGCCGAGCGGTCTCATGCAGAGTAAAGATAACTATTATGCTATAAAGAAACGCCAGTGACGCTTTGAGTGAACCGTCACATGGTGCGATAAAAAGTTGGAGCCTATGTACAATTATCTCGATTTCGAAAAGCCGGTTGCCGATCTGGAAGCGCAAATTTTTGAACTTAAAAAGATTGCTCAGGAAAAAGGGAGCGTCGATATGGGCGAGGAGATATCCCGCCTTGAAGACCGTTCTAAAGCGGCTTTGCGTGATCTTTATAAGAAGCTTACACCCTGGCAGAAAGCCCAGGTGGCCCGCCATCCGGATCGTCCGCATTTTCTTGATTATTCGGCCGCACTTTTTACCGATGTGACGCCTTTGGCAGGCGACCGGAAGTTCGGTGAAGATGAAGCAATACAGGCAGGTCTGGCACGCTTCAACGGACAGGCAATTGCCTATCTCGGTCAGGAAAAAGGCTATGATACGCAATCGCGGTTACGCTATAATTTCGGTTCGGCGCGTCCTGAAGGTTATCGGAAAGCTGTGCGCATTATGGAAATGGCCGACCGGTTCGGCTTACCGTTGATTACTCTTGTCGATACGGCCGGTGCCTATCCGGGTGTAAGTGCCGAAGAACGCGGGCAAGCCGAAGCTATTGCCCAATCTACAGCAGAAACATTGCGGTTGAAAGTGCCGGTTGTGTCAGTAATTATCGGCGAAGGTGGCTCTGGCGGCGCAATTGCCATTGCCGCAGCCAATAAGGTCTATATGCTTGAACACGCCATCTATTCGGTGATATCGCCGGAAGGAGCAGCTTCCATATTATGGCGAGATGCGACAAGGGCGAAAGATGCAGCAACATCGATGCATATTACAGCGCAAGATCTTTATAAATTGAAAATTATCGACGGTATCATTCCCGAGCCGCTAGGAGGGGCTCATCGCAACAAAAAAGAAACAATTGATGCGACAGGTCAGGTGATTGAAGCCGCTTTAAAGAGCATGGAAGGAAAAGACGGCGAGACGTTGAAAAAAGAACGTTGGGACAAATATCTGGAAATAGGTCGATCACTTTCCTGAATGAAAAAGACACATCGCTGCTGCGACGAATCATTTTCGTCGCGTGCGTCCGATTTTCCTTAAAACGTTCTTTGATGTTTCACGTGAAAACATTCATTTACCTTTTTAGATAACGAACCTTGATTATTAAAGCCACCTGTTGCTAGCGGGCGGCTTTTGCTTTTGTTATCCGCGATAAATTCTGTTGCCAACCTTCGCGGATAATCGACAATAAGCCGATATCCAGAAAACAGGGTCGTCACATCGAAGCGCTGTCAAGTGGCGGATGTCTTGTTTCATTGCGGGCCTGTCGTCAAAGAACCCTATTCAAGCGTTATACAAATAATGCCTGCCAATTCGTTGATTATCGTTCGTTAGTCAATATAACAATTCATAGGAAATATGGCTTGAAGTCCCGTTTACCCGAAATTAACGCTGTTATAAGGCCGGGACTTCATCTTGGTGCGCAGATGCACCATGATATAGACAGTTTAATACTTTGCGTTTATTTTATATTGCATAATTTCAGGCAGGATCGACGGATGTATCTTTTCAAGATTTTACGGGACTCAACCGCTGTTTTTTTTGCAGTTTTGAGTCTTTTGCTGTTTGCGCTCGCGCCAGTACATGCCAGATCGAATACCGTTGAAATTCCGGCAATTGTTGTCGATGCCAATACCGGTAATGTGTTGTTTGCCAATCGTGCGGATGAAATACGTCCACCGGCATCAATTACCAAAGTTATGACGCTTTATCTGGTTTTTGATGCGATTCAAAGTGGCCGCTTGAACTGGAATACCGAAATGCCGGTTTCCAGATATGCGGCAAGCAGGCCGCGAATGAAACTCGGGCTAGCGGCTGGCTCGACAATTTCTGTACGTGATGCGGTCAACGCCATGATTGTTCTTTCAGCCAATGATGCGTCAGTCGTCGCGGCCGAATATCTGGCTGGCAGCGAGGAAAATTTTGCACGTGTTATGACACTAAAGGCAAGAACCCTTGGTATGCGAAATACAACATTCAAAAATGCCAATGGGCTATCTTCACAAGGACATGTGTCTACCGCGCGTGATATTGCCTTGATGTCGATTGCCATGCGGGAGCATTTTCCACAATATTATCATCTCTTCAGTCAACGCCAATTTAATTATCGCGGGCAAGTCTATAACGGGCACAACCGTGTTCTTGATAGAATTGACGGTGCAGATGGTTTAAAAACAGGGTTTACCGGTCTTGCCGGTTTTACGATTACCACCAGCATTGCCAAAGACGGAAAAAAACTGGTTGTTGTCGTTCTGGGCGGAACTTCCGGCCGTCAACGTGATGATGTTGTCGTTTTGCTTGCCAATGCTTATATGGGCAATGCCAGCCGTTCCGGTAAAAAGCGCATTTTTGCGCAATGGAATGTTGCGCAATCGGCATGGCGCGGTCAAGCAAAGTTGGCAAATGCGCAACCCAATAATGGCAAAGCCGAGATTGTTAAGGCTTCGACAACGCAACGCGATCGCCTTTCACAGGCATCTTCAAAAACGCCCGTTGAAAGCCGGTCAGCCGTTGTCATTCCCGTTAAAAAAACCGTTAAACTGGAAAAAGCACCAACAACAATGGCCTATGCCAACGAAAATCAAAAAAACGTTGCCGATATTTTGAAAAACGAAATACAGTCCAATTACATTGTTCAGGTTGCGGTTTTGCCCGATGCAACGTCGGCAAAGGGATTTTTAAAAACGATCAAGCAGGCGTTGAACGATAGCAGAGTTTCTTCTCTGGGTCACATCGAACCAGCAACTGTTGATGGCAAACAAGTTTATCGTGTCAGTTTCGGAGCATTTAACGATGAATCGGAAGCAGCAGCTGCTTGCAATAAAATCACTGCACAGGCTTATTCTTGCATTGTCGTTGCCAATTAGAATTGGCGGATTTGGTAATCCTGTTGAAAAATACATTCGCCAGACCCAGACCGGATATATGAAAAATGCAATCTGCAACGCAACAGGACAGCTCCCGCCCGATATGCCGCTCATCAATAAAGACAAACGATGTTATTGTTTAAAATGCAATTTTTGTTTTGGCCAAAAATCAATCGGATTGATTGGCATCGTTTGGTTGTTACCAGCAGTTTTTCGGGTAACAACCAATAGGTCATCTTCAATTGCTGATCAGGCATATAGCCAAACCGGCAAAAATGGCCGCATGTTTGAAAAATCGACGACGATGTTTCTAACAGCGAAATGGCGATTTTAACAATAAAGCAGACAGAAATTAAAAAAGGTGGAAAAATCCACCTTTTATAGCTTTCAACAGCGTTAACCTATGGTTGCCAGCAAATCATTGCTCAACGGCACGCATTCTATTCAATTTATTCGGCCGTCTTTGCATTTCCCGAACCGCTATTTTGACCTGTGTCTTTTGGTCCGCCTTTGGTAACACCAACCATTGCCGGTCGCAACACACGGTCACCAATGACATAACCGGCCTGAACAACTTGCTGGACGGTATTGTTTGGCACATCAGGATTAGGAATTTCAAACATAGCCTGATGAAAATTCGGGTCGAATTTTTGCCCCTCGGGGTGAATTTTCTTGACACCATTGCGTTCCAACGCGGCCATCATGGCGCGTTCGGTCATTTCTACACCCTCTGCCAAAGCATTCAAGCCAGCATCGTGCTCACGCGCACCTTCTGGAATGGCTTGTAAAGCGCGGCTGAGATTATCCGATACCTGCAACATGTCACGGGCAAAATTGGCAACCGAATAGGCCTTCGCATCAGCAACATCGCGCGCTGTACGGCGGCGCAAATTTTCCATCTCTGCAGCAAGGCGCAAAATCTGATCTTTCAGTTCTTCATTTTCGGCTTCCAACGCTGCTACAGCATCTGCACCATCATCAACAACCTGATCGTCCGCGACTTCGGCCTTGGCTTCTTGCTTGCGCTGTTTTAAAAAATCGTCAGCGGCACGCTTCAGCGCCTCACGATCAGTCGGATTTTTCAAATTGCGATTTTCGATATCGTCTTTACCAGACTTCTTTTTTCCATCAGACATAGAATTCCCACTTCTCGATAATACTCATTAAGTTCGATATCGAAATTTTAGCCATAAAAATCAAGAGGCAAACAACAAAAGAAGCTTAAATGCTTCTATTTATATGTAATAGTGATAGTCGTTACACCACTGTTTAAAAAACAGTATCAAGCTTTAAGTAAGCTCTCAACCTTTTTTTTATCACTATTGGCAGTGCAAGCCCGAAGTAAATCGCCAGCACCTTTTGAAAGCAGGCGTTCAGCCAGAATTTTTCCCATTTCTTCAACGCCATAGGTACAGGTTGCGGCATAGTCAACGACCTGCGTCAACCCATCAACACCGGTTACGGTTGCTTTCATATAGAGCATGGTATTTTTCCATGTTGAACAAACACCGACAGGAAGGTTACACCCGGCGCCGAGATATTTCATCAATGCTCGCTCGGCATCGGTTTCGGCACGGGTTTTTTTACATTCGATAGATTTGAGTAAGCGGATAATATCTTTGTCATGGCTGCGGCATTCTATGCCCAAAGCACCTTGTGCCACTGCATAAGGAAAAATTTGCGGATTGAGACATTCCATTTGCGGCTCAAAAAGACCAAGTCGCTTCAATCCTGCTGCGGCAAGGATTGTTGCATCAATACCGTTCTTATCGACAGCACGCCGCAACCGCGGCGGCACATTGCCGCGCACCGGCACAATTTCGATATCAGGGAAAAAAGACCGCAATTGTGCAGCTCGCCGAATAGAACCGGTTCCGATTTTATGATGGTTGCCGCGAATATCGTCAAATTTTAAACCACACAAAACATCGCGCGGATCTTCGCGCTTTGGTACCGAAGCAAGAATAAGCCCTTCCGGCTGTCCGGTTGGCAAGTCTTTCAGCGAGTGGACAACCACATCCACCTCGCGGTTTAACAAAGCCTCTTCACCGCTTTTGGTAAAAACACCGACATTACCGATATCCTGAAAACTTGTACGCTTATCTTTATCCCCGACACAGCCAAGCAATACGGTCTCGATCGTTAATGTAGGGTCAACTTCCTGCAAAAGCTTAGCCACACTTTGCGCTTGTACCCGTGCCAACGCACTTTTCCGTGTTCCAAGCCTAATTCGCATAACTCTAAGCCTATTCTATAAAATTTGTTTCAACAGATATGGTGCTCTTTAGAGCGTTTCTAAGAGTATCTAAACTAACTTTCCATTAAAAGAAAGTTTCTTATTTTAAATTGTGTTTTAATGACGGTTTTTCAATTTTTCAGCCAGTTTTATTGAAAAAAAACGCGATAGCGAAACAATTGAAGCCGCTGTAGCTGTCAAAATGTAACGTTTTTGTGAAAAACCAAACGGGAAATTGTTTCTCTAATGTACATCATTTTTGGCCACCCCAAAAAATAATTCTGTGTTTGGCATATCCGACAATTAAATGCATGATAACGCCGATCAACGCCAATATACCGAGAATGGCAAATTGGCCAGCAATATTGAATTGTTCATTAAACTGCATCAGCATCTTGCCCAACCCCTTTTGTGCGCCAACAAATTCGGCAACAATTGCGCCGATAAGTGCAAAGATAATCCCCAGACTGAGACCGGCAAAAACAAACGGTAATGAAGCAGGAAATTTGATTTTTAATAAAATTTGGATTTGTGTTGCACCAAAAGCTTTGAGCATTTGTATCTCTTCACGGCCAGCCGATTGTAGCCCGGCAATGACATTAATGAGCATCGGGAAAAACGAAATAAGTGCAGCCATGACGATTTTTGATGCAATGCCATAGCCGAACCATTGCAGAAAAATAGGAGCAAGTGCGACTGTCGGAATGGTCTGGAATGCAATGATATAGGGAAGAAGCGCCAGTTGAAACACCCAGACTTGTGATATGGCAACCCCTAAAAGAGCGGCAAGAACCATGCCGCAAATATAGCCGAACAACACTTCAGCCATTGTTACAACCAGATTTTCCCAGAACATGGAAGATTGTAACAAACGAAGAAGCTGAAAAAAGATAAGACTTGGAGGTGGCAAGAGATAGGTTGGTACCTGCCACAGCCATACGGCTGTTTCCCAAAAACCGACAACGAGAATAAAAACAACAACGACAAGCAATACTTGAAGCGTTTTTTCATTATTTAACATTGCCAGCCTTTCTCGTTATTTGCCATTCACACGGTTTGACCATTGCCGGTATGCAATGGCAAAGCCTTAATTGATACTAAAATTTTTAAAATGTTGTCGTATACGCCCTAAAATCTTTCCAACATTTTTATCTGTTAATGTTTGAATTTCTCGTGGACGCGCAAGTTTGACATCGACAATTTCTTCAATATGCCCGGGACGCGGACTCATCACAACAACTTTGTCGGCAAGAAACACAGCTTCGGGAATGGAATGCGTTACAAAAAGCACGGTTTTTTTGCTTTCGAGCCAAATATTTTGCAATTCACTATTCAAAAGTTCTCGCGTCATCGCATCAAGGGCACCAAATGGCTCGTCCATCAGCAATACTTTCGGATCGCGGATAAGAGCACGGCAAATTCCCGCCCGTTGTCGCATGCCGCCTGAAAGCTCGTTTGGAAGCTTGTTTTCAAAGCCTTTAAGCCCCACAGTTTCCATCAGCATCAAAGCGCGGTCACGATAAAGCTTTTTATCTAAATGCATAAGCTCGACAGGCAATAAAATATTTTGCAGGATTGTGCGCCACGCCAGCAATGTCGGCTCTTGAAAGACAAATCCGACATTGGCAGAAGGCCGTGTCACAGCAACATCATTCAAAATAACCTCGCCGTTAAAACTATCGACGAGACCGGCAAGAATTTTTAACAAAGTTGTTTTGCCACAACCTGACGGGCCGACAAGAGCAACAAACTCTCCCTCAGCAATTTCCAGATTGACATCTTCTAGCGCATCAATCGTGCCGTCTTTTTTGCTGGTATAGCTTTTGTGCAATCCCTTGATGGAAATAAGGGGGTTTTTGATAGACGGCATAGACGTGTTCTCAATCCTTCAAGCTGTAAATAGCCGATATTAACGGGTTAATTCTTCTCAACAATCGACTTGATATCAAAATTATAAATTTTTGGCATCAATGAATCGTTCCACACATCTTTTACGGCAAGTAACCGTTCGGTTGAACCGGTTTCATAGGCAAAAGACAAAACAGCTTGCCAGCGTTGTGCCGGTATATCAAGCCACCATCCCCATGTGGACGGATCAGGCTTGTCGGTCGGAATTGAGTCGGCAAGTGCAATCGCCATGGCTTCCGCAGTGTTTTGTGCATCCTTTCCCGAAATGTTGTCGGCACCACTTAGTTCCGGAAATTCTTTGAAAGCAAGTTTCAAAGCACTTTCGGGGTAAAGTTTGGTGTAAATAATGCCTTTATAGGCAGCACGTGCAAAAGCTGAAAGTTCATCCGGTTTTTTGTCGAATATCTTCTGGCTGGTAACCATGGTAACACTGAAAAGCCGGTTCATTTGTTCGGGGCGTTGCAAAAGATTAAACTCTACCCCATGCTGGCGCATAACAGTAAAACTATCCGAATAGCTGTCGACCGCATCAATATCGCCGGAATTGAGTGCTGCGGCGGCGCGCGCACCCGCTCCAACCGGAACGATCGTTACATCGCTTTCCGATAGGCCAGCAAGTTTCAGATTTGCCCGTAAATCAGCGTAAGATGCCGAAGCAAGGCTGATAACGCCAATCCTGGTGCCTTTAAGGTCGGCAATAGAATGAATATAAGAACCTTTGGGAACACCGATGAAATATGGCCATTTAACGGTTATTCCGGCAAATGCTTTCAACGGAACACCTTTATCGATTGCGGCAGCAATATTGGCCGAAGAAGCATAGGCAATATCGGCCGAGCCGGTTGCAACTGCTTGTAGTGCGGCTGTCGAACCGTCGGTGTAGAGAAGCGTCGGATTGATATTTTCCTCGTAAAAATAACCAAGTTGCTTGGGAATGGCATAAGTAAACGTTTCTTCCGCCGGTGTTGTTGTGCTGCGCGCCAGGGCAAGAACAAATTCTGTTGGTTCACAATATCCGGGCGTGGAATAAAATAGCAGTGCACTTAATAAAACAACAAAGTGAAGAAAAACTGTTTTCATAGACAATGCTTTCTTTAGCGATTATCAAAATGTAATCCGTTGCGGCAGGATTATAAATTAGCCATATTTTATTTAGCCATATTTTATCAGGTGTCGATTTTCCATCTCTAAACGATAAGCGCAATGGAAGCTATAGGCTTTCCACTCTTTACAGCTATTTAAGAAGGCGCGACACAAGCTGGGCTGTATAGTCAACCATAGGTACAATGCGCGCATAATTGAGCCGTGTTGGCCCGATAACGCCAAGTGCGCCAATAACATGCTGGTTTGAATCACAATAGGGAGCAACAATCAATGACGAACCGGATAAAGAAAACAGCTTGTTTTCCGAACCGATGAAAATTCGCACGCCGGATCCTTCTTCGGCAAGGTCAAGAAGCTGCATCATACTTTCACGCGTTTCAAGGTCGTCAAAGAGATGGCGCAGACGTTCAAGGTCTTCGGCAGCTTTGACATCTTCCAATAGATTACCGCGACCACGCACGATGAGCTGTGTTTTGCGCCCCTGATCTTCTCCGCCCCATACAGCCAGACCGGTATCAACCAGATGTTGTGACAATTCGTCCAGAGCGGCTTTGGTTTCTTCTCTCTGACGTGAAATTTCAGCCTTTGCTTGGTTTAATGTCCGCCCTTGAATATGGGTATTGAGAAAATTTGTTGCTTCACTCAGTTGGGAAAGGGTGACACCTTCCGGCAAATTAACGATGCGGTTTTCCACATCGCCATTTTGTGTCACCAAAACAGCCATAGCACGTGACGAATCAAGACGCACAAATTCGATATGTTTGAGGGTTCCCTCGTTTTTTGTTGCCAGAACAAGACCGGCACCGCGTGAAAGACCGGATAAAATCTGGCTCGCGCCGGTCAAAAACTGTTCGACCGACTGGGCCTGGCCTGCCGCTTCGACTTGCGTTTCAATGGTTTTACGTTCTTTTGGTGGCAGATCGCCAACCTCGATAAAGGCATCAACAAAAAAGCGCAGACCCGATTGTGTCGGCATACGCCCGGCCGATATATGTGGCGAATAAATAAGCCCAAGATGCTCGAGCTCGCTCATAATCGTGCGGATTGTCGCCGGCGACAGGCTTTGCGGCAATTGCCGCGACAAGTTACGCGAACCTACCGGATCGCCATCATTGAGATAGGTTTCGACAATGCGCCTGAAAATATCGCGCGAGCGTTCATCAAGACTCTTCAGTCCATCAGGAATGGAGTGTTTCATTGTTTCTCTTCAAATTTAGCGTTTGTTTCTATCTATATAAGTTTTGCCAAAGGCGGGTCAAATGGTCTAAAGAAGCGTTAGACACCACTTCAGGGAAAGGAAAATATATGCGTCCGTCCAATCGTGCTAGCAATGAAATGCGAGCTGTTTCGTTTGAACGCCATGTCAACAAACATGCCGAGGGTTCATGTCTGGTTAAATTTGGTGACACCCATGTTCTTTGCACAGCAAGCCTCGAAGAACGAGTTCCAAACTGGATGCGCAATTCCGGAAAAGGTTGGGTTACTGCCGAATATGGCATGCTGCCCCGTTCCACGGGTGAAAGAATGCGTCGTGAGGCCGCTTCCGGCAAACAGGGTGGGCGTACCATGGAAATCCAGCGTCTGATCGGTCGTTCGCTGCGCTCGGTTGTTGATTTAAAGGCACTGGGTGAAATGCAGATAACCATTGATTGTGATGTGCTTCAGGCAGATGGCGGCACACGTACCGCGTCTATCACCGGCGCGTGGGTTGCACTTTATGATTGCCTGAGCTTTATGGAAAGTCGCCAGATGGTGCTGCGAGACAAAGTGCTGAAAGACTATGTTGCGGCCATCTCTTGCGGTATCTATCAGGGCAGCCCCGTACTTGATCTTGATTATGCTGAGGATTCTAGCGCCCAAACCGATGCCAATTTCGTTATGACCGGTAAAGGCAGCATTGTCGAAATTCAGGGGACGGCTGAAGGAGAACCTTTTAGCGAGGAACAATTTGCAAGCTTGATGGCACTGGCAAAAAGCGGTATTTTCGGCCTTATCGAGTTACAGAAAAAAGTCGTAGCAGCTTAAAGAGGCACATTTAATGAGAAAGCTTGAAGGAAAAAAGCTTGTAGTGGCGACTCATAATGCCGGTAAGCTGAAAGAAATAGCCGAACTTATTGGCCCATTCGGTTTTGTCACCATATCGGCCGACGAATTGGGGCTGGCTGAGCCTGAAGAAACCGGCACCGAATTTGAGGAAAATGCCTATATAAAAGCGTTTTTTGCAGCCAAATCTACAGGCCTGCCGGCACTGGCCGATGATTCAGGACTTGAAGCGGATGTACTGGACAAAGCACCCGGCGTTTATACGGCTGATTGGGCAATTGAGCCCGACGGCCAGCGTGATTTTGAAAAAGCCATGCAAAAAGTTGAAAATGCACTCGAGAAGAACGGTGCAGTAACGCCGGACAAACGTCATGGCCGCTTTGTTTCGGTGCTTTGTCTTGCCTGGCCTGATGGACATGCCGAATATTTTCGTGGTGAAATAGAAGGAACGCTGGTTTGGCCACCACGTGGTACAGATGGTTTCGGCTTTGACCCGATGTTTCAGCCTGAAGGCTATGACAAAACATTCGGCGAAATGACATCGAAGCAGAAACATAGCTGGAAACCGGGCGATAAGGCGGCGTTGTCGCACCGGGCACGCGCTTTCAAACAGTTTGCCGAAGCGTTACTGGAAGGTTGATGGTCGAGCCTTTTGGTGTTTATGTTCATTGGCCATTTTGTGCCGCTAAATGCCCTTATTGCGACTTTAACTCCCATATTCGTTTAAAAGGGGTGGATGAGGAGCGCTTTGCCCAAGCATTTGCTCGCGAAATGGCAACAGTTCGCGAATGGACAGGGCCCCAATTAGCAGCCACTGTTTTTATCGGCGGAGGTACGCCATCATTGATGTCGCCGCAAACGGTTGAGTCTCTTTTAACGAGCATCGACAACTATTGGCCGATCGCCGAAAACGCCGAAATTACCATGGAAGCCAATCCTTCAAGCGTCGAAGCCGATCGCTTTCACGGCTATCGTGCTGCCGGGGTTAATCGGCTTTCCCTCGGGGTGCAGGCATTGGATGATCTGGAACTAAAACGTCTCGGGCGTATTCATGATGTCAGGCAGGCGCGCTATGCAATCGAGCTGGCCCGCACGATTTTTCCGCGTCTTTCTTTTGATATGATTTATTCACGACCCAACCAGACACTACCCGCTTGGAAAAGCGAACTTGAAGAAGCAATTCGTCTGGCGGCAGACCACCTGTCGCTCTATCAATTGACGATAGAAGAAGGTACGGCATTTCACCGGCTTTATGCAGCTGGCAAACTTCAATTGCCCGACCCCGGCTTGAGTGCTGATCTTTATGAACTTACGCAAGAAATCACCGGAAAATACGGGCTTATAGCCTATGAAGTTTCCAACCACGCTGCCCAAAACGCGCAATCGCAGCACAATCTTATTTATTGGCGTTATCACCCTTATGTTGGTATCGGGCCGGGTGCGCATGGCCGGTTTTTGCCTGTTTCAGGTCATGACTTTCCTGCACATACACGTCTGGCTACGATAACCGAGAAAAATCCCGAACGCTGGCTAGCAATGGTTGAACGTCAGGGGCATGGCATTGTTGAAAAAGAACATTTGACAAGTGCCGAACAAGCAGACGAAATGCTGTTAATGGGGCTTCGCCTCCAAGAGGGGATGGATCTTGTCCGTTACGAAAAATTGGCCGGTCACGGCTTGAGCCGAAATGCCCTTTCAAACCTTCAACAAGACGGTCTTGTTGAAATTTTGGGAAACAGCCATATCCGTGCAACATCAAAAGGCCGCATTGTCTTAAATTATATTATTAACAAACTGGCATAAATAATTTTACCGCCTGACAGGCTTGTCAACACATCACATTGGCCTATCAAATTATTCTTATTCGTAATGTCGGCTGGCCAGGCCGAGAAAAATCACCCACCGAATAAAACGGTCATTTTGACTGACGTTCAGTCATGTTGCACGAAACAAGCACAATCAGGCTGGCCGTTGCCGCCATTTCTTCGAGACCAAAAGGGTTTGCGTCTGGTCATTGAATTGATAAAATTCTTTCGATTTTTTGCTTTGTCGCAGCAGAAAAATACGTAAATTGCGGTATTTTCAATCATAAAAGCCGGACAATTTCGCCGTTTCACATATAGCCAAGCAAGTTTTGCTGTTTTGCGCTATAAAGGACCAACCGGTTCTCTCAGTATTTTGTAACAGCAACAGGTTTTTTTCAACCTTTGATCCATAGCAAAAGAAACCTTGCCTGTCTCTCACGAACCAATTTATTTCTGGCCGATCTATCGCAATGGCAATACACACTTCACACACTTATTTGGTTAATTTTGCGCAAACCACACAATTTTAAGTTAAAAAAATGCGTATAATCAGCATTATAACCAAAATAATGCGCAAAATATTTGACTTAATGCGCAAAATACGCAACTAAATCATTTCAGGATGCGCATTGGCATCAAAAAGCGATGAGCTAACTTGTTTTGGAGGGACGTGAAATGCAAATACCAATTAAGCGTGGGATAGAAAAAGTACCCGGGGGGATGATGGTTGTTCCCTTGCTGATTGGTGCAGTGATTGCCACTGTTTTTCCGACAGCACCAACATTTTTTGGTTCGTTTACCGGTGCGTTATTTAAGGGGTCTTTGCCGATACTTGCGGTATTTTATGTGTGTATGGGGGCAAGTATCAATTTTAAAGCGGCACCTTACATTATCAAAAAAGGTGGAACGCTGTTTGTCGTCAAGGTGGGTATTGCCATACTTGTCGGTATTGTTGCTGGACGGTTTCTGGGTGAATCGCCCATAACTTCGGGTATTTTTGCCGGTGTTTCGACACTTGCACTGGTCGCGGCGTTGAATGATACAAATGGCGGCCTCTATATGGCATTAATGGGCCAATATGGTCGCCCGCGCGATGTCGGTGCCTACACCATCATGTGTCTGGAATCCGGACCGTTTTTGACAATGGTAACATTAGGGGTAGCGGGGCTATCGGCCTTTCCATGGCAAGCGCTGGTTGGCAGCATTTTGCCGCTTGTTGTCGGAATGATATTGGGTAATCTCGACAAAGAAATGCGTGATTTTCTTGGCAAAGCAAGCGGAGTAATGATTCCCTTTTTTGCTTTTGCCCTTGGCGGCTCGCTTGATCTTTTCAAGGTCTGGCAGGCGGGTCTTCTTGGTCTTGCCATGGGGGTTGGTGTTGTTATCGTTACTGGTATTCCGTTGTTTTGTGCCGATAAATTGACTGGCGGAACGGGAGTTGCCGGTGTTGCGGCGGCATCTACTGCGGGCAATGCGGCAGCAGTACCGGCCATTGTTGCGGCGGCAAATCCGGCTTATGCCGAAGCAGCCATTCCGGCAACAATGCTTGTCGCTGCCTGTGTGGTTGTTACGACAGTGATGGTACCGTTTGTCACCGCTTGGGTTGCCAAAAAATATGGTCGGCCAGAAAGCGAGCCGGGTGAAGAAACAGGTCTTGTTTGAAAGGGCTAGGCTTATGAAAAACTGGCTTATTCTCGCAGATGATCTGACCGGAGCTGCAGATTGTGCAATTGCTTTTCGCCGGCAAGGAACAAAGGCGACGGTGGGATGGGGCAACAGCTATCCGGCCGTGAGCGAACGCACCCAAATATTTTCCTATAATACGGATAGTCGCGAATTAAATGACAAAAGCAGTGCCGCGGTTGAAGAAAACACATTGGAAAAACTCTGGTCGCCCGACACTTTTCTCTATTGCAAGATAGACTCGACATTACGCGGCCAGCCGGCTGCCGTTATCGCGGCAACAATAGCTTTTTTGAAACAGCACACCGGTCGCGCAACCGGTATATTGGCACCAGCCTTTCCTGCGACAGGGCGGGTGACAAGAAATGGCAAGATCATTGTCAATAATGTTGAATTGGAAAACACCGAACTTTGGCATCGCGACCATAGTTATCGAACGTCCGATCTGAAACAGATTATTGAAGGAACCGGTGTTAAAGCATTGGTGATCGGCGTCGAAACTGTCAGAAAAGACGTCAAGGAATTTGTCCGCACTCTTGAAAAAATAGAAAAAGAAAACGACGAAATTGTGCTGATTTTCGATGCGCAAACAGCAGAAGACCTTGATAGAATCGCCGCTGTTTTTTTAAAGGCCGATTCTTCACATTTCTTTATTGGTAGTGCCGGTCTTGCTTATGCTTTTGCGGGGCAATGTCCGGCCAGCAAACGGCAAGAAAACATTTCTGTCAAGGGCACAGGCGGCATCATGATTGTCGTGGGTTCGCTGGCCGAAGCCTCCCGACGTGCGGCGAAAAAACTTCTGGCGACACGTTTGGTGCAGCATTTTCCAATCAGTCCGGAGGCACTGTTGGAAGATAAAGCAACACTTAAAAAAATCTCCCGCAATATAGTGGGCGTATTGAATGAAGGTGGTGATGTCATGGTTGAAATCACTATGGGTGATCATATTAATATGTCGTTAGGCGGAAAGCTTGCCCGGAAACTTGCCTTATCACTCAAAGATGCAGGAAGTTATCTTTCCGGTTTTGCAGCAACGGGCGGTGAAACCGCAAGCTATTTGATGGATGCTTTGGGAATTCATGGCATTATTCTTGAAGACGAGATTGAAGCAGGTGTTTCTTTAGGTGTAACGCAGGGTAAAACAGAAATCCCGGTGGCCACAAAAGCAGGCGCCTTTGGTGATGAAAATAGTCTGGTGAGGATTTTCGACAGGCTAACAGCAATTAGAGACAAAGGAAAACTGTGATGAATAGACCGAAAATCGTAATTACAATGGGCGACCCTTCCGGAATCGGACCGGAAGTTATTATGAAAGCACTGGGCCATTCAGATGTCTATACAATGTGTGCTCCTGTTGTTGTCGGCGATGCACGGCGTTTGGAAGAAGCCGGAAAGATTGTCCATTCCAATCTCGAAGTTCGTTCGATCGATGATATTGACAAGGCCAGATGTGAGTTCGGCATAGTTGATTGCGTCGATTTGAAACTTTTAAAATCCGGCCATCCTTTTGGTGTTGTTTTGAAAGAATCGGGCGAAGCTGCTTATCAATATATTAAAAAGGCAGCAGAAATCGTTATGGCCCATAAAGCTCAGGCCATTTGCACGGCACCACTTTGTAAAGAAGCATTGCATGATGCCGGCCACAATTTTCCCGGTCATACCGAGCTTCTTGCCTATCTTACCCATACTCCCGAAGTTTCGATGATGCTGGTTTCGCCGAAACTGCGTGTTATCCATGTCACAACCCATATCGGTCTCATTGATGCGATTGATAAAATCGAACCGGCTCTTGTCGAACGTGTCATTGCGCGCGGTCATGATGTTCTGGTAAAGCGCGGTATGAAAAACCCGAAAATAGCTGTTTGTGCAATTAACCCGCATGCCGGGGAAAACGGCCTTTTCGGCTACGGCGAGGAAGAAAAGAAAATTGTTCCGGCTGTCAAGGCATGTCAGGAAAAAGGCTGGGATGTTGTCGGGCCGCTTCCTGCCGATACATTGTTCTATCTTGCCGGACGTGGCGACTATGACATGGTTGTCGCTATGTATCACGATCAAGGACACATACCTATTAAAGTATTGGGGCTTGAAAGCGGGGTCAACATTACCGTTGGTTTGCCGGTTATCCGCACCTCTGTTGACCACGGAACGGCTTTTGATATTGCCGGAAGAGGTCTTGCCGATGAAGGTTCGATGGTCGAAGCATTGCGTCAGGCAGCCGAACTGGCACCGAGAATATAAATGTAGATATTTCTTATTACTTTATTCTGTATAGTTTATTGCTATACGATAAAACTAGATTGATACCGTGGTTTTGTTTTAAACAGACAAAACAGATATTACAGAATAAAGTGATAGGCGTTCCGGGTGCGCCCCCGCCGTCCCGGAACGCTTTTTTGAAAGAAATATTGTTATGAACCGCAAGAAACGGCTGTCTCATCTGATAAAAGCACTTACCAAAGGTGCCGCGAATGTTGAAAAAATGGCAAATAATTTTGGCGTTTCGGCTTCAACTATCCGCCGTGATCTGCAATTTCTTGCGCAAAATGGCAGTATTCAGCGCACCTATGGCGGTGCTGTATTAAACCATGCAGCTCCCGAAATATCCTATGTCGAACGTATGGCTCGTTTTGGCGAAAGCAAACGAGCTATTGCCGCGCGTGCTGTTGAACTTATCAAAGATGGCGATACAATTATGCTCGATGCCGGTTCGACCATTTGTGCATTGGGGATGCTCCTTAAACAGCGTAAAGTAGACATCATTACCAACAACCTTATGCTTGTTCCTATTTTTGAAGGGGCAACAAATTTAAATTTTACTGTTCTGGGAGGAAAATGTCGTAAAACAAGCATGGGCATTTTCGGTTCTCTGGCACTAAAGAATCTAGAATATTTTACCGCGGATCTTTTCTTTACAAGTGCTGACGGAATAGCGGCCAATATGGGGCTATGCGAGGCTAGCCTTGAACAAACTGTTTTGAAAGAAACGATGATGAAACATGCCAGCAAAACAGTGGTTCTGGCTGATTTTCACAAAATAAATCGGGCCGAACAGCATTATTGGGCCAAATTGCCATCAAGTTTTACACTCGTTACCGATAAAATATTGAGCGAAGATGAAAAAAATCAGTTCGCTATGGCCGGAGCAACGGTTTTACACGCAGCAAGTGACGAATCCGAATAAGAGGAAGATAACTCGGTCTCTCGTCTAATATATGTGGCACGTGCGCAATTATTGACGGAATATCAACGGTAGCAGCGCACATGTCCCCCCGTATTGCCATGAAGCCAAATCGAAAAAAGCGCTATAGGACGGGCAGTCTTCTGGCCAGACATTGGCCAAAATTTTAAAACCTGCAATTTTTATCGCAAACTTTGCTGCGCGGTATTGCCGGAAAACCGGTTTTAGCGGCTTCATCACCAGTGTTAGTCAAGCCGGCAATGGTGAAAACCGGTCGGCTTTTTTTTGGTTAAACTTCTTCTATCTCGACAAGTGTACTGTTAAAATCTTTCGGGTGAATAAAGAGTACAGGTTTGCCATGGGCACCGGTTTTTGGTTGACCATCGCCTAAAATGCGGATTCCTTCCGCAATCAGTTGGTCACGCATTTTGATAATGTCATCGACCTCGAAACAGATATGATGAATACCACCGGCCGGATTTTTTGCAAGAAAACTGGCGATGGGAGATTCGTTATTCAGGGGGCTCATAAGTTCAAGTTTTGTATTCGACAATTCGACAAAAGCGACACAAACACCATGGTCGGTCAATTTATGAATGGGCGAAACATCAACACTCATTGCGCGATAAAGCGCTATTGCTTGCTGCAGATCTGGCACAGCAATGGCAACATGGTTAAGACGACCAAAGTGACACACGACAATCATTTTCCTTCAAATAATATTTTATGCTTCCGTTTCCATCAGATGTTGCGTAACTTGCCCTCTAAAAGGTCAAGTATTTTTGCCGCTGCCTCGACGACATTTGTGCCGGGGCCAAAAATAGCTGCAACGCCATTTTCGGTCAAAAATTCATAATCCTGCCTTGGCACAACGCCGCCACAGACTACGATAATATCTTTAAAATCGCGTTTTCGCAACGCATTGACGAGCTGTGGCAATAATGTTTTGTGACCGGCGGCCAGCGAGGATACGCCAACGAGTTGTACACCGTTTTCAATCGCCATATTGGCCGCCTCGTCAGGGGTCTGGAAGAGCGGTCCGGCAATGACATCAAATCCCATATCGCCGAAAGCCGAAGCAATGATTTTGGCACCGCGATCATGGCCATCCTGCCCCAATTTGACAATCATGATGCGCAGCGGCATTTTCATTGATTTCGTGAAGTTGGAAATACGTTGTTGTAATGTTTTATATTCGGGTTCATGGCGATAGGCTTTGCCATAAATGTTGCGGATTACGCTGGGTTTTGCTTTATGGTCGCCAAAAATTTTCCGCATTGCATCCGATATTTCGCCAACAGTGGCGCGCGCACGTGCCGCTTCAACTGCTGCTGTAAGAAGATTGCCTTTGCCGGTTTTAGCAATATTTGCTAATCGTTCAAGCGTCTCTTTCACGGCGTTTTCATTGCGGTTACGTTTCACCTTGTTAAGGCGTGCTATTTGTCGGGCACGTACTTTTGTGTTGTCGATCTCCAGAATATCTATCTTGTCTTCATTTTCCGGCCTGAATTTATTGACACCGACAATCACTTCATCACCTTTGTCAATGGCAGCCTGACGTGCTGTTGCCGCCTCTTCGATGAGACGTTTTGGCAAACCCTCAATAACAGCCTTGGTCATGCCGCCCATGGCTTCAATTTTTTCCATGAGATCACCAGCTTTATTGATGAGTTCTTTTGTCAGTGTTTCAACATAATAGGAGCCGGCAAGCGGATCGACGACCTTGGTCAGCCCCATTTCATTTTGTAAAATAAGTTGGGTATTGCGGGCGATACGCGAGGAAAATTCAGTCGGCAGGGCGATAGCTTCGTCAAAAGAATTGGTGTGGAGCGACTGGGCGCCGCCCAAAACAGCTGCCAGTGCTTCATAGGCTGTACGCACAATATTATTATAAGGATCCTGTTCTTGCAAGGAAACACCGGATGTCTGGCAGTGGGTGCGCAACATCAGGGACGACGCTTTTTTGGGTGCAAACTCGTGCATAATGCGCGACCATAAAAAGCGTGCGGCACGCAATTTTGCCGCTTCAAGAAAAAAATTCATACCAATGGCGAAGAAAAAAGAAAGACGGCCGGCAAACTCGTCAATATCAAGCCCTTTATTGAGTGCTGCCCGCACATATTCGCGCCCATCAGCAAGCGTAAATGCCAGCTCTTGCACAAGTGTGCTGCCTGCTTCCTGCATATGGTAGCCAGAAATCGAAATCGAATTGAAGCGCGGCATTTCCTTGGCTGTATATTCTATAATATCGGCAATGATGCGCATAGATGCTTCCGGCGGGTAGATATAGGTGTTGCGCACCATGAATTCTTTTAAAATGTCATTCTGGATGGTGCCTGAAAGGTCGCGTCGCGAGACGCCCTGTTCTTCGCCGGCAACAATAAAATTGGCAAGAATTGGAATAACAGCACCGTTCATCGTCATGGAAACAGACATTTGATCAAGTGGTATGCCGTCAAACAGAATTTTCATGTCTTCGACTGAATCAATGGCAACGCCGGCTTTGCCGACATCACCGACAACGCGCGGATGGTCTGAATCATAACCGCGATGTGTTGCTAGATCAAAAGCAACCGAAAGCCCCTTTTGGCCACTCGCCAGAGCTTTTTTATAAAAAGCATTCGATTCTTCTGCTGTCGAAAATCCGGCATATTGGCGGATTGTCCATGGCCGCCCGGTATACATGGTGGCTCGTGGCCCGCGTAAAAAAGGCTCCAAACCGGGCAGACTATCCAGAATATCGTTGTCTTCAAGATCGTCTTTTGTATAGACAGGCTTGACCGCGATACCCTCCGGTGTTTGCCATAGAAGTGTTTCAGAGGGTGCCTT
The DNA here is from genome assembly GCF_945285465.1 of uncultured Bartonella sp. Taxonomy (GTDB): domain Bacteria; phylum Pseudomonadota; class Alphaproteobacteria; order Rhizobiales; family Rhizobiaceae; genus Bartonella. The sequence goes on along the minus strand of NZ_CALYQK010000010.1, from coordinate 18,257 downwards.
CAACTCTTTTTCGGCCAGTTTTTTCCATTTCTCGATGTCTACAGAATTAGCCATGTCTATTCGAACTCCATAATGGTTTCGTCAACATTGAGACTTTGACCGATTTTTACGGCGATATGGCTGACTTTGCTCTTTTTTTCCGATCGCAACATATTTTCCATTTTCATGGCTTCAACGACGGCAAGAGGCTGTCCGGCTTCAATCCCGTCTCCTTCTTTGACCAAAAGCGCTGTGATGACACCGGGCATGGGGCAAAGCAGCAGTTTGGATGTATCGGGCGGCAGTTTTACCGGCATCAGCGCTGCAAGGTTAGCAACGCGTGGTTCACGGACATGAACAATCGCGTCAATTCCTCTTGAGCGTAGCCGAATGGCAGTCGCTTTTATATCGACCTTGACGACCATAGGATCCATGTCCGAAACACAAAATTCGCAAATGGTCATTCCGGGTAACCAGTGGCTTTCGACAGACATTCGTTCTCCATCGGCAAATTCGATGCCGGTTTGCGATTGATCATCGCCAGAAACAAGTGGATACACGTCATCGAATAGTGATACGACCCACTCGTTTTTAACCACGCGGCGGTGGTTATCGAGTGTTCCGGAAATCATAGACGCCCGATTTTGCAACTTACGGTTGATAAAAGCGGCAACCGCCGCAAAAGCGCGGGTTTCTTCAGGCGTTGGCGTAACACCGTTAAAACCGTCGGGAAATTCTTCGGCGATATAGGCGGTCGTGAGTTTGCCATCTCGAAAACGTTTTTGCCGCATGACAGATGACAGAAAGGGCAGATTATGTCCGATACCTTCCACTTCAAACCTGTCGAGTGCTTCCTGCATTGTTGCAATTGCCGCTTCGCGATCCGGCCCCCAGGTGACCAGTTTTGAAATCATCGGGTCATAATAAATCGAGATTTCACCGCCTTCATAAACGCCGCCATCATTGCGAATTTTTGTCTTATCAGGGCGTTCAGTTGCGATGGGCGGGTTATAACGGGTAAGTCTGCCGGTCGAGGGCAAAAAATTTCGGTACGGGTCTTCGGCATAAAGGCGGCATTCCAATGCCCAGCCGTCACGTTTGACGTCGCTTTGGGCAAGCGGCAAGGGTTCGCCATCGGCAATACGGATCATCAATTCAACAAGATCAAGGCCGGTTATCATTTCGGTGACGGGATGCTCGACCTGAAGTCGGGTATTCATTTCCAGAAAATAAAAATTGCGGTTGCCATCAACAATAAATTCAACAGTTCCCGCCGAATAATAATTGACGGCACGCGCAAGCGCGACAGCCTCCTCGCCCATGGCTTTGCGGGTTTTTTCATCAAGAAAGGGTGATGGTGCTTCTTCGATCACCTTCTGATTGCGCCGCTGAATGGAACATTCACGCTCATTGAGATAAATAATATCGCCATGTTTGTCGCCCATGATCTGGATTTCGATATGGCGCGGTTCGGTAACAAATTTTTCAATAAAAATACGATCATCGCCAAAAGACGACTTGGCTTCATTTTTGGATGCCTGAAAGCCCTCTTCGGCCTCGTTATCGTTCCGTGCAATTCGCATGCCCTTGCCGCCACCGCCGGCAGAAGCCTTGATCATAACCGGATAGCCGATCTCGCGGGCAATTTTAACCGCTTCATCACTACTTTCAATCAATCCCATATGACCGGGAACAGTCGAAACGCCAGCTTTTGCGGCAAGTTTTTTCGAGGTGATCTTGTCGCCCATGGCGCGCATGGCACGTGCCGGTGGGCCGATCAGGTTGATGCCTTCTTTATCCAGCCGCTCGGCAAAGACCGGGTTTTCCGACAAAAAACCATAGCCGGGATGGACAGCATCGGCACCACTTTGTTTGACAGCTGAAATAATTTTTTCGATATCAAGATAGGATTGTGACGAGGGCGAGGCACCAATGTGAATGGCTTCGTCCGCTTCGCGCACATGAAAGGCATTGGCATCGGCATCGGAATAGACAGCGACCGTTCTTATGCCCATTCGCTTTGCTGTGCGGATAACGCGACAGGCAATTTCGCCACGATTGGCAATCAGGATTTTCTTAATCATTTTCAGCCTCACAGCGGAATAGTGTCATGTTTACGGTCGGGGTTTTTTACCTTTTTGTTGAAAAGCGCGGCAAAAGCGCGAGCCACCCGTTTTCGTGTCGAATGCGGCATGATGACTTCATCAATAAATCCGCGTTCTGCGGCGACAAACGGATTGGCAAACCGGTTTTCATATTCTTCGGTGAGACCGGTAATTTGTTCTTTGTTGCCAAGCTCGGAGCGATAAAGAATTTCTGTGGCACCTTTTGCACCCATCACGGCAATTTCTGCCGTCGGCCAGGCATAATTGATATCTGCTCCGATATGCTTGGATGCCATCACATCATAGGCACCGCCATAGGCTTTACGGGTAATAACTGTTACCATCGGCACTGTCGCCTGACTATAGGCAAACAAAAGTTTGGAGCCATGGATAATCACACCATTATATTCTTGTGCCGTTCCCGGTAAAAAACCGGGCACATCGACAAGAGTAAGAATGGGAATGTTGAACGCATCGCAAAAGCGGACAAAACGCGCTCCTTTACGCGCCGTGTCGATATCGAGGCAACCGGCCAGAACAAGCGGCTGGTTGGCAACAACGCCAATGGTGCGCCCTTCGAGCCGGATAAAACCGGTAATCAGGTTTCTTGCAAAATTCTCTTTCAACTCGAAAAAGCCGCCCTCATCCGCAATACTCAAAATGAGTTCCTTCATATCGTAAGGCTTTGTTGACGAATCGGGTATGAGCGTATCAAGTTTCATGTCGAAGCGTTCGATATCGTCATAAAAAGGTCTGACAGGCGGCTTTTCATTGCTGTTTAATGGCAAATAATCAAAAAGCAGGCGGATATTTTCCAGTGCTTCGACGTCGTTTTCAAATGCTCCGTCAGCAACCGATGATTTCTGGATGTGGGTAGTTGCGCCGCCCAGTTCTTCGGCAGTCACAATTTCGTTAGTGACAGTTTTGACAACATCGGGCCCTGTTACAAACATATAGGACGAATCACGCACCATAAAAATAAAATCGGTCATAGCGGGCGAATAGACTGCACCACCGGCACAGGGGCCCATAATGACCGATATTTGCGGCACAACACCTGAAGCATCAACATTGCGGCGGAAGACTTCCGCGTAGCCGGCAAGCGAGGCAACACCTTCCTGGATACGGGCGCCGCCGGAATCGTTAAGGCCAATGACGGGGGCGCCATTGCGAACGGCCATATCCATAATCTTTGATATTTTTTGCGCATGTGTTTCGGAAAGTGAACCACCAAGAACGGTAAAATCCTGAGAAAAAACATAAACCTGGCGGCCATTAATCGTGCCCCAGCCTGTTACCACACCATCGCCGGCATATTTTTGTTTTTCCATGCCGAAATCTGTGCAGCGATGATTGACAAACATGTCATATTCTTCAAACGAACCAGCGTCGAGAAGCACATCAAGCCGTTCACGCGCGGTCAGTTTTCCTTTTGCATGTTGGGCGTCTATACGCTGTTGCCCACCGCCTAAACGGGCATTAATGCGCCGTTCTTCCAGCTGTTTGAGTATTGCACGCATTTTCCCTCCTGAAGCTTTGAAAACAAGCAAAACAACAACGCAATCCCGACGAGGACGCTGTTAAGATCAGGAGTGAAAAAGAGCTTAAAAAAAAGAAAAGGCGCGTTTTCCCCCAACGCAGCCTTTTCTTTTCCTCCCACCAATATTGGACAAGTGAAAGGCCACGCCTTTCTTCTCCCGGAAACCAAACTATCACAGCGAAAAAAATAATAAAGCTTGATCGTGTACAAATGCATAAGTTATAAAAATGCAAAATGTAAATTGCAAAATTGTGAACAACATGGCTATCGGAAAACTCTATATCGGGCGCAAAGTGCGCAAATTACGTGAAGATCAACAATTAACCCAGGCCCGTTTTGCCGATCGTATCGGTATTTCGACATCCTATCTCAATCAGATAGAAAATAACCAGCGACCGGTTTCGGCGGCGGTACTTCTGTCATTGGCGGAAAAATTCCATGTCGATATTGCAACGCTTTCTTCCGGCGAAGACGACCGCTTGCTGTCGGCGTTAACCGAAACACTGGCCGACCCGTTATTTAGAAACAACCAGTCGACAACGCAGGAATTGCGCATTATCACGCAAAACGCCCCCAGTCTGGCGCGGGCGCTTATCACCTGTCATCAGGCCTACAAACTTGCTTCTGAGCAATTGGCCAGTAGCGACGGACGGTTGCAAGCAAGCGGGCTTACCGAAGTTCTACCTTATGAAGAGGTTCGGGATTTTTTTCATTTTGTTGACAATTATATCGACGAACTTGATCGCCATGCTGAAAATCTTGCCGCCGAAATCGGTCTTGGCGAGAGTGACAATCATTCAGCGCTTATTCGGCGGCTTGAAGAAAAATACCGGATAATTGTGCGCTGGGGGGCTTCCGATGATGGTATGGTGCGCCGATATGACCCTACAACGCACGTATTGACCTTAAACCCCTATATCGCGCCACAAAAACGCACGTTCCAGCTTGCTGTCCAGCTTGCCCGTTTTGAAGCGGATCGTCTTTGTGAGGATATTATTGCCAAAGCCGCTTTCAAATCGGAAGAAGCAAATGCCATTTGTCGCATTGGCCTTTATAATTATTTTGCTGGTGCGCTTGTTCTGCCTTATAAATCTTTTTTACATACGGCCAACTTGTTGCGCCATGATATAGAGCTTTTGGCGGCTCGTTTCGGCGTGTCACTGGAACAGGTTTGTCATCGGCTCTCGACGTTGCAAAGACCCGGGATGAAAGGTGTTCCGATTTTCTTTGCCCGTGTCGATCGGGCTGGCAATATTACCAAACGCCACAGTGCTGTTAAATTGCAATTTGGCCGCTACGGCGTTGCCTGTCCTGTGTGGAATGCCCATCAAGCATTCGAGACACCCGGAAATATTATTCGGCAACTGGCCGAAACACCTGATGGCGTGCGCTATCTTTGTCTTGCCGTACAGGTTGTCAAGGGAAATGGCGGTTATCGTAGCCCCCATCCCCATTATGCTTTGGCATTCGGTTGTGAAATAGCGAATGCTTCGCGATTTGTTTATGCCGACGGTCTTAAGCTTGATAACAATGCCTCCTATGAACAAATTGGCATATCGTGCCGCATTTGCCCGCGCACGCGCTGTCCAAATCGGGCCGCTCCACCGCTAAAACACCGGCTGACAGTCAATTATAACGAGCGGGATGTTTTGCCCTATACATTGGAGCAAATCGGCTAACTGAGTGGGAAGTATCGCAGGTGGCATCTTTGACAAGCGCATTTGGTGCCACCACGTTGCAATGCCGCTTTTCCACACTGTTTTGCAAAAATCGCAAAGTTTTGAAAAAAATCGAACAAAGAATCATTCGTGCCGCTGATCAGGGCATGAGCAAGTGGACGATTATTTCATGTCCTGAAATTTTACGGAAACAATTGTCAACGCCGCTGATCAGCCATCGTTCCGTTGTTAACGGGTGCCGAAGAGTTTTGCACGTTCTTCGCTATAACGGTTGCCTATAACTTTTTGCGGATTGATGATTGTTTCAAGACGCTGGCAATCGGCTTTGGAAAGTTGAAGATCTGTTGCCGCGACATTGTCTTCGAGATGGCGGATTTTACGAGCACCGGGAATCGGCACAATAAAATCACCCTGATGAAGAACCCAGGCAAGAGCAAGTTGGGCAATAGTGGCATTTTTTTCTTCGGCCATTTTTTCCATATCGACAAGCAATTGCCGGTTTTTTTCAAGCGCATCCTGCTGGAATCGCGGCAATTCACGGCGAAAATCATTATCGGCTAGCCCTTCTATTGAAAAATCGCTGGCAAAGAAGCCACGTCCCAACGGGCTATATGGGACAAAGCCTATTTCAAGTTCCTGACAGGTTGCCAAAACATCTTTTTCCGGCTCGCGCGACCATAAAGAATATTCGCTCTGCACAGCAGTGATTGGATGAACCTTGTGGGCGCGGCGGATTATCTTGCTATTGGCTTCTGAAAGCCCGAGAAAACGCACTTTCCCTTGCCTGACAAGATCTGCCATTGCACCAACCGTATCTTCAATCGGCACATTCGGGTCAACCCGGTGCTGATAGAGAAGGTCGATCACGTCAACGCCAAGCCGTTTGAGCGAGGCTTCGACAACCTCACGGACATGCTCCGGCCTGCTGTCAAGCCCTGTCGCCGTCAGGGTATTATCGGCCTGTTTTTCAAATTTAAAACCGAATTTGGTTGCAATGGAGACATGATCACGAAAAGGCTTCAAGGCTTTACCAACCAGAATTTCGTTATTAAAGGGGCCATACATTTCGGCCGTATCAAACAGGGTTATGCCAAGTTCTACGGCCCGGTGCAGGGTTTTTATGGCAGATTGCTCGTCATCACCGCCATAGGCATGGGTAAATCCCATGCATCCAAGCCCTATTTCTGAAACTGTTAGCGCACCGATTTTCCGGTTCTTCATGCGAAAACTCCTGATATTCATTGACATTCACCAGGCTAGCTTAAAGGAAGTCCGGGTGTTTTTTTATACTGTTTAATTTGATATAGCTGAACGAAATTTTAGAACACTAAAACGGGAAGAAAAAACGGAAACAGAATATGGACAGGCAACAACTTTCTCATCTGGTAATTTTTGAAGCCGTTGTCAAAGAGGGGAGTTTTCGTGCTGCCGCAAGGCGGCTCAATATTGCACCGTCGGCAGTTTCCTATGCTATTGGAAAACTTGAGGAAAGCTTGGCAGTACAGCTTTTTAACCGTACCACACGCAGTTTGAATTTGAGCGAAGAAGGCAAGGTACTTATTCGCCAAACTGCCGCGGCTCTCAGAATGATTGAAGACGGTTTTAATGAAGCAAAGGCTGCCCACAATAAAGTTTCGGGAAAATTGCGAATAAATACCGGGTATTCGGCGGCAAAATTTCTTATTGCGCCCTATTTGGGAGAATTTACCAAGAGCTTTCCGGATATCGTACTTGATCTGGTTATAGATAACCGTTTTGTCGATATTGTCGAATCAGGTTTTGACGCGGGTATTCGTATTCACGAGCATGTCGAGAAGGATATGGTTGCGGCAAAAATCGGTGGCGATTTGCGCAGTGTTCTAGTTGCGACGCCGCACTATTTCGACAACCATAGTCGTCCTCAGCACCCGCGCGATTTGAAAAGTCATAAGGCAATTTTATATCGTTTTAATGATAAACGCACCTATGTCTGGGAATTCGAGCGGGGGCGAAAAAAAATGATTGTAACACCGCCCGAACAACTGATTGTCAACAACCATCAATTGGCTATTGATGCAGTATTTCAGCATATAGGCCTTGCCTATCTGTTTGAAGATTATGTCAAAGACGAACTTAAAAAAGGCCAACTTGTTCAAGTGATGGAAGACTGGACACCAGCGTTTTCAGGTTTTTATATTTACTATCCGCAACAAAAAATGCGCGCTGCCTTGCGTGCTTTTATCGACTTTTTTATCAATAAAAATCGCCATCAAAAGCGATAGTAAACAGTCTGTCATATCGGCTTTCTCACCCGGCGGATCAGCCCTTTTATATTGGTATATTTTTGAAATTTTGCCTGCGCACAACTCATCGCAATAGTGCGTTTATTAGCTCAAACCAATAAACGCGCCGCAACGATTTGGCGAGGAAGACCAAACAATCGCGATAGAATATAGCGCCGATAAAGCTTGCTACTGCAATTGTTTTCACTATGAAAAAACGCCAGCGTAATTTTAATCACAATGATGCTTTTGTTTGTCAACCACAACCAATATCGTTTGGTGATCGGCTAGATAAGCGTTCAGAAATTGAATTTTTTAATGAAGGTCACGTGTTTTGACAACCTCCTCGATCGCGTAAAGTGTAGCAGGATCTTCAATTGTGCTTGGAACTGTCCATTGCTCGCCATCGACGATTTTGCGCATCATGCCACGTAAAATTTTGCCCGAGCGGGTTTTTGGTAACTTTTGTACCGTTATGATAAGTTTGAAAGCGGCAACCGGGCCGATTATTTCACGAATACGGGCGACACATTCTTTTTCAATGATTGTTTCCTGGCGATCGACATTGTGATTAAGGACAATAAAGCCACAAGGTACTTGTCCTTTCAATTTGTCATGAATGCCGATGACGGCACATTCTGCCACGTCATGATGTCCGGCTATCGCTTCTTCCATCCCTCCTGTCGATAAACGATGACCGGCGACGTTGATAATGTCATCGGTACGGCTCATAACGAAAACATAGCCATCATCATCAATATATCCGGCATCGGAGGAGTTATAATAACCGGGAAATCGCTCGAGATAGGTCTTTTTGAATTGCTCGTCAGCATGCCATAAAGTTGGCAAACATCCGGGCGGCAGAGGCAGACGGAACGCAAGATTGCCGAAGGTGCCAGCTGCAACTTTGTTACCATCATCATCCAAAACATCTGTTGCATAGCCCGGCATTGGCCGTGTCGGCGAACCAAATTTGATTGGTAAAAGACCAATTCCCAACGGGTTTGCGGCAATTGGCCAGCCGGTTTCGGTTTGCCACCAATTGTCGATAACGGGCACATTGAACAGACTTGTCGCCCATTCCAGTGTATCCGGGTCGGCACGCTCGCCAGCGACGAACATTGCTTGTAAATTCGGTAAATCATAAGATTTGGCATAGTCACCATCAGGGTCTTCACGTTTGATAGAACGAAATGCCGTTGGCGCCGAAAAAAACGAGCGTACATTATATTCTTTGCAAACGCGCCAGAAAGTTCCGGGATCGGGTGTACCGACGGGTTTGCCTTCGTAAAGCACTGAGGTTGCACCAATAAGAAGTGGTGCATAAAGGATATAGGAATGGCCAACGACCCAGCCGACATCGGAAGCGGTAAACATGACTTCACCGGGCTTGATGTTGAAAACAGCCCCCATTGTCCAAGAAAGTGCAACAATATACCCCCCTATATCGCGCATAACGCCTTTGGGTTTGCCCGTTGTGCCGGAAGTATAAAGGATATAAAGCGGGTCGGTCGCATCAAGTTCGACACAGTCAACTTTACGGCCCATATTTTCTTTGATGAGGACAGCATAATCGAAGTCGCGCCCTTCCTGTAAGACGAATAAACCCTCGGGCGCTTTTTGAATAATGGGTCGTTCATGGACAATGCAGTGCTCGACCTCGTGGTTGGCAATGTCGATCGCCTGGTTGACCATGGCTTGGTAGGGCACAACACGCGTCGGTTCAATGCCGCAGGACGCCGCGATAATGATTTTTGGTTGGCAATCGTCAATACGAACGGCGAGTTCTCTGGCTGAAAAGCCGCCAAAAACAATGGAATGCACCGCACCTATGCGTGTGCAGGCGAAAACCGAGGTAAAAACCTGAGGTATCATCGGCATATAGATGAGAACGCGATCACCCTTTTTGACACCGATATCCTGCATGAAAGCTGCCAGCGCCTGCACTTCGTCAGAAAGTTCCTGATAGGTGATAGCCCTTTTGCCGTTACTGACCGGGCTGTCATAATAAATAGCTACCTGTTCGCCGCGACCTGCCTTGATATGGCGGTCTATGGCATTATAGCAGGCATTGGTTTTTCCCCCTTCAAACCAGCGGCCGTAAACGCCGGCATTTTCATCAAATACTTTGTCATAGGGTTTGAACCAATCAATCAGTTCGGCCGCTTTGCCCCAAAAAGCCTGTGGATGCTCGAGCCAATCATTATAGATTTTATCATAAGACGACATTATGCAACCTCCCAGTTTGCAAATTCCTCCATAACGAAATCTAGCGAGTAAAAAATTCTTGTCTAGTGTTAAATTGTTCCGATGGAAAAATACATTTCTTTGCGATAACGTGAAAGCATTGTTGAGCGTTAAAAGTTTTAGTCAAAGAGATCTATTGCTGTTATAGAGGCATTTATAGCTATTTTTGGCTTTTGAGGAGAGCGATTTATGAACGACACGACAACGAGCGCGGTTGAGGTTGCCGAAAAGCAGGCCGCGTTGCTTTCTGCAGCACTGCCATATATGCAAAAGTATGAAAATAAAACGGTTGTGGTAAAATATGGCGGTCATGCTATGGGTGACCCGGAATTGGGGCGTGCTTTTGCCCGCGATATTGCCCTTCTCAAGCAATCGGGAATTAATCCTATTGTTGTTCATGGCGGTGGTCCGCAAATAGCTAAGCTCCTTGGCAAAATGGGTATTGAATCGAAGTTCGAGGGCGGGCTTCGTGTTACCGACGCAAAAACTGTTGAAATTGTCGAGATGGTGTTGGCAGGGTCGATTAACAAAGAAATTGTTGCCATGATCAATGCGGAAGGAGAATGGGCAATCGGTCTTTGCGGAAAAGACGGCAACATGGTTTTTGCAAAAAAAGCCCAAAAGAAAGTTATAGACCCCGATTCCAATATCGAGCGCATTCTTGATCTCGGCTTTGTTGGTGAACCGGTAGAGGTTGACCGTACCTTGCTCGATCTGCTTGCCCGCTCAGAAATGATACCCGTCATTGCACCTGTTGCACCGGGACGTGATGGCAATACTTATAATATCAATGCCGATGTTTTTGCCGGTGCAATTGCCGGTGCACTAAAAGCCAAGCGTCTGTTGTTTTTGACAGATGTTCCAGGTGTGCTCAGTAAAGATGATGTGCTCTATAAAGAATTAACCGTCGAACAATGCAAAAAGCTCATGGCCGATGGCACAATTTCCGGTGGCATGATTCCCAAAGTCGAAACTTGTATCGAAGCTATTGATCGGGGTGTTGAAGGTGTCGTTATATTGAACGGTAAAACAGCCCATTCTGTGCTTCTTGAACTGTTTACAGAACGCGGTGCAGGCACGTTGATTGTACCATGACAGACAACAAGCAAGCGGCTCGACTTAAATCCGTTAATGTTTGGGTATTTGATCTTGACGACACACTTTATCCGCGTGTGAGCGGCCTTTGGGCACAGATCGACAAACGCATCAGCGCCTATGTCAAAAAGCAGCTTGAGATAGATGATGACGAAGAGGTCAAGCGTCTTCGCCGCCATTTCCGTGATACCTATGGCGGTGCATTGTGGGGAATGATTGAAGAATATTTTGTCGATGCCGATGATTATCTTAAAGATGTCCATAATATCGACTATTCGGCGCTAAAGCCAAACTACCAACTTGCTAAAGATATTTCGCTTTTGCCCGGGCGAAAATTCATATTTACCAACGCAGATCGTGCCCACGCCGAACGGGTTTTGGCGCATAGAGGTTTAACCCGGTGTTTCGATGGCATTTATGATGTCACTTTTACCGATTTTTTGCCTAAGCCCTTTCCGCAGGCCTATAACCGGTTTTTAGGCCATTTTTCAATTTTACCGGAAAAAACCGCAATGTTTGAAGATAGTCTTGCCAATATTGCGGCCAGCAAAAAATTGGGCATGACCACTCTATGGGTAGGAGGCGGGGAAACGAAAGAAAATCCTCCTTTTGTTGACATAACTGTTCCGCAACTTGATGTTTTTCTTCATAGCCTGATAGGCAGGCTGAATGGTTGATAGTGGGAAAAAGCGAATTTTCTTAATTACCAGAGAAGAACTTGCCTTGATCGGTATTACCTTTCTTTGGGGAACAACATTTCTTATTATCCACATGGCAATGCGCACGAGTGGGCCGCTTTTTTTTGTCGGCTTTCGATTTATTTTGGCAGGTATTTTTGCCAGCATCCTGTTTTGGCGTAGTCTTAGAAACCTGACACTTCATGACCTTTTTGCCGGAATAGTTATCGGTATTCCGATTTTTCTTGGCTACAGCCTTCAAACGGCAGGATTGAAGACTATCGCAAGCAGCCAATCAGCGTTTATAACCGCTATCTATGTGCCGTTGGTGCCACTCATGCAATGGATGATTTTACGAAAACGCCCACACCTGACAAGTATAATCGGCGTTATCCTTGCGTTTGTTGGCCTGCTTCTTGTCTCCGGACAAAAATTGGATGGGTTGGCTTTTTCAAAAGGTGAATTTTTTACCCTCATCTCGGCTTTTGCGATAGCTTCAGAAATTGTTTTCATCAGTCTGTTTGCTGGTCGTGTTGACAGCCGCCGCGTCACCGTTGTCCAGCTTTATGTTGCCGGTATTTTGTCTTTTACCGTTATGCCTTTCTATGATGAGCATATCCCGGCCTTTTCATGGGGATGGTTTTTGGCCGCAGCCAATTTGGCCGCAATGAGTGCGCTTATCCAGTTGACGATGAATTGGGCACAAAAATCCGTCTCGCCAACGCGGGCAACAATTATCTATACGGGCGAACCTGTCTGGGCCGGAGTAGTCGGGCGCATTGCTGGCGAACGTTTGCCCCATCTGGCACTTCTGGGTGCCTTTTTCATTATCGCTGGAATTCTTGTTTCCGAATTGAAACCGAAAAGACGCAAGAAAGACAATGCCGTCTAAATCAATTTTTTGCTTTGCTTTATTGGTAAAATACAAACAGTTCGTCTGGCCGAAATTGCAAAAAAGTGTTCTTGGATAAGCAATAGCGTGAACTATTCATATTGTATGCCTTTGAAGATTTGTCAAAGGCGATCATTTTTCTGTCGGCAATAAACAGTCTATCAGCCTAAAGAATTGGTAGTGTTCTTGATTATTTTTGTAATCGATCGTTTTTGTGGAAAGCAAATGTTTTTCACGAACGCGACTTTATTGATGCATTTCGGCTTTGCCTTTCTTTGCGTTCCTTGCTAAATCGCATTTCATGACAATAGATCGCGACCATATACGAAATTTTTCCATCGTGGCTCATATCGACCACGGAAAATCAACCTTGGCCGACCGGCTCATCCAGATGACCGGTGGCCTTGATGTGCGGGAAATGAAAGAACAAGTGCTTGATTCGATGGATATCGAGCGCGAGCGTGGCATAACGATAAAAGCCCAGACAGTGCGCTTGCACTATAAGGCAAAAAACGGTGAAACATATATTCTGAACCTTATTGATACGCCGGGGCATGTCGATTTTGCCTATGAGGTTTCGCGCTCGCTTGCCGCATGTGAAGGCTCGCTTCTGGTTGTTGATGCTTCCCAAGGTGTTGAAGCGCAAACGCTTGCCAATGTCTATCAGGCAATTGACAATAATCATGAACTGGTCGTTGTTTTGAATAAGGTCGATTTGCCGGCTGCCGAACCGGAACGGGTGAAAGAGCAGATCGAAGAGGTTATCGGTATTGATGCCGGTGATGCCATTGAAATTTCTGCCAAAACCGGTATGGGTGTTGACGAGGTTTTGGAAGCTATTGTTCACAAACTGCCGGCTCCCAAAGAAGGAGATGCAAACAAACCGCTCAAAGCCATGCTGGTTGATAGCTGGTACGATGCTTATCTGGGTGTCATTGTTCTCGTTCGGGTGATTGATGGTGTTTTGAAAAAAGGCCAAACCATTCGCATGATGGGTACAGGCGCCAGATATCCGGTTGAACGGGTTGGCGTTTTCACGCCGAAAATGGTTGCAATCGACGCACTCGGTCCGGGAGAACTCGGCTTTATCACCGCTTCAATCAAAGAAGTGGCCGATACCCGCGTTGGTGATACAATCACTGAAGAGCACCGCCCTTGTGATCATGCTTTACCGGGCTTCAAACCGGCTCAGCCGGTGGTGTTTTGCGGGCTTTTTCCGGTTGATGCCGCCGATTTTGCCGATCTTCGTGCCGCAATGGGCAAACTTCGCTTGAATGACGCAAGTTTCTCCTTCGAGATGGAAACTTCAGCTGCCTTGGGATTCGGCTTTCGCTGCGGATTTTTGGGGCTTCTGCATCTGGAAATTATCGAAGAGCGTCTTGAACGTGAGTTCAACCTTGATCTGATTGCCACCGCACCTTCAGTTGTCTATCGCATGAATATGACGGACGGTTCGGTCAAAGAACTGCACAATCCTGCCGATATGCCTGATGTCGTCAAAATCGCGTCTATCGAAGAGCCATGGATACGAGCAACAATCATGTCACCGGACGAATATCTTGGTGCTATTTTGAAACTTTGTCAGGAACGCCGTGGTGTCCAGATTGATCTTTCCTATGTCGGTACACGGGCAATGGTCACTTATGATCTGCCGCTCAATGAAGTTGTTTTTGATTTTTATGACCGGTTGAAATCAATTTCAAAAGGCTATGCCTCTTTTGATTATCATGTGACAGATTATCGTGAAGGTGATCTGGTCAAAATGACTATTCTGGTTAATGGCGAGCCGGTTGATGCGCTTTCGGTATTGGTGCATCGTTCAGCCGCTGAAAAACGCGGGCGGTCAATGTGTGAAAAATTGAAAGAGCTGATTCCCCAACATATGTTCCAGATACCGATTCAGGCAGCAATTGGCGGAAAAATTGTTGCCCGTGAAAATATCCGTGCCCTACGCAAGGATGTTACGGCCAAATGTTATGGTGGTGATGTCAGCCGCAAACGTAAACTTCTTGAAAAACAGAAGGAAGGTAAAAAACGCATGCGCCAATTTGGCAAGGTGGAAATTCCCCAAGAAGCCTTTATTCAGGCGTTAAAAATGTCGGAATAGCGGTTACTCGCGGCAAAACAGGATTGGCAACAACAAAATGGGCTCGAAAAATAAGGCGGTGTTTTTTGCCCGGCGAAAAACCTTTTTTAGTCGACCACTTTCGTTGCAACGTTATGGAATTCCAGTTTTTACGTGTCGGGTCGTCAATCAGAAATTGAAACTTTGTCATAATCAAAAGGCGGGCAAATGATCTGTGATTCGATTTATTTTATAAATTAATCGATTTAATTATTAATTTTCCGACAAAGTGAGGAAGAATTTTGATGTTTTTGTCATAAATTGCAATTTGCATAGTATGTTCATTTTACCCCCTCAATCATAAAGTGTCGGAATGAAAATTATTTTCTTGGCGTGCGATTATTGGATGTTGACGGAGAAAAATAAGCCAACTAATAACCTTGCCGTAAATTTTGAAAAGCCGAGTTTTTCGGGCCGCAACGGTCTGATAACGGTTGGACTTTGGTCTTGCTAAAGATCAGAGTCCGACGCAGCAGAGTTATACCCCCGCATGCTCTGCTGCGTTCTTTTTTGTTGTGAAAAAGGTGGACTGGGCAAACCTCTTCACTTTTTTCACAATTTCTCGTGACAATGGCAACAGCTAAGCAAAACCGGCACGAAATTATGTCGAGCCGGTTTTTATTTGCGTCATCCGACGGCGTGGCTTTGGCAATTGCACCTTCGGCTTTTTAATAGAAGGGGGGTGCAACAAGGATTGGCCAATCAGTCGCGCAATAGTTCGTTTACCGAAGTTTTCGAGCGGGTTTTTTCATCGACCCGTTTTACGATAACAGCACAATAGAGATTGGGGCCCGGCTCGCCATTGGGAAAGGGTTTACCGGCCATTGTGCCGGCAACAACAACAGAATAGGGCGGCACTTCGCCATAGGAAATCTGGCCTGTGGCACGGTCAACGATCTTGGTTGACTGGCTGATAAAGACGCCCATTCCAAGCACAGCACCTTCACGTATGATGCAGCCTTCGACAACTTCCGAACGGGCACCGATAAAGCAATTGTCTTCAATAATTGTGGGGCCGGCCTGCAACGGTTCGAGAACGCCGCCAATGCCCGCACCACCGGAAAGATGGACATGTTTGCCAATTTGCGCACAAGAGCCAACGGTTGCCCATGTGTCAACCATTGTTCCTTCACCGACATAGGCGCCAATATTGACAAAGGATGGCATCAACACGACACTCGGTGCAATATAGGCCGAGCGGCGCACAATGGCGTTCGGGACGGCACGAAAGCCGGCATTTTCAAAGTCGCCAGTTTTCCAGCCGTCAAACTTCGAAGGCACCTTATCCCACCAGCAAGAGTGATCAGGGCCGCCGGAAATGAGAGCCATCGGATTTAACCGGAATGACAAGAGTACCGCTTTTTTGAGCCATTGGTGGACTTTCCAGTTACCATCAGTTTCGCGTTCGGCAACGCGAAGTTTTCCTTTATCGAGAAGCTCGAGTACGCATTCAACAGCATCGCGTATTTCCCCCTTTGTCGAGCTATTGACTTTTTCGCGCTCACTAAACGCATTTTCTATAATTAATTCCAGTTGGGGCAAATTGGTCATGGCTGAGATCTCCGTTAAGTAAGTCGAAAGCATCTGCAATTATTCTCTTCGGCCTAATGCAAGAAACATTGTTGGTCAATGAAAAGGACATATCCGAAATGGCAAATGGCGAAAAAAATGGCTGGACACCTTTTCCGCATTCTAAAGAAGATGCTCGAAAAGTGCATGAGGTTCCCGATACCGCGCAAACGCGCTCTCCTGCCTATCGCTTGGCCTATGTTGATGAAGATTTCATGATGCGCCGCGAGTTGCGGGCATTACGAATCGGGTTGGAACTGATGAAACCGGAGTTCGGATTTGTTGAACATGGAATAAAATCGACAGTCGTTTTGTTTGGCGGTGCCCGCATTCCCGAACCGGGCAAACAGGCGCAAAAGGCACAAACGCTACAACAAAAGAAAAATTTGGAGAAAGCATCGCGCTATTATGACGAAGCGCGAAAATTTGCCCGGCTTTGTTCGCTTTATTCGGCAACAACCAACCACCATGAATTTGTTATTATTACCGGCGGCGGACCGGGTGTCATGGAGGCTGGCAACCGTGGTGCTGCCGATGTCGGTGCCCCAAGCATCGGACTTAATATCGTTTTGCCACACGAACAAGCTCCCAATCCCTATGTAACACCCCGACTTTGCTTCAATTTCCACTATTTTGCTATGCGTAAGATGCATTTTCTCATGCGGGCAAAAGTGATTGCGATTTTCCCGGGCGGTTTCGGCACACTCGACGAATTGTTCGAATCACTGACACTTATCCAAACCGGACGGATGAAACGCGTACCTGTTTTGATGTTTGGACGAGAATTCTGGAAAAATGTGCTAAATGTCGATTATTTGGCCGAACAGGGCATGATTTCACCGGATGATCCAAAATTATTCAATTATGTTGAAAGTGCCGAGGAAGGTTGGGATTTCATCCGTCAATTCTACAATTTGGCGTGAATAGCAATAAAACCCGTGCAACAAAATCGGTAAACCGAGCGCGGTTTTCTTTATTTTGCCGTCTGTCACCTATATTTCAGGATCACGTATGTTTGTTTGTGCGGCAAATTGTCCGGAGAAAAACTATTTAACGGGCCAAACGCTGAGTTGACTTGTGCTCATGAGTGACAGCGCAGAAATTTGTTTCCTTTTTATTGTTTGTTTGGCAGTGGGCAGCTTTCTTACAATCCTGACCATCCGACAGGGATCAAGCCTGAAAGACCATTATCTGTCTTTGGCCTAAAGGCAAAAAAGAGGCGGGTAAAAACCCGCCATTTTTTGAAGTTATTTTCTTGGTGTGCCGTCGTCGGAAGAGCCCTTTTCGTCGTCTTTAATAGTTGTCTTGTCCAACGGCGAATCTTTTTTCTGGTCAGGGACGTAGCTGTCTTCACGCGAGCCATCACCTTCGTGACGACCGGCATTGCCGCCATGATCATGCGGCGCTTTTCCTTCCGGCGCGGTTGCCTTTTGGCCTTCGACATAGCTGTCTTCAGTTGAACCGTCGCCTGAAGCATTGCGTGCTTGAGCAGTCAATGCCAATGATGCTGCAGCCAAAAGACCGGCTAAAGACACTGCGAGAATCTTCTTCATTTTATTTCTCCTGTTTTGAAGCGTTCCGCTTCAGATCAACATGCTATTCGGGGGGTGAATTCTTTTGTCCAAGAAGTCACAATAACTAAATTATCCAAGAAGTGTTTATATTCAAGTCACGAAGCTGTGCGCATCGTTTTACTTTGTGACCGATCGAGCGCAAAGTTATCGGTTCCATTAATATTAGAATTATTTGCTCTTGCCGTATCATGTCAAATACGGTTTTACCGGTTTATATGTTGATTGCGTCTTGTCCGGCTAACAAACACAAATCCAGTAATATCAAAACCAATATTGCGCCAGATTGGTTGAAAAACTGTTGGATTAACGGTGCTTTTAGTTGGAAAAAGCTGCTTTTAATCGCGGAAAAAATATCAAAAGTACAGTTTTGCAGATGAATCTTTTCAACATCTCTTGCACGTCTTAAAGCGTGTCCTTATATACGCCTCAACGAGTTCGTTATGGTTGCCAACTTCAAGTAGCCATTACGGGCTTTTCATATAATAAGGAGTTGTCTTTTAGGAATGCTCGGTAG